>CACYCZ010000085.1 GCA_902773055.1 uncultured Bacteroidales bacterium
ATCTACCACCAGCCGTACCGACATGTTTGGTAACACAGTAACGACTCATCGTGATGCTTATGGCAGGACGACTGGTACTTCAACAACTGGTCGTACTGATATGTTCGGCAACACAACAACCACTCATCGTGACGCTTATGGTCGTACCATTGGCACATCTACGACTGGCCGTACCGACATGTTCGGCAACACTACAACTACACATCGTGATTCTTATGGTTACTCGACTGGCACATCAACGACTGGCCGTACTGACATGTTCGGCAACACCACAACGACCCATCGTGATTCATATGGCTACTCGACAGGCACATCCACAACTGGCCGTACTGACATGTTCGGCAACACCACAACGACCCATCGTGATTCATATGGTTACTCGACCGGCACATCCACCACAGGCCGTACCGACATGTTCGGCAATACTACGACTCAGCAAAAGAGCAATACCGGGACTAGCATTTGGACATGGTAAATTATAAATGAAATGAGTATGAAAAGGTTCTTTTTTATATCGTTCGTGTTCTGGGCATCAGTTAGCTATGCCCAGAACATCAATTACACAATAGAGAGTACATTCCAACCCCTTTCGATGGAGGAGATGATGATGGCAGCTCATGCCAACGCTTATCGTCAAGAAGTAATGAAACAACGCTTTGAAGAATATCAGGACAAAGCATACAACTGTTATAATAAAGGCGACTACAATGGCTTTATCTTTTATTCAGATTATGCTCTAAATACAGGCTGGTACAATAGCAAGCTATATTATGATAGAGGAACAGCTTTTGAAAGACTTCATGACTATCGTAAGGCCAAGAAAGAATATAAGCGTGCTTTGAAGAAAGGATATTATCCTGCTCAATCGTCATTGAAACAATGCAAAATAAATCAAAAGAATTGGAAGAAATCACATTAAACTCGTAATAAAATGGGAATTAAATCATTATTAGGCAGTTTGTTTGGTCATTCAGATAATCAAATGCTATCATCGTTAGGTAAAGAGGAAAAATGAAAGTGTACAGGTGCTCATCATGGTGATTTGTTTATGGCAAATCCAGAAAAACTATATATTAACTGGGCGGCTATGCAAGTTCAATTTCATGTGTCTGATTTAGATCAATCGTGGAAGGGATCCAGAGAAGAATGGGCTAGGCATTATCTAAAAGTATTCGTTATAAGTGCAGAAACAAGATGTCAGAAGATGCATGAGATGTATGTAACACCTTTTTTAAAGTATATACAGGATTATGATGTTAAGTTAGCATCAAAATACTATTTAACTAGTTGAATTCAATAATTCCTAAAGAAGATGTCGATGAAGTAAAAAAATGTCCGCAGAGTCTGTCTCATGACACTGCGGACATTAATAGTTCTTCAACTGCCTGTCAGCACTTGAATCTTTGAAAAATTACTTCTTGGAAGTAGGCAGGATCTTGTTGATAGCGTCGTTAGCCTTGTTGGCAGCGTTGTTGATGGCATCGTTGGCTTTGGTCTTAGCCTCGTTTACCTTCTCATTGGCAGCCTCGTTGGCAGCATTCTTGGCGTTGTCAACTGTCTCCTGAGCGGCAGCCTTGGCATTCTCAACGGTCTCGTTGGCAGCATTTACGGCATTGTCAACGGCATCGGTGGCAGCCTGCTCGGCATTCTCCTTAACTTCTGTAGCAGCGTTTACGGCATTGTCGACGGCATCGCTGACAGCCTGCTCAAACTCCTTGCCTGTGGCATCCTTGTAGGACTGCAGGGCTGAGGAAAGTTTCTGCTGAGCGTTTTCAAGCTTGCTCTTTGCGCCTTCCAGGATCTCTTCTGCTTCGGCAATAGCCTTGTTCTTGGCCTCTTCGCTGTCGTAGGTCGCACTGGTTACGGCATCAAGGTTAGCTTGGAGAGAATCTACTTCAGACTGGATCTGCTGAACTTCAACATTGGCGGTCTCAACGTCTTTGGTAGCTTGAGCTTCGTCTGCCTTTTTGGAGCAGGATACCATGCAGAGCATTGCAGCTGCTGCAAACATGACAAAAATCTGTTTCATCTTTAAATTGATTTTAGGGGTTAATAAAATGTGAATGATTATTTCAGGTTAAAGTTGACAAGGATGGGCTTATGGTCAGACGGATGCCAGAAGTTGGATATGTTCTGCGGATTCCTGACCGGCTTGGTATAGCTGTCGGTAATGACGTTGGCATCCTTTACCATCTTGTACAGGGCGGGGGTCATGTAGATGAAATCTATACGGGCGCTTCCGCCGGTGGTGCTGACTACCTCGTTGGGGAACTGCTCCTTGATGATGTCAACGTAAGGCGTATTCTTGAGAATGTAGTTGTGGGTGAGGAAACGCGGGCTGCTCTCGTCGAGTTTGTACAGTGCGTTGTCCTTGATGGATATGGAGTTGAAGTCTCCCATCATCATCCAGAGTTCTTTCTTGCTGTTTTTGTGCTGCAGAACGGTCTCCTTGCAGATGTATTCCATTTCGATGCTGCGGAATACATCGCCCTCGTTGCGGGCAGCGCTGGCATCACGCTGATCCTTGGGAACATTGTAGCCGTAGCGCTGAGGCCATGTGTGGAGAGTGACAATATTGATAGCGTTCTTGCCCAGTTTCAGGGTTGACCAGGAAGCACCGTGACATACGAGGGTATCGGCATTGCCCGATATTTTCTTCTGCATCTCAATGGGGTACTTAGAGGTGATGAGCTGAGGATAGTTGTCGGGGTGGGCGCTCAGGTAGACATACTTGTGGCCGTAGCGCTTAGCCAGCCTTTCCCAGCGGGCGAGGCATTCCTCCTCGGTTTCCCGCTCACGCTGGTCGGTGTTGGTAAGGTAGAGCTTCTGGGCCTCACACCATACGCAGACATCGGGCTGCTGACGGTCAACCCAGTCGGTAAACCGTTTGTAATCATCGGTCTGACCATCCCACATGCCGTTCTGGATGTTCCAGTAGAGCAGGCGCAGATTCTTGGTCTTCTTTGCTTCTGAATAAGACATTGCCAATGACAATGTCAGGATAAGCAGTAAGGTCTTGTTGAAAAATTTCATGATGTTTTATTGTTTTTGTTGTTGATTCCAAATAGTGAGCGCACGGTTTTCTGCCTGTTCCATGATAGCCCTTTCACCAGGGCCCTTGTCGTTGATGCCGCAGAGGTGAAGGATGCCGTGGATAATGACGCGGTGAAGTTCAGTAGCGTAGTCGGTATGGAACAGTTCGCTGTTGCTCCTGACAGTATCCAGACTGATGAAGATGTCGCCGTGGATGGTGTGGCCTTCAGAGTAGTCAAAGGTGATGATGTCAGTGAAATAGTCGTGCTGAAGATATTGGCGGTTGACTTCCAATATTTTTGCATCGTTGCAGAAGATATAGGCAACGTCTCCGATCTTGAATCCGTAGGACTCGGCAACGGCATGCAGCCACTTGTTGTTGGCCCTTTTCTGAATGGACGGCATTTTAACTCCGTCGGTAGTATAGCTAATCATCTTGCGTGTCGTCAAAAAGTGAGGGTCCTGTCGTGAAGTGCGTCTTGGGCGTCTTGCCGAGATGCTTGTATGCCAGTTCTGTGGCTTCTCTGCCTCGTGGTGTCCTCTTGATGAATCCTTCCATGATGAGGAAAGGCTCGTAGACTTCTTCCAGAGTGCCTTCCTCTTCACCGATACTGGTGGCAATATTGTTCACGCCGACAGGACCGCCGTTGAATTTGTCGATAATGGTGCTGAGAATCTTGTTGTCAATCTCATCCAGTCCGTAGCGGTCTATGTTGAGGGCTTCAAGGGCGATGTGGGCAATCTTGAGGTCTATGTCGCCGTTGCCTTTCACCTGGGCATAGTCGCGCACACGGCGTAGCAGGGCGTTGGCTATACGGGGCGTTCCACGGCTTCTGCCGGCTATCTCGAAGGCGGCATCGTCGGAAATCTCTACTTTCAGCATTCGGGCGGAGCGTAGTAGAATGCGCTTCAGGGTCTTGGCATCGTAGTATTCCAGATGGAGGTTAATGCCAAAACGGGCGCGCAAAGGCGCTGTCAGCAGTCCGCTGCGCGTGGTAGCGCCAATCAGCGTAAAGGGGTTCAAGGTGATTTGAATGCTTCGGGCTGCCGGACCCTTGTCCAACATGATGTCTATTTTGAAATCTTCCATGGCGGAATACAGGTATTCTTCTACCACGGGTGACAGACGATGTATTTCGTCAATAAAGAGGACGTCGTGAGGCTCCAGGGAGGTCAGCAGGCCAGCCAAGTCACCGGGCTTGTCAAGCACAGGTCCGGAGGTTATCTTGAATCCCACGCCAAGTTCGTTGGCAATGATGTTGCTGAGCGTGGTCTTGCCTAATCCCGGAGGACCGTGAAGCAAGGTGTGGTCCAATGGTTCACCACGATACTTGGCAGCTTCTACAAAAACCTTGAGATTGTCGACAACTTTCATCTGGCCGTTGAAATCGTCAAAGGTCAAAGGGCGCAGTGCATTCTCATATTCTTTATCGGAATGCAGTCCGACCTGTTCGCTTCTGATGTCAAAGGTGTCTTCCATTTATTTCTTCTTCTTTTTATCAGTTGTCAGCAGTTCAAGTGCTTTCTTGACGGCATTGTTGTCTTCATTTATTATGGCAAAATATTCTGACATATCCCATATGTCTCTTGCCGTCAATGCCTTGACAACCATCTTGACTTCTCCGACGGCACGTGTCTTTTCAGCTTCGTCTTTAGGTGTGACATTTAAGCGCTTGCCGGCGCTGAATATGCTGTCAACTATTTCCATGGGGACGTCATATTCCTTTTTAAATTGTTCAAAGTCGGTATACTTTTCTTTCAATTCCTTGCGGTGTATGTCTTGATATGACATATAGCTTTCCAGGATGCAGTTCTTGAGACTGAGCGTGCGATAGTATTTGGAATATTTAAGCGTATCCAAGGGGATGAAATAGTCGGGCATGATGCCACCTCCACCGTAAACGGTACGGCCCTTTTTCAAGGTCTTGTATTTGAGAGAGTCTGCAAAATGTATACTGTCTTGATGCATCAGTTCTCCGTCTTTGTAGCGTTTCAGTACGTCCTGCTGATATTCTTTGGATTTACCCTTTTCGTACGGTTTCTGTATGCAGCGTCCGGAGGGAGTATAGTAGTGAGAGACAGTTACACGGATGAGGGAACCATCGGGCAGGGGAATGGGGCGTTGTACAAGTCCTTTGCCAAAAGTGCGCCGTCCCACGATGTAGCCGCGGTCGTGGTCTTGGATGGCACCGCTTACAATTTCTGCAGCTGATGCCGTATACTCGTCAACCAGAACGACAATGTCGCCTTTAAGAAATTTCCCGCCCCCCTCTGCTTTATAGTCTTGATGTTTGACGGAGCGCCCGTCGGTGTAAACGAGTAGAGCATCCTTCTCCAGGAACTGGCTTGCTACACCAACGGCAGCTTCCAGATATCCCCCACCATTTTCCTGTAAATCAAGAATAAGGCTTTTCATTCCCTGCTTCTCCAACTTGACAAGCGCTTCTATGAGTTCCAGTTTTGTGTTCACGGCAAAACTGCTGATACGGATAAGTCCGATACCAGGGCGAATCATATAGGCAGCGTCAACGGAATGTAGGGGAATCTTGTCGCGGGTGACCTTGAATTTCAGCAATTCGGGAACGTTCTTGCGTACAACACCTAGGATAACAGTTGTTCCCTTTGGGCCACGTAGCCGTTTCATGATCTGGTCGCGCGCCATCTTGACGCCTGCAATGGCTGTGTCGTTGACTGTGACGATGCGGTCGCCGGCAAGTATACCGACTTTTTCTGAGGGACCTTTAGATATAGTCTGGATGACTACAAGAGTATCTCTCAGAATATTGAACTGTACACCGATGCCCTCAAAATTGCTGTTGAGTGGTTCATTGAACTTCTTGGTTTCTTCAGCATTGGTATATGAGGTGTGAGGGTCCAGTTCTGACAGCATGCCTTTAATGGCAGCATCTGTCAGTTTGCTTTCATCAAGGGTGTCGATATATAGTGTTTTTAGGGCCATCTCAGCCATGGTGAGCTTCCGAAGGGCCATTTCCGATTTAGGTGAAAGTCGTTTTTGTTGTTGCTGTGCCTGTGCCTGCTGGTCGGGCAGAAGACGTTGCCCGTACACGTTGCCGGCAAGAGCACAAATCAGAATAAATAAAAGTTTTTTCATTTTGTTTGCGGTTTGGGGAGATATTTTGTTACATCTTCGCCATAGGAGATAAGTTCACGTATGGCGCTTGAACTGATGCAGCCATATTGATGCTCGGTAAAGAGGAGAATGGTCTCAATACCGGTTGATTGCTTGTTCAGGTCGGCAATGTCACGTTCATACTCAAAGTCACGTACGGAGCGTAAACCACGCAGGATGAATTGAGCATTTACCTTTTTGGCAAAGGCTATGGTCAAGGTATCGTAGGAGGTGACTTCAATCTGAGGATTGTCTTTATATAGTGACCGGATAAACTCTACACGTTTTTCAACAGGGAAAAGTGCTCTTTTTTCAGCGTTGACACCGATACCTATGATGATTTTGTCAAATAAGAGTAGGGCACGCCTGACCACGCTGTCGTGTCCGATTGTAAACGGGTCAAAACTACCGGGGAAAATGGCTATTCTGTCCATATATTTTATCCTTCTATAAAATCTTCTTCTGGGCGGTCCTCCTCGATAACCAGGTTATCGATGATGAAATTTTGACGTTCCATGGAGTTCTTGCCCATATAGTAATTCAATAAATCATTGACTTGGTCGTCTTTGTGTAGGGTAACCTGTTCAAGCCGCATTTCAGGGCCGATGAAATATTTGAATTCATCGGGTGAGATTTCACCCAAGCCTTTGAAACGGGTTATCTCTGGGTTGGGGCTCAAATCTTTGATGGCCTGCAGTCTTTCCTG
The DNA here is from genome assembly GCA_902773055.1 of uncultured Bacteroidales bacterium. Classification (GTDB taxonomy): domain Bacteria; phylum Bacteroidota; class Bacteroidia; order Bacteroidales; family Bacteroidaceae; genus UBA6382. Next base: position 6,870 of record CACYCZ010000085.1, read on the forward strand.
CTCTGTATAGCAGTAGCGGGTTTCAAATTCTGAACGCCCGCTGCTTTTGGGGTTTTTCAGGATGGCGGCTCCAGCTGCGTCAGCAGAGATTTTCATCTTGTCGCCGGTTTCTTTCCTTGTGTTCTTGCGCTTGTTCCTTACGCGGAACAATGGTGTCTGTAAAATGTAGACGTGCCCTTTTTTGATAAGTTCGGGAAAGAATTGCAGGAAGAAGGTTATCATGAGCAGACGGATGTGCATGCCGTCTACATCAGCATCGGTAGCGACGATAACCTTGTTGTAACGCAGTCCGTCGAGGCCGTCTTCAATGTTCAGTGCGGCCTGCAGCAGATTGAATTCTTCGTTTTCATAGACAATCTTTTTGGTCAGCCCATAGGAATTCAAGGGCTTTCCACGCAGGCTGAATACGGCTTGTGTGGCAACGTTGCGGCTCTTGGTGATGGAACCGCTTGCTGAGAGTCCCTCTGTGATAAAGATAGATGATTCTTCGCGCAGGTCGCCTTTGGCATCATTGAAATGTATGTGGCAGTCACGCAGCTTGCTGTTGTTCAGGCTGACTTTCTTGGCCCGTTCCTTAGCTTGCTTGGAGGCTCCGGCCATGGCCTTGCGCTCTCGCTCCGATTCTACGATTTTTTGTTGGATAGTCTCGGCTATATCCAGATTCTTGTGCAGATAGTTGTCAATGTTTTCCTTTATGAAGTCTCCTACAAACTTGTTTACGCTTACTCCCGATAGTGGGAAGGGGTTGCCATTGCTGTCTTTGGGCGGTGCCATGGTAAGTGAGCCCAGCTTGATTTTTGTCTGGCTCTCAAACACGGGTTCAATAACCTTTATGGCGATGGCTCCGACAAGACCGTTGCGTATGTCGGTGTATTCGTAGTTTTTTCCGAAAAATTCCTTGATAGTGCGTGCTATGTGCTCCTTGAAGGCACTTTGGTGCGTACCGCCTTGGGTGGTGTGCTGCCCGTTAACGTATGAATAGTATTCCTCACCATACTGTTGTTTTACATGGGTAAAGGCAATGTCTATGCCGTTGCCTTTGATGTGTATGATGGGATAGAGCATTTCCTGGGTTATGTTGTCGGAGAGCAGGTCTTCCAGTCCGTTGCGGCTGGCAATGCGCATACCGTTGTTATAGATGGTAAGGCCTGTGTTCAGGTAGGTGTAGTTGCGAAGCATGAACCCGATGTATTCGCTGTGAAAGTGAAAATTGTGGAACAGTTCAGGGTCGGGTTCAAAATATATGTATGTTCCGTTTTCTTCAGTGGTATCACCATAGTTGTCTTCCTTGAGAACTCCTTTCTCGAAGATGGCTTCATGGAATTTTCCGTCGCGGTGGCTGCGGGCGATAAAGCGTTGGCTTAGGGCATTGACGGCTTTGATGCCGACACCGTTGAGTCCCACGCTGGCGGTAAAGACGGCAGTGTCGTATTTTGCACCAGTGTTCAGCTGGGATACGGCGGGTATCAGGCTGCCCAGGGGGATGCCGCGCCCGTAGTCGCGTACTGAAGCGCTGAGGTCTTCCTTGATTTCGATGTCAATGCGCTTGCCGAATCCTTCGTTGAATTCGTCTATGCTGTTATCAATGGTTTCCTTCAATAATACATAGATACCGTCCTCAGCCTGGGACCCATCGCCGAGTCGTCCGATGTACATTCCCGGACGCAGGCGGATGTGTTCTACATCGTTGAGATGGCGTATCTTGTCTTCGTTATAGTCTACAGCCGGTCTTTTTTCGGTTTCCGGAGCAGTGCCGGACTCGTATTCTTCGTTATAATTGTCAGACATGTATGTTTGGATGTTGTTGCTTTTTGTTTTGATGTGTTTTTACTCAAGTGGTTTCTTGAAACATCTTCTCCTTCGGGTGTCGGCGGTTTCAAAGTATTCCCATTGCTTTTGTACGGCAGTATTGAGTTCCAGTTCGGGGTTAGTTTCACAATATTTGTATCCGTTGCGGATATAGATTGGCAGCAGGTCAGTGAAGAGCATGGCATTGACGCCCTTGTTCTGAAATTCCGGTTTGATGGCGACAAGCAGCAGGTCTACGGTATCGGGATGTTTCCCCTTGAGAGCCTTGAGCAAGTGGTACCATCCTGTAGGGAATAGTTTGCCCTTGGCTTTCTGCAGGGCTGCGGACAGGCTGTCCATACTGATACCGACACCAACCAGTTCACCTTCTGCTGTTTCTATCATGGAAACCATTTCCAGATTGAGCAGGCCGAGGTAAGTCTTGACATATTGATCTATCTGTGCCTGCGTGAGGGCAACGAAGCCAAACAGGTCTTTGTAACCTTCGTTGATGAGTTCAAAGATGCGTTGCCCGTAATGTTCGTCATGTATTTTTTTCTTTGTCAGTTTGACGTTGTGCAAGCCATACTTCTTCTGTACGATGTCGCTGATGCGGATCATCTTTTCCGGAACCTTGTCGGGCACTATCATGCGGAATTCTACCCAGTCGGCGGCTTTTTCAAAGCCTAAGTACTCCATGTGTTGGGGATAGTATGGGTAGTTGTATATGGTGGCCATGGTACTCGGAAGGTCATATCCTTCCAGCAGCATGCCTTCGGCATCCATGTCGGTAAATCCGAGTGGTCCTTCTATATCTTCCATGCCGTGAAGCCTGCCGAATGCTTCTACTGCATCTATCAGGGTGCGGCTGACGTCATAATCGTTGATATAGTCAATCCAGCCGAATCTGACAGTCTTTTTCCCCCAGCGTTCATTGGCTCTGTGGTTGATGATGGCGGCAACGCGTCCGACTATTGTGTCGCCGTGATAGGCAAGATAATACTCGGCATCACAGAATTCCATGGCAGGATTCTTGGCTGAGAATGTCGTCAGCATGTCTTCGTAAAGGTCGGGAACGGAAAAAGCATTGTCCCGGTACATATTATAGTTGAAACGGATAAACTTGCGCAGTTCAGACTTCGAAACAACTTTCTTGATGATGGTTTCCATTACAGGTAGATTCTCTGATAGAGTGCTCGTTCTTTTTGCATTGTGCACTATTAAGTGCAATATAAGACCACAAAGATAATAAAATTTATATGGATATGCAAATTTGGGGAGATAAACAACCCTGACAACCCTGCCGGGTGCGGAAGGAATGTTCCTGCCGATGGCAGCGAGTCAGGACAGGTGTATGGCTGCTTGTTCGTAATATGAAGCGTGCAGGGAGTTAAAATCAATTGCGAGGCTGCTCCTGCATTTATGAAACAAGGTAAAAAGAGAACATCTGGTCATGGTGACAAGGCGTATGTGGCGGGTTGGCAGGGCGACTTGTCATAAACTCCGGGTTTATGTCTTTTGCGGTCAGGGCAGAGTGGGTTTTTAATGCCGGTAATCTTGAAAAAGGAACAAAATTTAATAAAAACGTAAAAAAAGATAAAAAATACTTTGCCAAGTCGGGCGGATACGCTATTTTTGCCATATAATTTGCTCGTATTGACATTAATTATAATTAAAAAAGATATGAAAAAATTCTTGTTTTCTTTGGTTGCAGGTATGTTGCTTTGTGCGCCTGTTGCCAATGCTGCCGGTTACGGTGAAAATGACAACAAAGCTCCTTACCTCTTCGTAGGTGTGCAAGGAGGAGTTCAGACAACATTTACAAATTTTGACAACTCCAAATTGGTGATGCCTTTCGGTGCCGTTTATTTCGGAGGTTATTACAATCCTGTAGTGGGGGGCCGTGTGCATGTCAGCGGTTGGCGTTCCAAGGGCGGTTTTGAGGCTTTGAACAGGAACTACTACTACAATTACTACACTGCCAGTGCAGATGTGCTGTTTAACGTGTCCAACCTCTTTTGGAAGAACGACACCCATTTCCTGAATCTCGTGCTGCTCGGTGGTGTGGGCCTGAACTACGCATGGCATAACAACGATTTCAACAACATCGTAAAGACCTATCCTGTAATAGGTGGCAACAATCCTACAGCATGGGCCAAATCTAACCTCGGCCACAATTTCCGTCTCGGTCTGCAGTTGGATCTGAATGTTTCAAAGCGTATCGGTGTCAATCTTGAAGTTACTGCCAACAACATGAGTGACAAATTCAACTCCAAGTATGCCAATAATGACGACTGGATGCTGACAGCCGGTGTCGGTGTAAGTTACAAGTTCGGTTATAAGAAGGTTCAGCCTCTGGTTGCTCCTGCTCCCAAACCCGTTCCTGCCCCCGTGGCAAAACCTGCTCCCAAACCCGCTCCTGCTCCAGCTCCTGCTCCCAAACCTGCTCCGGAGCCTGTTGCCAAGCCTGCTCCCGCACCCGTAGTGAAGACTATACAGGAGAACATCTTCTATGACATACGCTCTTCAAGAGTTCCTCAGGCAGAAATGGCTAAGGTTGAGCGCGTAGCCAAGTTCTTGAAGGAAAATCCCGATGCTACGGTAGAGGTAGTGGGCTATGCTGATGTCAAGACTGGTAATCCGCAGATTAACATGAAGTATTCTCAGCAGCGTGCCAACGACTTGAAGAAGATGCTGACCGGTAAGTACGGCATCAGTTCAAGCCGTGTTGCTGCAAGCGCCAAGGGTGATACCGTTCAGCCTTTTGCCGAGAATGTCAAGAACAGAGTATCCATTATTACTGGTACTACAAAGAAATAATAAAACATAATTTTTCATTACGTGGGCCGCTCTGATATTATATCGGGGCGGCTTTTTTGTTTCTCGGCTGAACCTGTCGGGAAAAATACACGACATCTTGAAAATGAGGGGTGATTGCAGGTTTCTGGCCTTGGCCTCTCGCGCATACGTACGCGTACATTTAATTATTGATTACGATAGTTTGGGACTTCAAGCAGATGGTTAATCTTAATGATGAGAAGAGCAAAAGGATTGTCCCGTAACTCTGCCTTGACGCATCCTGTTCCAACCTTTCGGTATCCTCAATTCCTGACGCATGCCTGTCAGTCCAGGCCTGCCTCTTGTTATTTTGTTAACATACCGCCAGAAAAAGTCTGGCAATGCCGTCAAGGATAAAATGTTATGCCTATATATTTTATATTTCCCGTTGTTGAACATACGTTCGCCGATGCGAAACATACGTTCACCAGTGCAAAACATACGTTCACCGATGCTGAACATAAACTCCCCGGAGGATAAACCCTTTTTTTGTCGGCATTATTTCCATCTTTTATCCCCCATGGGTAAAACACGCTCGCCTCCTGCTGTTTGCCTCAAAAAAAATAAAAAGATTGATGATTAAGAAAATAATTTTATATCTTTGCAAAACGAGAAATAAATAATTAAAAATTTCATATTACAAT
>CACYCZ010000086.1 GCA_902773055.1 uncultured Bacteroidales bacterium
ATTGAATCTTTCTTTTAATTAATGTGTTAAAATGTCCTTTCGGCTCTCATTTCTTGACCGTACCTTTTCAGACGCACTGGACCAAAAAAATTCAGCAGAAACCAGTAAAAAAAGCGAAGCCGTAAGGCCTCGCTTTTTTATTGTCTGCTAAATTGGAATTTATTTTAGTAAGCCATAAATGAGAATGTCATATACGTTATTATCCTTTATAGCTGCTTGGTACATGGTTCCTTCTTGTGCAAAGCCGTTCTTAAGTAAGACACGCTGAGACGCCAAATTGAGGTGGAAGACATTGGCGGTAATTCGATTGAGCCCAAGTTCCTGTATGGCAATCTTGCATACTTGTCTCACTGCTTGACTCATCAGGCCGCGATTCCAGTATTCTTCCAATAACATGTAGCCTAATTCTCCGTCAAGCCTGTATATGTCGGCTTTTCGTTCAACAGAAATGCTGCCAATGATTTTCCCATCTACAACTACAGCGCGGAAGATTCCATCAACGCCCTCGTTTTTCGCAACCATATTCAGCCACCAATCAGCATCTTCTTCCGTATATGGATTCGGCAATCTATCTGACAAGAATGTCCTGTCAACAGCATTGCATAATTCTTTCAGTTCTTTTTTGTCAGTAAAAGACCATTTCCGCAATTCTACATCCATGTGCTAAAAGGGAAGTTTGTAGTTTCTGATGAAGACAAGGAAATCTAGTGCTTCTTTGTTATTTCGTTTATAGCGGTATATACAATAGCAAGTGTCAAACAAATCATGCACAAATGGCTTCAGAAGTTGTTTTAATGCAGTTTTTCGTCAGCAAAACGTATGTAAGCCGCCCAGTCGAAATCTGTAACGTCATGGATTCCAGTACGTATGTGATAGCCTACGCAGTCTTGCCATACAGGTTCATTTTCTTTCGGGAAAGAATACCCTTCCAGGCTGTTTTTCCCATAGAGCTTATAAACCTTGCTTGCTTCTTTTAGTGACAGGAATTCTCCTCTTGGATCTGCCCATCTGTCTTCTTTTGCACTGGCAACATACAATAAGCGTGGTGCTATCATTGCTAATAGTTCGTGTTGGTCAAAAGGCAGTTTGTCAGGATTGTCGGCATAGGTGGAATATGTATTGCAGAACCACCATGGGAAGGTTTTTGTAATGCGGGCAACTGTTTCGCCGTAATTGCGCCGTGAAAGCGCTGCACCGCTGCAGCCGGAATTGTTACTGATGACCATGTTGAACCGTTTATCTAAAGCACCAGCCCAAAGAGCGGTTTTCCCTAATCTGGAATGTCCGAGGATGATGCATCGCTTTTTATCAATATTCTTTAATGTCAGGAGATAATCCAACACTCTTGAACATCCCCAAGCCCAGGCGCATATCGCTTTGCCTGATGAAGCCTGCAGTTCATTGTCATTATTGATTCCCCATAATGGTAAAACACTTTCGGTGGTATGCCCCTGAGCGTCATAGTAGGTATCATAATAATGGAAAGTAGCTACAGCGTAGCCTGAAGATATGATTCTCTCGTATGACCACCGGCTCTTTTGGTGCCCGCGTGGGTATGTACTGTATTGCGAAGCGATGACGGCTTCATCCTCGGTCGTTGACTGGTTGCCTTGGAAGTTGGGGGATACAAATACCGGGCATTTCTTGATGTTTTTGGGCATATAGATAAGCACCAACATTTTTCGGCTTGTTCCGTTTCCTTGGAATGTGAATTCTACTTGGCGTCGTATCGCTTTTCCTCCGAGGGCATTGTTGCTTTCTTCCAGAATCTGCCAAGTTGTTTTAATATGTGTTTGGGGTATGTTGCCATATTCGATATTGCCCAGCATGGCCAATATTTCCGGTCTGCGTACGGTTTCCCATATTTTTTTTGTTGTTACCTCTTGCCCGTTTGAGGTGACAAACATTTCTGGCAGGACATAATTGCCTACCATGGATTCATCATAGTTGGCTTTTTGTGCAAAGCCGGCAAGGGTTAAGATTAATCCGCCGAAAAATAGGTTCATCTTATTCATATCGTATGATTTTTAAGGTTTTGTCATAGTGACAAACAAATTTACATTTTTTTTTCGGCATAACAACAGTAAGAGTAAAGAAACGCCTTGTAATTATTTTATAATTGTTTTTTTTGCTTTGAAGATTTTCTTCAGATCTTTTAAAGTTGATTTCCCGGCTTGTGTTACATATAGGATGTCAACTTCCATCGGTGTGTTCACGGTTTTGTTTTTCCATTCCTTGTCACTGACCATTACATAGCGCTTTCCTCCGAAACGGACAATGCCATGCGTGCAAGTGATGTGTCTGCTATGGTATGTTTTTTCAAATACAGGAGGCGATGAGATGCCATTGGTCTTCCAGAAAGTCTTAGCTATGGCATGGACGTGGGGAAACTGCATGCTGTCTGCCATCCAGAGGGCAGATTCTTTTTCTGAATAGATAAATTGAACGGCAGGACAGGATGAAATGTCATAGAAGATGACCTTGTCAGCTATTTTACGGGGCCGCTTGTCGTAGATGATGCTTCCAGCCAGGAGTGCAATGGAGAAAAAGGTGAGAGCCATCGCGTTGCGGGTTCGTTTTTCCCACAAGAGTACACATGCCACTGTGAGAAGATAGCACAATATCACCGTGGTCATAGAAGGATAGATTTCTATTGATGAGCACGGAATCTGGTGGATGGCGTTTAATGCCTGCAGCATGGAATGGGCGGTCAGCCGGATGAGATGGGTTATCCATAATGAGAGTGTCGGGAAGGCTGTAAAGGCAAACAGGCACATTGCACTGCCTAACAGAATATATGCACAAGGAATGACGACAAGGTTGCTCAAGAGGAAGGACAGGGGTAAAATATGAAATGTGTATGCCACTAATGGTGCAGTTGCTATTTGGGCTGCGACAGCGACATATATGAAGTCTGTTATCCGTGCCGGCCACTTTCCTGACGGGCGGAAACTCTCGTAAACGGGCTGGAGAAACAGAATGGCGGACACAGAGAGAAAGGATAATTGAAATCCTATGTCCATCAGTGACATAGGCTGTGCCAGCAATATTAGAATCGCAGCCAGCGCCAAGTGGTTTATGGGTACTCCCCGCCTGTTCCGGATGAGGAATAATAGCGTTATGGAGTACATCACTGCTGCTCGGATTAGCGATGTGTTCAGGCCTGTAAGCAAGGTAAACAGCCAGATAAAAGTTATGCATGTCCCGACGGCAATCCAGCGTCCGCAGTTTTTCTGCATTATTGGGCGTAGCAAGAGCAGCAGCAGGTATACCAGAATGCCCAGATGCAGTCCCGAAAGTGCCAGTATATGGCTTGCTCCCGTTTCTGAGAATAATGTTCTTATGTCGTGTGTGAGGTTGTATTTGTCTCCCAGGGTAAGAGCGGAGACGATGGCATGTTCCTTTGTTCCCAAACCGATGGAAGAATAATGCCTGACCATGCTGTCACGAAATCGCTGGGTGCGGATTTTCAGGATTTTCCAGAATGACAAATGTGTATACATCTGCTGTTTCAGTGGTTCTGATGCAAGCAGGAAATTCTTTCCGGCAAAAATGACTCCGCTGATTCCTTGGCGATGTTGCCATGAAGCATAGTCAAAGGTCATAGGGTTGTCGGCATTCTTAGGGGCGGATATGGTTCCATAGAACAAGAGGGCGTCACCTGCTGCAAGCGATGTCGACAGACTGTCGGCTGACAAGGTCAGGCTGATGTGGCGGTTGGTGTTGCGCCACAGCTTTCCTTCACTGTATTTAATCAGTTGTATGTCGCAGGTTACGGTCTTAGTCCTGAGTTGCGGAGATGAGATGATGACGCCTTGGTTAAAGTGTGGTGCATCACTCCAATGTGCTATAGTTGCGTTGTAACTCTGCAGACAAAGTGCAGTCCCCAGTAAAATGAAAAATGTCATGGCCGCCATGCCGAATTTCTTTGCATTTGGCGATATGCGGTGTCTTGCCAGGATGAGCATCATGCCGCATGGGATAATGCTTCCAAGCGCAGGTATATACCAATATCTGCATGCTATGTCCCGTAGTGCCCAGCCGATGCTGATACCGATAATAAGGGGAATGGCAAAACGCAGGGCTTTTGCTTCCGACAGGGTATTTTCAAAAAGATTCACTTGCCAGGACTATGCTTTGAGGGCATTGATCTCCGCTATGGGGTCGGGGGCATTGAATATTGCACTGCCGGCAACCAGGACATCGGCTCCGGCCTCAAAGAGTTGTGCCGCATTGGTGCGGCTGACACCTCCGTCAATTTCTATCAGTGCATCTGAACGGGCATCGTCAAGCATCTTACGGAGCCGTTGTATCTTACCTAAAGTCTGCGGAATGAATTTCTGTCCGCCGAAACCGGGATTTACACTCATCAGGAGAATCAAGTCTACCTGATTCAGTACCTCTTCTATGGTATACAGCGGTGTGGCAGGGTTCAGGACAATACCAGCTTTCATGCCGGCACTTTTTATTTGCTCAATGATGCGGTGGAGATGCGGGCAGGCTTCCTGGTGTACAGACATGAGATGTGCGCCCAGGGCTTTGACCTCCGGGATGAATTTTTCGGGGTGCTCTATCATGAGATGTACGTCCAGCGGTTTCCTGGCCGCTTTTGCCATAGCTTGCATGACGGGGAAACCAAAGGATATGTTGGGAACGAAGACGCCGTCCATTACGTCAAGATGTATCCAGTCGCATGCGCTGTCGTTGAGCATCTTAATATCGCGTTCCAGATGGCCGAAGTCGGCGGCCAGCATGGAAGGGGAAATCATTTTGGTTCTCATATCGTCATGTCATTAAATCATACACAAAGTTAGGTATTTATTCCTGCTCTGCAAAATGTTCCGGGATGTTTCAGCATGAAGTCAGTGTTTGTGGACTGACTTTTCTTGTTCTGATTTGTTTTTTCTTATGGCAGGGGAGAATTAATAAAAATTAATATTGGTTAATATATTTTTAATACATGGTATAGATTGATTTTTTTTGCAGGCCATGCAGTTTTTGCTGGCAGGCCTGCGGGTTGAATCTGGCAGGCCTGCCAGTGAAAACTTGTAGGCCTGCAAAATTCACCCCTTCTGTAATGCCTTCTGGCAGGTGTCTTATGGTGTGGGACAAAATGTTGCCAGTCGTGTTAATGATTGTTAATTTTTGCATGGTTCTTGTCGGCCGGAAGAGCCTGTCGCCCATTCTGTGGGGTAGCTGAAGAAAAAAATAATGGTGTTGCAAATGGTGGACCGTTACAAAATAATCCCTTTTTAATTCCGTCGACAGGTTTATTTTGTAATTTTGTAAGATAAACCCTATATATTATGAAATATCTATTTTCTATATTGTTGTTGAGTGTAACAGGATTCTGCACAGGTTTCGCCAAGAATGCTGTTTCATTAAAGCAGATTGTCAACAATGAGTTTAAGGCAGAGACATATAGTGGCGTAACGCCCTTGAACGATGGTGAGAGTTTTGCACGCATCAGTGCCGATGGGAAGCAAATCTTAAAATATTCCTTCAAGACTGGTCAGCAGACGGGTGTGCTCTTTGACGCCGGCAGCGCTAAGGGTAATAAAGTGCAGTCTGTTGAGGGCTATATCCTGTCTCCAGACGAAAGCCGCATATTGATACAGACATCAACGGTGCGCCGCTACCGCCGTTCTTTTACGGCAGAGTATATGTTGTATACCATAGTGAACAAGACGGTGGAACCGTTGTCCAAAGGAGGCCCGCAGGAGCAGCCGGCTTTCTCGCCCGACGGCAATCAGATAGCCTTTGTGAGAAACAATAATATATATCTTGTCAAACTGCTGTTTAACAACAGTGAAAGTCAGGTGACTCAGGACGGCAGGCAGAATGCGGTCCTCAACGGTATTCCCGACTGGGTCAACGAGGAGGAGTTTGCCGCTGTAAGGTCATTTGATTTCAGCGCAGACAGCAAAATGTTGGCATGGATTCGATACGACGAGAAGAACGTGTCGACGTATGATATACAGATGTTCAAGGGGATGTCACCCTCCAAGAATGACAACAGTCTCTATCCGGGCGTATATACCTATAAGTATCCCAAGGCAGGAACGGCCAATTCACGGGTGAGTGTGCAGACTTATGATATCAAGAGCCATGTCTTGCGCACTATGGACCTGCCGGTGGACAGCGAGGCCTATATCCCCTGCATCAAATTTACGGATACGCCCGACCAGTTGGCTATTGTGACTTTGAACCGCCATCAGGATCAGATGGATATCTATATGGGCAATGCCCGTTCACGCATATGCAAGCTCGTCCTGCGTGAAAAGGATGAAAGATATATCCGTGAAGAATCCTACAGGCAGCTGGCGTTCTATGGCAACCATTTTGTCATGATGAGCGACCGCAGCGGTTACAGACAGCTGTACTGGTTCTCTGCTACAGGCCAGTTGGAGAAGCAGATAACGTCTGGCAATAATGAGGTGATAGATTTCTATGGCTATGACCCGGCCACGCAGTCATTCTGTTACACGGCGTATGATGACAGTCCGTTGCGTACGGCTGTATTCAGGACTGACTTGAAGGGCAAGACAAAGAAACTGACTACACAACAAGGTGTCAACAAGGCTGTCTTCAGCAAGAATTTCAGATATTTCATCAATGAATATTCCAATATGACCACGCCTCCTGTCACAGCCTTGTGCAGTGCCGAAGGCAAAGTCGTCAAGACACTTGTTACCAATGAAGAACTCAAGAACAAGCTTTCCGGCTATGATTTGAGCCAAAAGGAATTCTTCACCTTCAAGACCGGCGAAGGCATAGAACTGAACGGATGGATGATGAAGCCGGCGGGCTTTAATCCCGGCAGGAAATATCCTGTTGTACTTTACCAGTATTCCGGCCCCGGCTCACAGGAAGTCAAGGACGAGTGGGGTACAGGTTTTTATGCCGGAGGATTGTTGGAAAGTTATTTCAACAGTCAGGACATCATAGTTGTCTGTGTAGACGGTCGCGGAACAGGTGGCAGAGGTGCCGATTTTGAAAAATGTACCTATCTGAATCTGGGCAAGTTTGAGGCGCGCGACCAGGTGGAAACGGCTATGTATTTAGGGACATTGCCTTATGTAGACAAGGACAATATCGGCATATGGGGCTGGAGTTACGGCGGATTCAATACACTGATGAGTATGAGCGAAGGGCGTCCGGTCTTCAAATGTGGTGTTGCCGTGGCACCTCCTACTGATTTCCGTTTCTATGATACAGTGTATACGGAGCGTTTCATGCGCACGCCCGGTGAAAACGGCGACGGCTATGACTACAACGCCATCACCCGTGCTGATAAATTGCACGGGGACCTGCTTATCTGCCACGGACTGGCCGACGATAATGTTCATTTCCAGAATACGGCAGAATATGCCGAGGCTCTGGTACAGGCTGGCAAGCAGTTTGACATGCAGGTATATACCAACCGTAATCACAGTATTTATGGTGGCAATACCCGTGTACACTTGTTTACTAAGATAACAAACTATTTCAAGACGCATCTGAGATAGTCTGAAAGTAAATCCCGCACGTCCTTGTGCAAGGCCGGTTTCGGCCGAAGGGGAACAGCATAAAGAAAAGGGTACATTCCAGATGTACCCTTTTCCTGATGTATAGAGAGAAGTTATTTTACTCCGCCTTTTTCGTTTTGTGCCTTAGTGGCTTCAAAGATGCTTTTTACCTGTGCCTTGTTGAGGCCGGCAAAGTCTTCAGTCATGTCTTCGATAATGACATTGCCGTTACGGGAGAATTTAGACATGTCAATGGTCTTGTCGCCTTCAAGGGACGCCCATGCCTCATCAGCATATTTTTTATTGCTATAGCTCTCTTCCAGGATGCATGTGGTCAATATATTATTAGAACCAAAGGTGGCTGTCATAGTCTGTGTCAGGACATCTTTCCACACACTGGTCATAATCAGTTGGTTGCTGGTTTCCTGAATTGTTACGGTAGCTTTGAGTGTTGAGGGGTCGCCGCCGTCGTTGTCGTCATCGTCACTGCTGCATGAAGTGAAGCAAGCCATGCTTACAAATAAACAAACGAGTAAATAAAAAACTTTTTCATAAGATAAAATAATTAAAAGGTTAATAAAAAAAGAAATATTTATTTCTTGATGAATTCAACCCGTCGGTTCTTGGCACGTCCTTCGTCAGTGGCATTATCAGCTACAGGCATATGGGAACCCTTACCCACGGCGCGCAGGTTAAAGCCGTCAACTCCGAGACCTTCCAAAGCCTTGATGACAGCCTCAGCCCTTTGCTGTGACAGCGGGTCGTTGATTTTGTCAGAACCCTGGTTGTCGGTATGTCCCTGCACTTCAAAGCGTGCTGTAGGGTTCTTCTTCATGTAATCGGCCACCTTCTGGATTTCCTCCATGGATTCAGGCTTCAGTGTGGCCTTGGCTGTTTCAAAGAGAATATTATTGGTGACAAATTTGCCGGTTTCGGCAATAGCCTTCTCCACGGCAGACATGTCTGTGGTGTTGCGTTCGTAGAGATCGACGGCACCCTTGGCGAGGCGGAAGTTGGTCAGATAGGCCTTGTCACCGTTGTAACCTCCCCAGTTGCGCCCGATGACGTTGAATTTGACGGCAGACCGGCAGTTGGGGATGTTGATGACGCGCTGGCCATTGACATATACCTTGAGGGCTCGTTTGTTGAAGGATATGGCCATGTGGTTGTAGTCGTTCTTCTTGAAGTTATATCGCACGTCATGGCCGACATCACGTCCTTCGTTAGAGTTTGCTGGCTTATAGTTCACTTTGACCTCAAGTTGCTTGTAGCCTTCACCGAAATAGATTTCATAGCATTTCTCTTTCTTTGAATCCATGAAATTCAGATAATAGTAGGTGTCGAGGTCGGTAGCAGGGTCGTTCATCCAAAAGTCGAACTCTGCCGTGAAAACATCGGGCAGATAGCTGTCCTGATTCGTCATCAGCGGTTCTATGATTGTTCCCGGGTGGAGGTGGATGCACTTCTGACCTTTCATGTTGGCGACGTCGGCATTACCTTCTATCAGATCCCATTTCGATGGAAATTCGCCCATTTGCTCATTCTGCAGATTATCTTCAAAGAATGCAACGCTTCCCGGTACGAAGTCATTCTGCTGGTATTCAGCCTCGGCAGCCTTACCTTCTGCCGGTACTTCCTGCGCAGGTTTGGCTTCATTGGATTGAACCTCTTTTCCCTGTGCGGTTTTCTTTCCGTCAAGAATTCTGTCAGCAGCTTTCTCTGTGGTGCGTTCTACTTTTTGCTCCACTTTGTTTTCAATACTTTTCTTGGCAGCTTCAATAGCTTTGTTTTTTAATTTGCCGACCCAGCCTTGTGCCTGGATGCCTGTTGTGCAGGCGGCAATCATTATGAGCAGGACTAATGTTCTTTTGGTTATCATATGGTGCTAATATTTAATTTCCTGCAATGATAAATGAATTGCTAATAATTATTACCTCCCCAAAAGGTGGAAAAATAAAAAAAATATAAAAATTCCACCTTTTTGGGAGGTTCAATATTAAAAAAAGCGAGTATTATTGTAATCAAAATATAAAAAGTTTGTCTTTGAAGATTAGGTCAATCAAAAAGATTCTGTTGCTCCTTGTGGCAATGTGGTGTGGAGGTGTATATGCGAAGTATGTAGACCACAGGAATGTGAACGTGGATTCAGTTGAAACGTTGCTCAAGAATGGCAGTGTACTTTCAGACAAGGAACTGATGAGCGCATACCAGATCCTGATGCGTGGATACTTGGGACGAAGTACTTCTAAACATAACGAATATGCTCGCAAGGCACTGAGCCTGAGCTATAGACTGAACGGATTGAATGCAAGAGAAAGTGCATTGTATCATCTTGGACTGCAATATTATGGAAAGGCTGACTATGAGAGAGCCGAACATTATTTTCATCATGCACTTGCTGTTTCAGACTCAATGAAAAGGGACAAACGATATGAACAATCGGATATAGACGATAACTTCTCTCAGCTTTATGGTGCTTTGGGAAACCTGTATAATATGCAGGACAAACCATTGCTTGCAATAGAATATTACCAAAAGGCCCTGCCCATCTTTGAGCGGCATGGATGGCTGCAGAGTATGTGTATATTATACCATAATGTAGGCGAGCTGTATCTCTCCATGGGCAATGATGATAAGGCTAAGGAGAATTACCGGCAGGCCGTCAAGTGTGGGGAAAAGTCGGCCGACTCGCTGATGATGATGTTGCCTCGCAAGGGTTTGGTAAAGATATATATATCAGAAGACGACTATGAGAATGCCATGGAGAATCTTGAACCAGCCTTCGCTTACTTCTGCGATCACCAGAAGGAGGAACATGATGCTTTCCTGGAGATGCTTGCCGCTAAGGCAAAGGTTAATATGATGGCTGGTCATAAAGATTTGTCTCAGGCAGAGAAGTATGTCGAAAAGGCCCTGGCATATCTTGATGAGGAAGTGTCAAGTGAAGTTCGTTATGACGTGTATTCCTCGGCTTGTATGCTGGCTATGGATAAAGGCCATTGGAAGAAAGCGCTTGAGTATGGCCTGAAGTCGGTCCCGGAAAAGGAAGAGGAAACCACATACAGTGATGTGGGCGGCTATGAGATGCTGGCTAACATATATATGCGGATGGGCAATCTGGACGAGGCTGGAAGATATATCCGCAAACTTCGCACAATGATGGAACAGTTTTCTACAAAGCATTACCAATCGGGTATTTCACAGATGGAGGTAATGTTTGAGACAGTCAAGAAACAAGAGTCCATAGAGCATCTTACCCGGGAAAAACATTTGTATTTTAATGTCAGCCTTCTTGTTGCAGCCTTGCTGCTCATGATAGCCTTGTTGTTCTTCTTCTTGTGGCGTGGCTCGAAGTTGCGGAGAGAGAGCATACTCTTCAAGGCGAGGTTGGATGGAGAAGTAAGTGAACGTATGCGTATTGCTCGTGACCTGCATGACGGACTTGGGGGCATTCTCTCACTGCTTCGGCTGAAGATTGAAACAGATGCGCCTAAAGCCGATTCACTGAAATTGTTGGATAACAGTGTGACAGAACTCCGTCATGTTGCCCACAACCTGATGCCTGAACAATTGTTGAAATCGGGCTTGAAGTCTGCGCTAAGTGATTTTATCAGGTCTATTCCCGGGGCTCATTTCCACGCAGAAATCAACGAAAATGTCTTGGATAAGGAAAAGGAGATAGTCCTTTATAGATGTGCCTATGAATTAATCAACAATGCCATCAAGCATTCATCAGGGGACAAGATAAATATTTTGTTGATTCAGATGAAAGACAGTGTGATGATGACAATTGGTGATAACGGTTGCGGATTCCTTCCGGAAAAAGAGAAAATGGGAATGGGGATACAGAATATAAAAGAAAGAATAAGTTTTTATCATGGCAAGATGAACATCATCACAACAGAGGGTGATGGAACGGAAGTGAATATAATGTTACCACTATGAAACAATATTGCATAGACGTGAATATAGCCGACGACCATGTCATGTTGGCAGAAGGTCTGGCAGAGACAATGAATCTTACTGGGAAAATACATGTGAGCCGTTTCTTTTCCACAATCAGGGAGTGCAGACAGGCTTTGAAAGAACGTCAGCCAGATGTATTATTGCTGGATATCTCTATGCCAGACGGAGACGGAATGGCTTTCTTTGAAGAATTGGCAAAGGCATATCCTAAAATGAAAGTGATTGTCGTTACGATGCATGATGAATATTCAGTGATACGACAGATGATAGACGTAGGAGTTCATGGGTATTTGCTGAAGAATTCTTCAATGGCAGAACTTGTCGATGCTGTGCAACGTGTTTGGAAGGGTGGAAATTATATTAGTCCGCAAGTAGATGAAATATTGCATAGCACAACGGTTCACCAAGTTTCATTGACAAAGGTGGAGAGCAGTGTGTTGCGGCTTGTCTGCGAGGGACTGACAAACCCTATGATAGCCAAGAATCTTGGACTCAGTGTGGAAACCGTGAACTGGTATCGTAAGCGCCTGCTTGCCAAATACGGAGTGAAGAATACTGTGGGTTTGGTAAAACTGGTGCTTAAGGAAAAACTTGTATAGGTGGGAAATGACCGAGGTGAAAGATGCTAAGTGAAGTCGAAAGTGTTGGCATCATCTGTTTCCTCTTCGGGCTCAGAGCCTTGGGTGTCGGAAATCGTGATGAAAATGCTGTTGCCCTTGCATGAAACGAGCATCCAGTAGCCCTGGCATGTTTTCCAGGTTTCTGGTTGGGTTTGAAGGTATTCAGCGATATGTTGCACAATTTCTTTTTTGTTTTTTGCAGCCTGTTCGGACAGAGATATTTCCAGAATGACTTGTCTGGGAGTAGCTTCAGGGTGTTTGCCGAATGGTTCATCTGTGACAATGCTCAGTCCCCAGGTCATCCGTTTGTCGTAAAAACGGCCGTAGGCAATTTGGGAATGAGTGGAACCCGTGACGAGAGGACGAATGCGATATGCAGTCTTTATATCTTCAGCCTTTGTGGTCAGGCTGATTTTGCCAATGGAAGAGTTGTCAAGTTTTTGCTGAAGCAGACCGATAATGGCATCCTCTTGGGCTCTCAATAAAGTATCGCGCTCGGAGAAGGCTTGTTCTTTATGTGATGAAGCGCCGTACTCTTTTGCCCTATTGGTACATGAAGACAAAAAGCATATGGCAAAAACTATCCATAGATGGAAGAATGTCTGTTTCATGGTTTATTTTTGTGGAGTATGAGTTTTCGAATGAGTTTTTCCCGTCGTTTACGTAAGGCTTCTTCAATCTCAGCTTCTTCCTGCTTCTTGTTGAGGCTGATTTGCCTGAGATTGTTGAGAACTTGGTTAAGGCTTTTTTGTGCAATGTAGATTTCATTGTGGGTAAGTCCCTGTAGAGAATCCTGCAGGGAGCGCAAAGCTATAACTTTGGCTTTGTCATAAATGGCTCCTCCCTTGCGTGTGATGCGGATATAATTGGATCGCCAATCCACACGGCTCTTGTCGCGGATAATGATACCGGCGTCAGCCATATCATTGAGCAGGCGGGTCATCTTTGATTTGTTGTAGGAGGTAGCCTTACATAGTTGCTGTTGTGTGCAGGTGTCAGTAAGACTGATGGCGAGCAGTACATCCCATTGTTCACTGGTGATTTCTATATGTGCGCTTTCCAGATCCTCGCTGATCTTGTTTCTGAGCATATTACTGATGCGCCCGTTCATCAATGCCAGAATAAGTTGAAAGTCTATAGATGCATCCATCTGAAAAGAAAATGGTAATATTATATTAATAATTACAAAAATACACCTTTTTCTCTAATTTCGCCTCGCTAAAAACTGATTTTGCCCAAAAATGCCTGGTCAACCATACTATTTTAATTCAAAACAATGTTGATGGTGCTGAATAAAGAATCTGCTGCTTCCAATAACTGAAAAGGTATAAGCCCACATGGACCTGCTGTTTAGCAAAAGTGATACTCCGAAGATAATGCTTTAGATAGTCGTTTTAACTCAGCCTGCTACTAAAATATTATAGAATACCTGTTGGTATCTTGTCGCAAATTATGAGAAAATTAGGCAAAAGGGAATAAATGGTGTTGATTTTTAGCAGACTCCGATTATTTTTTTTCAAGAAAACTTGGTTGTGTGGAAAAAAAACACGAACTTTGCACCCGCTAAAATTTAATATTAACATTTTTAATAACACACAGTAAGTATGAATCAGTACGAAACCGTTTTCATTTTGACTCCCGTTTTATCTGATGACCAGATGAAGGAAGCGGTTGGAAAGTACCGTGACTTTCTGACCTCTAATGGAGCAGAAATTCTCTATGAAGAGAATTGGGGAATGAAGAAACTGGCTTATTCTATTGAAAAGAAATCCAGTGGCTTTTATGTTGTGTTTGGCTATAAGGCAGAACCAACTTTTGTAAAAAAATTAAACATTGCTTTCCATCGTGACGAGCGAGTTATCCGCGACCTCACAGTGAAGATGGATAAGAATGCAGCTGCTTATGCTGCTAAGCGAGAACAATTAAGAAACAAAAAGGAGGACTAAATTATGGCAGACGCAAAATCAGAAATCAGATATTTGACAGCACCTTCGATTGAACTTAAGAAAAAGAAGTATTGTCGTTTTAAGAAGAGTGGTATTAAGTATATCGACTATAAAGATCCTGAATTCCTGAAGAAATTCTTGAATGAGCAGGGAAAAATACTCCCTCGCCGTATAACAGGAACGTCCTTGAAATATCAGCGCCGTGTCGCTCAGGCTGTTAAGAGAGCACGCCATCTGGCATTGCTTCCGTTTGTAACCGATATGTTGAAATAATTAAAGAAGGAGATTATGGAAATAATTTTGAAAGAAGACGTTAATGGATTAGGTTATAAGAATGACATTGTAACCGTAAAGAATGGCTATGGACGCAACTATCTCCTTCCGCAGGGCAAAGCTGTTATTGCCACAGAGTCGGCCAAGAAAGTTTTGGCAGAAAATCTGAAACAACGTGCTCATAAATTGGCTAAATTGAAAGCTGATGCCGAGGCGTTGGCAGAAAAATTGGGACAGGTTGAAACTTTGGTTGTTCCGATGAAGGTTAGTCAGACAGGAACTATTTATGGTTCTGTAACTAATGTGCAAATTGCTGAAAAATTGGCTGAAAAGGGCTTTGAGATTGAGCGTAAGATTATCGTTGTACCAGCTGTCAAGGAAGTTGGTGAATACAAGGCTGTTGTGAAACTGCATAAGGAGGTTTCTGTAGAAGTTCCTTTCCAGGTCATTGCAGAAGAAGCTTAATGAGCAGATAGTTCAGTTATTAGCATTATTGAAATATTCCAATATGCCCCCTCGCAAGATATATTATTGCGAGGGGGCTTGTTTTGTAGGTTTTTGTTTACTTTTGTAGTTAGATATGTAGAAATATAATGATAAAGTTTTTCTTACAGGTATTTATTGTTTCCCTTCTTTACTCGGTGAGCCTCAGTGCAGGAGATGGTAAAATCAGAGAGTCATTAATGCGATGCAATATAAGTGGTAAACTACATCGTAGTGCAGGGAGAACCGAAAAGATATATATAGGTCGGCGTGACGGTCGGCAGTTTATATTGATGGATTCTGCGGTAGTAAAGGATGGAAAGTTTATGCTATCGGTAGAAACGGGAGCTGTGCCTCATGATTGTTTCATATATTTTTCGGATACAGACAAAATGGAATCTGTGAGGTTGTTTTTAGATGCAGATGCATTGGTAGTAGAACAGGATAAGGGAAATGGAATGTTGGCAGTAAAAGGTTCTGAGGCGAACGAAGCTTATACCCGACTGAGTACAGAGATAGAACCGATGTACTATGCAATGAAGGATGCGATGAATAGGTACAATGATACTCTGTTGACGACAGAAGAACACAAGCAGGCGGAAAAGGATTGCGAAGAAGGCAAGAGAAAAATAACGGATATTACCATGCAGTATATAAAGGACAATATAGGAAATATTCTTGGTTTGACTCTCCTGAACGATAGCTATCATACACTGTCAGGTCCTGTTGTAGAGCAATACCTGAAACAGATTCCTACAGATTTCCACCAAGAACCTTCTTATAAAAGGTTGGCACAATATGTTGAAGAGGAAAAGAAGTGCATGCTTGGTGACGACTATCATGATGTTGAACTTCGAACGCCAGATGGAGAGACAAAAAAATTATCAGACTTTATCAAAGAAGGTAAACTGACAATCATTGACTTCTGGGCAAGTTGGTGTGGTCCTTGTCGGGCTGAAATGCCGAATATGGTTAAGATTTACCATAATTTCAAGGATAGTGGTGTGGAGATTATTGGTGTGTCATTGGATAAGGATGAGAAGGCATGGAAAAAGAGTATACAAGAATTGGGTATGACTTGGCCACAATTGTCGGACCTTAAATTCTGGCAAAGCAAGGCTGCAGAAGTTTATGGCATCCATTCTATTCCTATGACGGTGATAATTGCTCCCAATGGCCGTATTTTGATGAAAAACCTTCGTGGAGAGGATTTGTACCAAATAGTTGCCGCTTGGGCAGAAAAGATGAAGTAAAAAGGAATATTATACTATACGAAAGGCCGGATGGTTTTTACCTGTCCGGCCTTTCGTATAATCGTCATTTTTACTGTTAAAATAGGTTTTGGGGTTAAAAAGTGTGTTTTTTAAAAGAAAATGTTAATTGCTTGTTTGTATAAAATCTAATCTGTTCTACATTTGTGACGTGTTATGAAGAAGAGAACAATTGTCATCATCTCTGTAGTTATGGGATTGAGTTTTGCTGCGTTGTTGTATCTTCAGGTAAGATATTCACGCCAGATGCTGAAAATGCGGAAAGAGCAATTCGCAGAATCAGTCAGTCGCAGTTTGAATATGGTTTCCTATAATATGGAAATTGAACAGACTGTCAGGGGGCTTGAAAAATATATCTTGAATAACAATGCCGACATGTTGAAGAGCGAAGTGAAAGAGGATACGGTTGCGATGTATACAGGAGCTTTCCCTCTGGATATCCACGCACCTGTCCACTCTGCCAAACTTCCCCGTCTTCGCTCGTTTCCTTACCCTGTAACATTGCCTAAGGGCTTTACATTAAAAAAACGCATGGGTAATACTTATTCTTCTTTGTCACAGGAAATGCGCAATTTAGTAAAGAATCAGTATCTCAACCAACGTGAATTGCTGGATAGGGTTGTTGTCAATATCCTTAATATGTCCAATAATCAGCCTTTGTCGGAGAGTATCAATTTTAAGATGCTTGACCAAAGTCTTAGGGCAGAATTAAAAAACAATGGAATAGATATAGATTATCATTTTACAGTTGCGACAAGTTCAGGCAAGGAATTGTATCGCTGTCCAGATTATGACCCAAAAGGGGAGGAGTTCGCTTTTAAACAAATATTGATGCCTCACAATGCTCCTGCCAATACGGCTATACTTACAGTGCATTTCCCGGAAATGCATAAGTATTTGTACAATTATGTCAAATTTTTATTGCCATCAATAATCTTTATCATCATTTTGCTTGTCACATTTATATTTACGATTTATGTATCGTTCCGCCAAAAGAAATTGAGTGAGATGAAAAATGATTTCGTAAACAATATGACTCATGAACTGAAGACTCCGGTTTCTTCTATTTCTTTGGCCGTACAGATGCTTTTGGATCCGAATGTTCCGAAGAGTGAGAATATGACAAAGCACTTGTCTACGGTTATCAGTGATGAGACAAAACGCCTAAGGATGCTTATTGATGTTGTGCTACAGACATCTATTTTTGAAGGGCGCACAATCAGATTTAATCAGAAAAACATAAGTGTTAATACTTTGCTTGGAGATGTCGCTAACACTTTCAGCATAAAAGCTCGTAAGGAAGGAGGAGTGCTTGAAACTGATTTCTCGGCAGAGCAAGATATGGTATATGCAGATGAAATGCATATAACAAATGTTCTGTTTAACATTATGGATAATGCATATAAATACCGTCGCCAGGATGTAGATTTTAATTTGCAGGTAAGGACTTGGAATGAAGACGAAAAGATATGTATTGCCATAAAGGATAATGGCATTGGTATTAAACATGATGACTTGAAGAAAATTTATGACAAGTTCTATAGGGTTCATACTGGAAATCGCCATGATGTGAAAGGTTTTGGCCTTGGACTGGCTTATGTTAAAAACATTGTCGATCTTCACCAGGGAACAATAATCACTGAAAGTGAATTTGGTAAGGGGACGACGTTCATTATAAAATTGCCGACAATTAAAGAATAACCGATAAAAATAAGAATTATGGAAGATTTAAAGAAAATTTTATTATGCGAGGATGATGAAAACTTAGGTATGTTGCTAAGTGAGTATCTTCAGGCTAAGAATTATGAAGCCGTTTTATGTAAGGACGGCGAGGTTGGCTATACAGAATTCTTGAAACAAAAGTTTGATATCTGTGTGCTTGATGTAATGATGCCGAAAAAAGATGGATTCAGTCTATGTAAGGACATCAAACAGATTAATCCGGATATGCCTGTAATATTCCTAACAGCTAAGGCCTTGAAGGAAGATGTTATTGATGGTTTCAAACTTGGTGCGGATGATTATATTACCAAGCCATTCTCTATGGAGGAACTGACTTATCGAATTGACGCTATTTTGCATCGTGTACAAGGTAAGAAGAAAAATGACGAGGTTGTTGTCAAATTGGGTAAATTTACTTTTGACCGTAACAAGCAGGTCCTTGCCATTGGTGATGATAAGCGCAAATTGACGACCAAGGAGAGCGAGTTGCTAAGTGTTTTATACGAACACGTCAATGACGTGCTTCCTCGTGAATTGGCACTGAATAAGATTTGGGAAGATGATAACCGTGTATATGCCCGTAGCATGGATGTATATATTACAAAACTCCGCAAGTATCTTAAGGCAGATCCTGAGGTTGAAATCCTTAATGTACATGGCGAAGGTTACAAACTGGCCCTTCCAGCAGAATAATTGTTTGTAAATGTCCAGGTCGCTCATCTAAAGAATTCTTCTGATGAGCGATCTGTTGTTTTTATCTGAAATCTGTAATAGTGTGCTGTGTCTTTGCAGAAGTGATGTAAGTGTAGAGTATTTTTTTATTGCAGCAGTGCTGCGGCACACCACAAGTAGGGTGCTTGTCCATGATAGTCGCCGGTTACTTTGGGACGATGAAGGTAGTAACTGAAATCATTTTTCTTATTAGTGCCAATGCATATGTTTGTCACGTCATTGTTTTTGTTGATGTAGGGTATGAGTGCAAGCCATGCTTTGCGGGCGGCGGGTTCGTAAACCTTGGATGGAAGCCAGCCGTTCTTGACGCCACTAATGAGGGCGTAGGTAAACATGGCTGATCTTGATGTTTCTGTCCAAAACTCAGGCTGATCTATCAGTTGATTCCATAATCCCTCATTATTGCGATAATGTAAAAGGCTTTTCATCATCTTGCGATAGCCTTTCATGATGTATTTGTAGTAAGGACTGTTCTTGGGGAGAGCCTTCAGTATCTCGGTCATGCCTGCTGCCATCCAGCCATTGCCGCGTCCCCAGTAGAATGGTACGTCTGGCGCATGGTAGAACAGCCCGTTTGGGCGCTGCAGTTCATGAAGATATTTAACCATCTCATACGTTGCGCGGTCAATGTACTTGCGGTCATTTGTAGTATGATAAGCCCATGCCTGAACAATGGTTATCATATACATGTCATCAATCCACATACGTGTCTGCCACGTATATCCTTGCCGGGCTAATTGTTTTTCATGTTCTTTTGCTGTGGCAGGAAGTTCCCATTGGGTGTCGGCATATGACAGACCTATCTGCCTGTAGTTACTTTCTGCAGGAAAGGACGAATACAGGTTCAACGGTAGAGAACCAAACATATTCAAGTCAACATGATTTTTAACAGGGAGATGTTCGCTGTGGTCGGCCAAAAGTTCATCAAAGCGTTCTTTCATCTTATTTAGGATGACGCTGTCACCTGCAGCATGTCCCCACATCAGACATCCGTTCCATGCGCATACCTCGTGATATCCTATCCATTTCGAACTTCCCTAGAACCGGTGCCCGCTGTTAACAAAATGATATGCGATGCGTTGTCCCACCTCTTGTGGCGTGTACCCTGATGGAAAATCGCATAATATGTTTTTCCGTGCCATAGCCGATATGGCCAGTGATAAAAATATAAATACTATGCAAGGATATTTCATCCAAAGGTTATCATTTGTATTCTTTCTAATCACTGATAAATCAGGAATATTGTCGGAATTTTATGCAAATGGGGCATGGATGTTTTTCTCCATGTCTCTATAGTATGTGTATGTATATATTCTTCTGCACAGGTAATAGCCGAGGCAATACATAGCTTGGTACTGTTGTGGCAGCTCTTGAGCAGTTCCTGAAAGAGTTGCTCGTTGCGGAAAGGTGTTTCTATGAAAATTTGTGTCTGTTTTTCTGTCCGGGCTTTTTCTTCCATTTTTTTTATGGCAGATGTCCTGGCAGAAGCGTCAATGGGCAGATATCCATGGAAAGCAAAGTTCTGTCCGTTAAATCCTGATGCCATTAATGCCAATAATATGGAGGATGGTCCAACCAAAGGAACAACAGGTAATTTCAGTTTGTGTGCAATGGCAACTACTTGTGCTCCAGGGTCGGCGATGGCGGGGCATCCGGCTTCTGAAATGACGCCTACAGATTCACCATGGACCAGAGGCTCAAGATACTTTCGGAAAAGAGCCTGGTCTGCATGTTTCCCCATAGGGTAGAATGACAACTCGTCGATGTTGATGTTTTTATCAATGTTTTTCAGAAACCGTCTTGCAGTGCGTACTTCTTCAACAATGAAATGGTGTATCTGCAGGATAACTTCTCTGTTATATGAAGGTAATACCTGTCCCACGGGCGTATCACCCAGCGGGACAGGTATGAGATATAATGCAGGTTTTAAGTCTTCCATTCTAGCCGGCTACTTATCTGAGGGTGAATTTCACTTTGGAGCAGATATTGTCGGCGGCATTTCCGACAAGGGCTTCAAATTCACCGTTTTCTGCTTTCCAAGAATGTGTTTTTTCATCATAGAAACTTAGGGCATCCTTTTTGATGCTGATACTTACATCCTTGCTTTCTCCTGGTTGCAGGTATATTTTTTTAAAGCCTTTGAGTTCCTTGACGGGGCGGTCAACACTGGCTTTCAGGTCGCTTATGTAGAGTTGTACAACTTCTGCGCCGGCTCGCTTGCCTGTATTTTGTACATTGACTGTAAATGTAATCTGTCCGTCAGCGGAAACGTCTTTCTTATCAGCAGAGACATTACCGATTTTGAACGTGGTGTAGCTCAGGCCGTGTCCGAAAGAGAACAAAGGCTTGATTTTTTCTTTGTCAATCCAGCGGTATCCGACATAGATGCCTTCCTTGTATTCTTCGTCGTAGATTTCTTCGTTGGCGCGCTTGATGCCCGGATAGGCATTGAGAGCATGGGCTCCATAGTCTGTCAGTTTTTGTCCCCATGTGTAAGGCAACTTACCACTGGGATTGATGTCTCCGGCAAGTATTTCACCGATGATTCGACCTGTTTCGCTTCCCAGATACCATGCCTGCAGAATGGCAGGAATATTCTTTGCCCATGGCATTGCCATACTGTTGCCGCTGATATTGATGAAAATAATGTTTTTGTTGACTGCCGCCAGAGCCTCTACAAGCTCATTCTGATTGTAGGGCATTTCATAGTCTTTGCGGTCTGAGTTCTCGGTATCTTGATGCCGGTGTTTGTTGAGGCCGCCGAAGATTAAGACAATGTCAGCTTTCTGCGCTTTTTCTACAGCTTCACGGCGAAGTTCTTCATTGGAACGGTTCTCCTTCATGTTGACTCCCTCGATAGCTTTTGTCTGTTCAGCAAGTATGCCGCCTGTTTTGTCTGAGAGGCTGGTATATCCGCGTGCGTAGTCTATGTTGGCAGTCTTGCCGAATCGGGCGCGTATGCCTTCTAAGGGTGAATATTCGTCTTGTGCCTTAAGTTTTGAACTACCTCCGCCTATTGTCATCATTTTTATGGCATTTTCGCCGACGACAAGTATGTTTTTTGTCCTTTCGATGTTAATAGGAAGGATATTGTTGTTGTTCTGAAGCAGGACGACACCCTCTTCACCTATTTTGCGTGCAGTAGCATAATGGGATTCAGAACACAGTGTGCCGAAACCTTTGTTGCGGTTCATGCTGGTGCGGAAGAATAGCCGCAGCACGCGTCGTACTTTATCATTGAGTTCATCTTGAGTATATTTGCCTTCGACAATGCCGTCTCGGTAAGCTTTGGCGAGATGGTATTTTTCATAGCCGTTGGCTACATTCATGTTCATGCCATCGGTGTGTGTGCCGAATTCCATGTCAAGGCCATACTTGATGGATTCGTCAGTGTCATGGGCGCCTCCCCAGTCGGAAACGACTACACCGTCGTAGTTCCATTGCTTTTTCAGGATGTCGTTCAGCAGGTAAGGATTATGGCAGTTATGATGGTTTTTCCATAGATTGTATGACCCCATGATACCCCATGTGTGGGCCTCCTGAACGGCTGCCTTGAAGGCTGGAAGATATATTTCGTTTAGTGCACGCTCACTGATAATGACGTTCGTAGTATGGCGGTTAATTTCATTGTTGTTGAGGCAGAAATGCTTTATACATGCAGAGACGCCATTGCTCTGGAGCCCCTGTATGTATGGAACGGCCATCCTGCTGGTAAGATAGGGGTCTTCGCCCATATATTCAAAGTTGCGGCCGTTGAGCGGTGTCCGGTAGATATTGACACCAGGGCCAAGCATCATGTTCTTTTTCCGATAGAGCGCTTCCTCACCGACAGCCTTGCCATATTCGGCTGCTATTTCCGGATTCCATGTTGCTGCAAGACAAGTCAGGGCGGGGAATGCTACAACAGAGTCATTGCTTTGTCCGGCTTGGTCCCATGCATCCCACATGGTTTCCGGGCGGACACCGTGGGGGCCGTCAGAGGTCCAGTACTCCGGTATGCCAAGGCGTTTTACACCTGGGCTGGAGAATTTACTCTGAGCATGGATAACTGCTATTTTCTCTTGCAGAGTCATGCGCGACAGTGCATCTTCAACTCTGGCTTCAATGGGTTTGCTGTCGTCTAAATAGGTGGGTAGAGTTTGTGCCACAGCTCCGGCAGAGCAGGCTAATAAGAGGAGTAATACTTTGAGTTTCATTTTTGTATTGAGTATATTATTGTTATCGGTTGAGTTGGGAAAAATGGTGCTTACCTTTTATGTAGTATTGCCAAAGGATGTTTCCGGATATCATTTCCGGGAAATGATGACATTTTGCGGCCTCCATGTTTGTATGCCGTGAGTGGACGAAATCAGTCTTTATCCTGCTGAATTCCTTGCGTGCCCGGCAAACGGCTCGGGCGTCTTTCCACTTGCCGGTGAAAGCCATCTGTAACATGGCAAGGTTGTCTAATATCCGTCTCCAGCGTAGAACCTTTTTGAGTCTTGTGGATTCTGTGTTCTTGTATATCATGAGAAGATTGTTGCGAAAGTTGAGAAATGTTTTCCTGGGATTGCTTTTGTCCAGCGTGGCGCCCCCTACATGATAAACGACAGATTTGGGGATGCATACAATCTTCATGCCTCTGCTCCGAAGCCTCCAACATAGGTCAATCTCTTCCATGTGGGCAAAAAAACGGCTGTCAAGACCACCCGCTTCCTTGAAGACGGCGGTCCTGATCATCAGTGCAGCCCCCGTAGCCCAGAATATTGGTACAATAGTGTCATATTGTCCGTGGTCCTTTTCAACAGTGTTGAATATGCGTCCTCTGCAAAAGGGGTAGCCTAAAGAGTCAATGAAACCGCCGCAAGCACCTGCGTATTCAAACATTTCACGCTCTCTTTCGGCCTTTATTTTAGGCTGGCATGCTGCTGTGTCTGTATGTTCTTCCATGTAACGGAGCATAGGCTCTATCCATTGGGGAGTGACTTCTACGTCGGAATTCAGCAGAATGGTGTAGGGGGTGTCTATTTGTTCAAGTGCTTTGTTGTATCCTTCTGCAAAGCCGTAGTTTTTGTCCAGCGTGATGAGTCCGACCTGAGGGAATTCCTGACGGAGCATGGCTACGGAATCATCGGTGGAGCCGTTGTCGGCGACAATGATGTCGGCTTCTTCTGAGTTGCTGAGCACCGAAGGCAGGAAGTTTCGCATCATGTCTGCTCCGTTCCAGTTTAATATGACGACGGCTACTTTTTTCTGCATGTGAATGTTCGTTCTATTTGTTATTGCCGGCTGGTGTGGGAATTGGCAACTTTAACACAAAGTTTGCTAAAAATATTAATATATGCAAGCAAATGGCTTGAAAATATTTTCCTCCAGTGGCGAAATATCATGTAATAACGACTAATGCCTGTCCAGGCGGTTGCCATGAATACAGTGGTTGACTGTCAGGATATAGATTTTACGTCTGTCGGATGACTTCCCCTACAAGTGCATCCTGATTGAGATTGAATTGCTTCAGTCTGACTTTGACAAGCTGGTTGTCCCTGATGTCCGGGTTGTCGTTGAGTTCAGGGATTTCAACTTTAATATAATTATCGGTAAAGCCTTGGGCTTGTTCGTGGGAGTGTTCTGTCAGGACAAGGCGTTCTGTGCCGATGTAGCGCTTGTAGAAGGCTTTGCGTTTTTTCTCTGATAGTTTGAGCAGGCATTGGCTGCGCTGATGTTTTTCTTGCTCGGAGACAGTGTGAGGAA
Source organism: uncultured Bacteroidales bacterium (assembly GCA_902773055.1). Taxonomy (GTDB): domain Bacteria; phylum Bacteroidota; class Bacteroidia; order Bacteroidales; family Bacteroidaceae; genus UBA6382. The sequence continues at coordinate 24,252 of CACYCZ010000086.1, forward strand.
TGCGCAAGGCTGCCGTGCCTGGTCTCTCCGAATAGCTGAAGACATGGAATTGGGATATGTCTAAATCCTGTGCAAAGGCATAGCTCTCTTCCCACAGGGCCGCGGTCTCGCCGCGCGTACCCACAATGATGTCAACTCCGATGAAGGCATCGGGTATGGTTTCCCGGATATACCGGATTTTGTCGGCGAACATGGCTGTATCATATCTCCGATGCATCAGTTTCAGTATTTCATTGCTGCCACTTTGGAGAGGAATGTGGAAATGAGGCATGAAACTTCTGGAGCGGGCACAGAAGTCAATGATTTCCCGAGTCAGGAGATTAGGCTCTATTGATGAGATGCGGTAGCGCCTGATACCCTCAATCTGGTCTAATGCCTTGATCAGGTCATAGAATTTTTCTCCTGTGCTTTTGCCGAAGTCTCCGATGTTCACACCTGTGATGACGATTTCCTTGCCTCCCTGTCGGGCTACTTGCTCGGCCTGACTTACAAGCGATGCAATGCTGCCGTTGCGGCTTCTGCCGCGAGCCAACGGAATGGCACAATAGGTGCAGAAGTAGTCACACCCGTCCTGTATTTTCAGAAAATATCTGGTGCGTGTACCGTGTGAACATGAGGGAACAAACGACGTAATGTCTTTCCTGTCGGTATTGTATGTCTTGTGTGACTCTTCGGGGAGGCGGTGCTCTAATTTTTCCTCAATAAGCTTTACCACATTGCCTTTCTGCTCCATGCCGACGACGAGGTCGACTCCATCTATCTCAGCCAGTGTCTGGGCGTTGGTCTGGGCATAGCATCCCATGACGACAACCAATGCGTCGGGATTGTCCCTTATAACCTTGTGGATGGCTTGGCGTGATTTGTGATTAGCCGTTTCTGTAACGGTGCATGTGTTGATTATGCAGATGTCGGCAGGTTCTCCTGCCTGCGCTCTGTGCACACCGTGTTGCTCTAACAGATCGCAGACCGAAGAATTTTCTACAAAATTGAGTTTGCAACCCAGTGAAAGAAAAGTGGCTGCTTTATTTTGGAGAATATCGCTCATGATAAACTTGAAGGGATGGAATACAAAGTTAAGAAAAAGGTTGCAAATGCAGGGCGATGCGGAGGGATTAGTGCCGAGAGCTATAATATAATGTATATATATTATGCTATTGGATAGAATCCGGCTATAAAACCGTACCTCCGATTTCCTAAATGCCTTGAATTGCTTATAATAAGAGGAAATCACCAGCATTTCTGTGGCTATGAAAATGAAAAATGTATTCAAAAACCTCCAATTTGTAATATGTATTTGGCAAAATCCGATTTTTAATGGGCACTGTAATTGCTTGATAATCAACCAGGAGTAAAAAAGTTACAAAAAAAATGCAAAAAATAAATCTTTTTTTTGTCCGCAAATTCAAAAACATCGTACCTTTGCATTGGTTTTAATAAGCAATTAATTGTTTTACATTTAAAAAAAGGAAGAAAATGAAAAAGTTAGTTTTAGTTTTCGTAGCTGTTGTAGCTATGTCTTTTGCATCTTGCGGTAACAAAGCTGCTCAGGAAGCTCCTGTTGTTGATTCTGATTCAATCGCAGCTGTTGTTGACTCTGCTGCTGAAGATTCTGCTGCTGATTCTGCAGTTGTTGAAGAGGTTCCTGCTGAGGAAGCTCCTGCTGCAAACTAATTTCAGTTACAAGAATTTTTTTCGAGAGTTTGAAACCTGCGGGCTTGCCCACAGGTTTTTTTTGTTGTTATATATGATTGGCCCGCTTGTGCCTCTTTTACTTTTGGACAAGCTGGCTTTCGTGAAAAACTGACGAAATATATGGGTAATTGTCAGGATGCCGTCCACCTGCGGTTGTCAGGGCTATGATTATGTTTCAGGCAATGGTTGACCTCTAAGGGTTGGAGGTATATAGTGTTTGTCAATTCTCGGAGAGTATGCAAAAGTGTTTCTCTTTTTTTTGTTGCTATTGAGGCTGACTTTTTACATGGAGAAACATATTTTAACAATTTTACACCACCTTGGGTGATTTAAGAAAAATTCCCTGCCTTGAGCGTTTTTACTGGCAGGCCTGCGCGTTGAATCTGGCAGGCCTGCCAGCAAAATCTAGTAGGCCTGCAAAATTTACCCCCTTCGCAGGCCTTTCAGGAGAGGACGTCGGCAGACAAAATGAATGCACGGCAGGGGTGTTAAAAGTTGTTAACGACGGGGCGTGTTTTCATGGGTGGAAGAGATGCGGTGAGGCCGTGTCAGAGGTTTTTTGCCCAAGGTTGAAAATAGGGGGGCTGATTGTCGGCAGACGAGTTATTGCAGATATTGATGCCAGATATGTTTGCTATCTGTAGGAATAGTTTTAACTTTGTGTATTACATAAATAGATTGTTCTTTTTGTGATGATACGGAATAAATTCAAGAGGTGTTCCACTTTGTGGATATTATTGCTGGGGCTGAACTGTGCTACCATTGTGCAGGGTAAAAATCTGGTGTCGCGTAATCTGAATTTTGCTCAAAAGCAGATTGGACTGCAGATTCAGCATATGAACGGCGAAATAAAGAATCCCTGTACGCTCACCACCGACGGGAAGGTAAAGTATATAGCTCCTAAAGATTGGCGTAGCGGTTTCTTCCCCGGTACATTGTGGTATCTGTATGAACTGACGGGTGATGAAAAATGGAAGGAGCTGGCAGAACGCCATACAGGGGCGATAGAAAGTATAAAGGACTACAAGGATTCCCATGATGTGGGTTTTATGATATACTGCAGTTTCGGCAACGGCTACAGGCTGACATCCCGCCCCGAATACAAGGATGTCATCATTCAGACAGCTCGTACGCTGTGTACACGCTTCCGCCCCGGCGCCGGAATTATCCAGTCATGGAATGTCTCAAAGAGCCTGAAGGCCAAGGGGTGGATTTGTCCTGTCATCATTGACAACATGATGAATCTGGAACTTCTGTTTGAGGCCAGTAGATTGTCGGGCGACGAGACCTTCCGCCGTGTAGCGTTGTCGCATATAGAAAATACGCTGAAAAACCATTTCAGGCCTGATGGAAGCTGCTATCATGTGGTAGATTATGATCCGGAAACGGGACAGGTGCGCCACAAAATGACCCGGCAGGGGTATGCCGACGAGTCGACATGGTCAAGAGGCCATGCGTGGGCGATATACGGCTTCACGATGGCCTACCGTTATACTCATGACCGGCGATATCTTGACAGGGCTGTGCAGACATTTGAGTATATGCGGCATCATCCCAACATGGCCAAAGACGGCATCCCCTATTGGGATATGGACGTGCCGGATATAGGGAGAGAGCCCCGTGATGCTTCATCGGCAGCGATAATAGCTTCAGCGCTGTATGAAATGGCTGATTATGTCCTGCCGGAGCAGGCGGAGGATTATCTGAAATATGCCCGCAAATTGTTGAAATCGCTCTCCACATCAGCCTATAGGGCACGTTTGGGGGACAACGGCTGTTTTTTGCTCAAGCATTCAGTATCAAGCAAACCCGGTAACTCTGAGATAGATGTGCCCCTGAATTATGCAGACTACTATTTCCTGGAAGCACTTGTCAGGGAGAAGAAACATTGAAAGCCTTGTCGTTGGTGTTGTAAATATTTATTATTTTTGTATGGTAATTAGTGACATGAACGAAAAGATTAAATTATTTGTACCACAGCCTGCAGGCTCTTTTCAGGACAGACTGAATGATTTGGGTCATCAAGTCGAATCTTTCCTGGCTGAGTCGGGACTGAGTCAGGAAAACATATTTTGGAGTCGCATTTACCTCAGTGACGCGGCCAATCAGCTCGAGGATGTACTCAACCATAATCTGTATCAGGAGATTCTTGCCAAGGGGGCATTCAGCTATATTGAGCAGCCCCCTATGGACGGTTCAAAAATCACGCTGATGCTCAGTTTTGTGCCCGAATGCCGTCTCGTAAAAAAGGGAACTCCCGACAGAATGGAAATCACCTGTGGAAATGTTACTTATCTGTATCAGTCGGTAAGATTGACGGAGACAGAGGCCGAAGCCCTGACAGCAAAGCAGCAGACTATGCTGTGCTTTGAACAACATATAGAGTGGCTTACAGAGAAATCGCTTAGCCTGAAAGATAATTGCATGCGTACATGGTTGTATGTGCGTGACATAGACAGCAATTATGCTGAAGTCATGAAAGGGCGCAACGCTGTGTTTGAAAAGCAGGGGCTGACTCCGGAAACCCATTTTATAGCCTCTACGGGCATTGAAGGGTATGGAACTCATGGCAAGACTGTGATATGCATAGATTTCGTCTCAATTCAGACCGATGCAGATATGAGAGTGAAGTACCTGCAGGCTCCTGAATATCTCAACCCTACTTATCAGTATGGTGTGGCATTCGAGAGAGGAACGGCTTTCCATGTCAACGGTCAGCACAGACTGCTTCTCTCGGGAACAGCCAGCATCAATAAAGAAGGGAAATGTATCTTTGTTGGAAATGTCGAGCGTCAGGCAGAGCGCATGTTGCTGAATATGGACCAGCTGCTGAAAGCAGACGGGGCAACCATCGGGCAGATGAAGTATTTTACGGTCTATCTGCGTGATATTTCAGATTATCCTGTCATAAGGAAATTGATGACAGAGAGATTCCCGGATACGCCGATAGTGATATTGTTTGCTCCGGTATGTCGTCCGGGATGGCTTGTAGAAGCCGAAGGCGAAGTCAGTATTTTAGAAGAAAATTAAATATATGAAAATGTTAAAATTATGTGCTTTGTTGCTTGGTATCTATGCAACTCAGTCCTTTGCAAAGGTGGTTCAGACAACACCATGTTGGCTTGATCCCAATGCGAACCGTATTAATGTAGAAACATCGCGTGCCTCTTTTTTCGCGTATGAAAATGCTACTCTTGCTCAGAAAAAAGACAAAAGTGCTTCCAAACGCTTTCTGTCAGTAGAAGGGCAGTGGAATTTCAATTGGGTAAAGGATCACGACAAAGCTCCTCAGAATTTCTATGCAGTCGGCTATGATGATTCCAAGTGGGTGAAATTCCCTGTTCCAGGCCTGTTTGAACTTAATGGATATGGTGACCCGACTTACAAAAATCATGGGTTTGCATGGGCGACACAATTTGAGAATAATCCCCCGTTTGTTGAAGAAACGAATAACTACACGGGTTCATACCGAAAGGAGATAGAAATTCCTGCAGACTGGAAGGGATGCAACATCTATTTCCATGTAGGTTCTGCAACCAGTAACCTTACCGTATGGGTAAACGGCAAATATGTCGGTTACAGCGAAGACAGTAAGGCTGAGGCAGAATTCAATTTGACAAAATTTCTTGTTCCTGGAAAAAAGAATCTCATTGCCATGCAGGTGATGCGTTGGTGTGATGGCAGTTATCTGGAAGATCAGGACTTTTGGCGCCTGACGGGTATAGCGCGTGAAGTATATCTGTATGCAACGCCGCAGGCTCATGTAAAGGATATATTCATCACCCCTGACTTGGAGAACAATTATAAAGACGGTAGCCTGTCGGTAGTGGTGTCAACTGAAAAAGCTTCGGGAAGCACTATCGGTTATGAACTGGCTGACCAGTCTGGCAAAACTGTTTTCAAAGAAACCGTCAAAGTAAATTCCAGCGGCAAGACAGAGAAGAATTTCAAAGTGGCAGCCCCTTTGAAATGGACAGCCGAGACGCCCAAGCTGTACACGCTGTATATAACCTTGTTTGACAGTAAGGGAAATGTGAAAGAAGTTATACCGCAGCGTGTGGGATTCCGCAAGGTTGAAATTAAAGGGCAGTCATTGTATGTCAATGGTACGCCGATCCTCATCAAGGGAGCCGACCGCCACGAACTGGATCCCGATGGAGGCTATGTGGTCTCTGTAGAACGCATGATTCAGGATATACAGGTTATGAAGCGCATGAATATAAATGCCGTCCGTACTTGCCATTATATAGATGATCCCCGTTGGTATGACCTCTGTGATGAATATGGTATATACCTGACGGCTGAGGCCAATATAGAAAGTCACGGTATGGGATATAAGGAAAAGACCCTGGCAAAAGTGGACTCTTATTTGAAAGCACATCTGGAGCGCAATGAGCATAACATGTTGCTGAATAAGAATCATGCCAGTATCATCGTGTGGAGCTTAGGTAACGAAGCTGGATACGGGCCTAATTTTGAAAAGGCGTATGACATGGTAAAGGCTTACGACCCCAGTCGCCCCGTGCAGTATGAACGTGCTATCCATGAGCGTGACGCTTCTGGAAAGCGTATCGGTAAGAGCGACATATATTGCCCGATGTATGATACCTATGAGGCTTGTATGAACTACATCAAAGAGCCAGATGCCAAACCGTTGATACAGTGTGAATATGCTCATGCCATGGGTAACAGCGAAGGCGGTTTCAAGGAATATTGGGATATGTATCGTAAATATTTCCCCAAGATGCAAGGCGGTTATATCTGGGACTTTGTGGATCAGGCCCTTCATGGCAAGAGTAAGGTGACTGGTAAGACCATCTTTACCTATGGAGGTGATTATGGCCGATATCCTGCTACTGACCATAACTTTAACTGTAACGGTTTGATTAATCCTGACAGAGAGTGGAATCCTCATGCTTACGAAGTGGCATATTATTATCAGAATATTTGGACAACTCCTGTAGATTTGAAGCAGGGACGCTTAAAGGTCTTCAATGAAAATTTCTTCAAGAACCTCGACGATGTTGTCTTGCACTGGGATTTGCTGGTTAACGGCAAAGTGACTTCAAGTGGTGATTTGGCGAACCTGGATGTCGCTCCCCAACAGACAGTTGAGGTGATGCTGCCGGGTTATGTGCTGCCGTCAGATGCTGCAGGAAAAGAAATTATGCTTAATGTGAGGTACCAACTGAAGGCCGATGAACCGTTGCAAAAGAAGGGTGAGACAATAGCCTATCAGGAATTTACTGTGCAAGAGTATAAGTTCCCTGCCGCAGCTTGCTCAATGCACTCTCACGCCCACGGGAATAATGTGGACAAGCAGGCGAAACATGATGCAGAGCCGTCAGTAGTCAAAGAGGATAAACTGACCTGGTTGAAGTTGACAGCTAATGGTTTGGATGTCACGTTCAACAAGAAAACGGGTTTGGTGGACTATCTGGACCTTAATGGCAAGCCGATGTTAGAGGAGGGCTTTGCCCTTACGCCTGATTTCTGGCGTGCGCCGACAGATAATGACTATGGAGCTAAGTTGCAGCAGAAAGATTGCAAATGGAAGAATCCTGAATTGAATCTTGTGCGCTTTGCGTCAAATGACAAGGGAGAAGTGACTGCAGAATATGAGATACCGGCTGTTGACGCTAAATTGAAACTTACCTATACAGTGACGCCGTGTGGAAAACTTATTGTCAATCAGAAACTGGCTGTTAATCCTAACGCTGCTGAAAAACCTAATCTTCACCGTTTTGGTATGCAACTTGTCATGCCGAAGGACTATGACCGGGTAAGTTACTATGGGCGTGGTCCTGTAGAAAATTACTGGGACAGGAAGAGTTGTACGCTTTTAGGCTGTTATGAGCAAAAGGTTGCCGAGATGTATTGGGGGTATGTCCGTCCACAGGAAAGCGGCAACCATACAGATGTGCGTTGGTGGACTGTGAAGGCTTCTGACGGTAATGGCTTGACGTTCTATGCTCCGGCTCCGCTTGAATGCTCTACGTTGAATTATCTGCCTGAAGATTTGGACTCAGGTTGGGAAAAGGACAGGACACAGATGCACTCTGGAGATCTTGTTCCGCGCAAGATGTCGGTAGTCCATATTGATGAGCACCAAATGGGAATGGGGTGCGTGAATAGTTGGGGCCGCCAGCCATTGCCTGAGTATATGCTTCCTTATGCAGATTACGAATATACTTTTGTAATTGCCAGGGCGAAATAGTCTGGAAGAATGAAAATAACAGGGGCCCGCTTTTTTTTGCGGGCCCCTGTTATTATATATGTATAGGGAGGGGTTATTCTACAAGCCTTTCTAATAGTTTCCTATATTCTTCTGCTCCTTGGTAAATGTATTCTTCTGCGTTGGGTGCTGCCGTAGAGTAGACAACAAAGGGCGTAAGATAATCCATGCCTGAATAAAGGGCAGTGAACTGATAGGGCCTCAGCAGTTCGTCTATTGTAAACTGGTCGCGTCCTCCAGCCCGGTATGCTTCATATTCAGAGCCTGTTGTGGTGGCAATGAGCAACGACTTGCCTGTAACGCCGGGATTTTCACAGAAAGCCATGAAAATCTCGTCGATCCATTTTTTCATTTGGCTCGGAGCGCTTCCCCAGTAAAAGGGAAACTGGAATATAATGGTATCAGCGCGTTTGAAATCGTCATAATAATTTTCTACGCTAAAAGGTTCAGCATAGATATCCTTGACAGTGACATTCTGTACTTTGTGCGCGGCATCGATTAAAGCTTTGTTGGCTTTGGACTCTTGCAGTTTGGGGTGAGCTATTAATAAAAGTATGTGTTTCATTATTGCATGGATTTTGATTTGTGAGGCCAAAGTTAGCAATAAATATTGGAATCTTCTCTTGGTGCTCATGTTCTTACATCCATATTTTTCTATAACTTTGTTATAAAATAGACAATAATGCTTAAACAATATTTGTCTGCGGATAAATTGTCTCGCTGGAGTCAGTTGCTTTCCAATGCCGAGAATGTTGTATTGTGTGGTCATGCCAGTCCTGACGGCGATGCTATGGGGGCTTCTCTGGCGATGTGTCATTATTTGCAGAGTAAAGGCAGACATCCTCTTGTGGTGATGCCCAATGCATTCCCTGATTTTCTGAATTGGATGCCGGGTAGCGAGAATGTGGTGAATGCCATGTATAATCCGGCAGCGGTTAAAAAAATGCTGAAATCTGCAGACCTCCTGATATGTCTGGATTTCAGCGGTAAAGAGCGGTTGGAGGAACTGAGTGACTGGCTGGATGAGAGTTGGCAACCGCGTATTGTAATTGACCATCATTTGAATCCGGAACTTGCTGCCGATATCATGATATCTGATCCAGATGCAAGTTCTACTTCTGAAATTGTATATTGCCTGCTTGAACAATTGGGCTATTATGATGACATGTCAGCAGAATGTGCCATGTGTATCTATTGTGGCATGATGACGGATACAGGCGGATTTACCTATAATTCATCAAGGCCTGAGATATATTACATTATTTCCCGTCTCTTGGCGAAGGGTATCGATAAGGATAAAATATACAGGTGCGTATACAATAATTATAGTATTGAGCGCTTGCGTCTGATGGGCTATATCCTGAATGAAAAACTGAGATATTATGAACTATACCATGCAGCGTGCTTTACTCTTACTCGTGAGGAAATGGCCGTATTCCATTTCCGCAAGGGTGATGCAGAAGGACTGGTGAATATTCCCCTGCAGATTAAGGGTGCCCGGTTGTCTATTTCATTGCGTGAGGATACTGAAAAGGATTTGATAAGGGTATCGCTCCGCTCTGTAGATGATTTCCCCTGCAATGAAATGGCAGCTGAGTTTTTTAATGGTGGCGGTCATCTTAATGCTTCGGGTGGTTCCCTCTCATGCGGGATGGACGAAGCGCTGGCAATAGTTGAGAAGGCGTTAGAAGCATTTGCTCCATTGTTAAAAGACAATGATTGTTAATCTTGACTAAACAAATAGCTATAATCAAAGAATTTAGTAATTTTGTAACCAATATGAAGAAGGACAGATTTTTCCTGGCCATGTTATTGGTCGTAATGAGTATGACTTTTTTCTCCTCTTGCGATGATGAGGAAACCTATGGGGAGAAAAAAGAAAAAGAACGTAATACTATCAGCCGATTTATCAGTTCCGGCGCATGTGTGACCGAAGAATTAAGTGGAGATACGTTGCTCTATGTAGCCCCTATCAAAGTCATTTCTGAAGAAGTCTTTGCGGAACAGGACAGCATGACGCGACTGGATGAGAATGAATACGTGTTGTTGTCAAAAACGGGTATCTATATGCAGATACTGCGCAAAGGTTGTGGCGAAAAACTGAAGAATGGGGAAACGGCCCGGGTATACAACAGGTTTATTGAGTATAACATTGCGGGCGATTCAGTACAACTGAGGAATGATAATATGCTGTATATCGCAGTGCCCGAGAAAATGTCGTGCACGAACAGTTACGGCAATTATATGGGGTCATTTGTTTCAGGTGTTTTTAAAGAGTATTATTCAGCTACTTCTGTACCCGAAGGGTGGCTGGTTCCGTTGCAGTATATCAATCTGGGACGTATCGCCAGTGAGACGGATGAAATTGCTAAGGTCCGGTTAATTGTGCCTCATACCTCGGGTCAGGGCGATGCACAGTCAAATGTATACGCCTGTTTCTACGAAATCACCTACGAGAGGGGCAGATAAAAGTAATCTAATATGCCTGTGTGAAAAAGATGCAGGCAAGGTTGTGTTTTTTTCAGGATGGGAAAAACAACAAACATTGTTTTTCCCATCCTTTTCATATTCAAGGGATTGTTGTCCTTGTCTGCTTGGGTTTTTCTTTTCAGCGGTCAATTGTGGTTATAGGCCTCCCTGAGGGGAAATAAGTGCAGGTATCCGAAATAAGATTATATCCCGAGAGTTTTTATGTTTCCCGTTGCTGAATGTATGTTCACCAATGGTGAATATACGTTTCTCGTTGTGAAACATACATTCACCGATGGAAAACATAAACTTTGTCCCTGCGAAAATGGAGACGTATCGTGATAGGGGAGAAAAATTCTCTCTATATACAGAAATTAGTATAAAAAAGGGGATAGATAAATCAAGGATTGTTAGAATTTCCAGAGGTGTTTATGATTTTCAACAGACTGACGGATGATGAACAAGAGATATCCTTCTATGCAGTTGTCCAGTAAGTTGTACATCCCATGTCCTGCCCTTAATGGTGTAGCGTATGGATTAAAAAGGAGAAAGATAAAAAATAAAAGTCCGCTAAACCATTGGATTTAGCGGACTTTATTATATAGGAGATAAAGATTATTCTTCAGTCTCTTCAGCCTCGTGCTCCTTAATCAGTTTCTCCTGAACTTCGGTTGGAACAAGTTCATAGCTGGAGAATGACATGTTAAATCCTGCTCTACCACCAGTCAGCGAACTGAGTGCTGTGGAGAAATTGGATAGCTCTTTAAGGGGAACTTTGGCCTTGAGAGTTTCGTAGTTCTTGCCAGACTCCATTCCCATAATCAAGCCACGACGGCCTTGCAAGTCACTCATTACATCTCCCATGCCGTCTGCAGGAACATTGACGTTGACGTCGTAGATAGGCTCCAGAATCTTTGGTCCAGCCTGTTTGAAGGCTTGGCTGAAAGCATTGCGGCCTGCGAGCATGAACGCCATTTCGTTGGAGTCAACCGGGTGCATCTTACCGTCGAAAACAATGACGCGGACATCGCGGGCATATGAGCCGGTTAATGGTCCGCGCTCCATGCATTGCATGATTCCCTTGAGGATTGCAGGCATGAAACGGGCATCAATTGAACCGCCGACGATACTGTTGATAAACACTAATTTTCCACCCCATTCAAGGTCGATTTCCTGAGAAGCTTTTACGTTGATGCGATACTCCTGGCCATTGAATTTGTAAACTGTCGGTGCGGGCATACCTTCTGTATACGGCTCAACAATCAAGTGTACCTCGCCGAACTGGCCGGCACCACCACTTTGTTTCTTATGGCGGTATTCACCGATGGCAGCTTTTGTGATGGTCTCGCGATACGGGATGCGCTGCTCATAGAATTCCACAGCAATTTTGTCAAGGTTCTCCAGTCTCCATTTAAGCGTTCTCAAGTGGAATTCACCCTGAGAGTGGATCAGTATTTGACGTAATTCCTTGCTTTGTTCAAGAACCCATGTAGGATCTTCCTCTGCCATGCGGTTGATGGCTGCAACCATCTTTTCTGTGTCTGTGACGTTGACGGGTTTGATGGCGCGGGTATATTTGGCTTGCGGGAATTTGATGAAATTAAATTTATTGTCACAATCTTTGTTGTTGAGAGTATTGCCTGTGTGCACATCTTTTAGCTTTACGGTACATCCAATATCACCGGCACTCAGCTGGGAAACGCTGATACGGTTGGCGCCAGAGCTGATGTAGAGCTGAGCCAGACGTTCCTTGGAGCCTCTTTCTGCATTGACAAGTTCATCACCGGCTTTTACGGTTCCGCTCATAACCTTGAAATATTGTACTTCACCGATGTGAGGCTCCATGCCCGTCTTGAAGAAAAAGAGGGATGTCGGTTGGTCAGCCAACGGTAGGACTTCCTTGCCTTCAGTGTTGCATACTGCAGGCATCTCATTGACAAAAGGTACGACATTGCTCAGGAATTCCATCATGCGGTCAACGCCGATGTTCTGTCTGGCACAGACAAGGAAGAGTGGGAAAATGCTGCGGGTAACCAGCCCCTTGCGAATACCTTCGCGCATTTCATCTTGGCTGAGTGAACCTTGGTCAAAGAATTTTTCCATCAAAGCTTCATCATGCTCTGCTGCAGCTTCAATAAGTGCACGGTTCATTTCTGTGGCTTTATCCATTTGATCGGCAGGAATGTCTTCAACGACGGCATGGCCGCCGTCTTTGGCATTGTAGGTGTATTTTTTCATTGTCAAGACATCAATGAAGGAGTTGAACCCTTCGCCAGGATTAAGAGGGTACTGGATAGGAACGAGCTTGGCTCCATAGGATTCTCTCAGCTTTTCGACGATGGCATCATAGTCGCACTTTTCATCATCAAGTTGGTTGAGGAGGAAAATGACAGGTTTGTTAAGTTCATCTGCATAGCGCAGGTGGTTCAGGGTGCCGACTTCAAGGCCATATTGTCCATTAAGGAGGACAACGGTTGTATCGGTAACATTGAGTGCCGTAAGGGCTGCGCCAACAAAGTCATCGGCACCTGGGCAATCAATGAAATTGAGTTTCTTGTTGTTATACTCAGCATGGAAAACAGTAGAGAAAACGGAGTATCCATACTCCTGCTCTACAGGGAAATAGTCACTTGCCGTATTCTTTTGTGAGATACGGCCTCGTCTCTGTAATTGACCACTTTCAAACAGAATAGATTCTGTGAGAGTGGTCTTACCAGAGCCATCATTACCAAGCAAGGCAATGTTTTTGATTTCATTAGTTGTATAGGCTTTCATAAAAGAAAAATGTTATAGTTTTTTAGTAAAATTCTAAAAGTGAGTGCAAGATAAGAATAAAAATCCAAAAAAGCAAATCTTTGAAAACTTTTTTTTAGTTATGTTTTTAATAACTTTGCACTGGAACAAAAAAAATATACGTGAACGGAATATATCTGCATATCCCCTTCTGTAAAAAAAAGTGTATCTATTGTGATTTCTTCTCTAAGGTAAAAGGCTTAGGTACAATTGATAAATATGTATCTGCTCTTTGCAGTGAACTCCATCGCCGCCGGGATTATCTGCCATCACCAGAGGTAAGTACGCTCTATATTGGTGGCGGAACGCCTTCGTTGCTGTCACCAGAGCAGTTGAAAAGGATTCTTGCAATTGTCCACTCTGATTTCATTCTGAATGCCAATGCAGAAGTGACAATAGAAGCAAATCCGGATGATATACGGGAAACATTTGTCTTAGGATTGGAAGAGACAGCCGTCAACAGAATAAGTCTCGGGGTACAGTCTTTTGATGATAAAATGCTTAAACTGCTCAATCGGCGTCACAACTCTAAACAAGCCGTGGATGCGTTAGGACTGTTGGCAGGATATGGGTATGAAAATATTAGTATCGACTTGATATATGGCCTTCCTGGGCAGACATTGAGGCAATGGGAATCTGATGTTGAGTTGGCAATGTCTTTACCTATAACTCATCTGTCCTGTTATGCTTTGACGTATGAGGAGGGTACACCTTTGAAGGGTATGTTGGATGCAGGACAGATATGCGAAGTTGATGAAGAGTTGAGTCGCGCAATGTATATGATGTTGTTGGATAAAATGGAAAGCCAAGGGTGGGACCATTACGAGATCTCAAATTTTTGCCGTCCGGGATATCGTGGAAAGCATAATAGTGGATATTGGAATGGAATGTGTTATTTGGGTTGTGGCCCTTCTGCCCATTCCTATAATGGCGTGTCGCGTTGCTGGAATGTCAGACAGATAGATGCTTATGTCCAATCTGGAGGCGGGCAAGAAACCGTGCAGGAGGAAGAATACCTCACCGATGATATGCGGTGGGATGAGACTGTGATGGTTTCTCTGAGAACACGTGAAGGACTAGACTTGGAGACCTTTTCATCAGTCTTTGGCGATTCGGCCACTAGGGTGCTTCTTGATTCCGCAAAGCAATGGCTGAATAAAGGTGATTTGATTTTGGTTGATAACCATCTGAAATTATCTCGTCAGGGCCTCTTTGTCTCTGATGCGATAATAGTTGACTTAATGAAAGATTAGTATTGTCAGAGGAATGCGTCTATAATACGGCTCCCCATTTCTTCAATGTTGCAATGAGAGTGTTTGTGTCAATCTCTTGTACTGTGTTGTTGGATGCAATGCTCAATGCCGCGGCAGCTCCTGCGGCTTGACCTGTTCCCATGCAAGAGGCCTGAACTCTCAGAGAGGCCAGTGCTTGTCGGTCGGTAGAGATACATCTTCCGGCAACAAGTAGATTAGGTATTTGCTTGGTTACCAAAGCGCGATAGGGGACATAAGCCGGTTGCTGCAGGTCTATCCTGGTTTGGCTTGTTCCTTTGCTGGCATGGATATCTATAGGGTGGATGCCTCGGGAAATGCTGTCGGGATAGTGGTAGGCATGAATATATTCTTCGGCCGTTATAGTATGCATACCGATGATGCGTCTTGATTCGCGTATGCCCGCCTGAGGGGCACACGAGGCAACATAGCAGTCTTTGAATTCCCTGAAATGTGTTTTCAAGAGATTTGTGAATTTGAAAATATCTTCTCTAAGTTGGCATTCAGCTTTTGTAAAGTTACGATTGTCACAAGCATCTGTTGCAGTACGTGTGATGTTGACGGCAACACAGCCTTTGTGAAGGACGTTGTTAAACCATGGCCCGCCGAAATCTGGAATATCTTCTCCTGAAGCCTTGAGTTGCAGAAGTTTTTCGCGTACAGGAAGACATTGGCTAGGCCCATTGATACCATTGTGATACATGCATTTCTTGAGTAAGTCACTCTCGGTGTCTACATTAGACAGAATGAAACAAAATGATGAAGGCTGCAATTCTCCATCTGGATTCTTTTGCATGGGTGCGCCGGCCATGTGGGCTAAGTCTCCATCTCCTGTTGTGTCAATAAAAACCTTTGCAGAGAATGACTCTATGCCGTTCTTGTTTGTAATGAAAATTCTGCTAATTTTTTTGTTTGTCGTTTCACATCCTATGAGTGTGGAATGCATATATAGGTCAACATTGGCTTCTAAGACCATCCTTTGTGTGCAGAGTTTATAAAGCTCTACGTCAAAATCAATATTAGCTTTAGGCCATTCTATGAATGCACCTCCAAGTGATTCCAGACGCTTGATAAATTCCCAGGGGATACCGCCGATAACCAGTTCTCCCTTGAATGCGAAGACGCTGAGAGGAGTTACATACCCAGCAGTGGCCATGCCACCAAGAAAGCCGTATCGTTCAACCAGAGCTGTCCTGGCTCCTTGGCGTGCAGCGGCGATGGCGGCAATAAATCCTGCAGGGCCGCCTCCACAGACAATGACATCGTAGTGGCCTGTTATAGGGATATCTTTGCTGGACGTAAAAGAAGTTACATCGTTTTGTGCAGATATGCTGGATGGGATAAAATTCATACCAGTCATGGCCAAAGCACTGGCTTTTATGAATGTTCTTCGGGTTATTTTTGACATGTGAGGAAATATAGAATATTGCAAAGTTATGAAAAAGAAATGTGTCATCTATTGTCAGATGACACATTTCTTTTATGTTGTTGGCATGCTAGTGGTTTGCATCTGCCGTGCCAACATTCTTAAGTAAATAATGGTCTCCTCTCTTGGAGAAAGTTCTGGGGTAGAATCATTCATGGGCAATTGTGTTATAAGTTTATATCTTTATAACGCAATGTTGCCCTAAATATTTTATTTCATTTCGAAAGAAATGTTTTTTTCTGCGGCAATACGTTTCATGTTGATTATGGCATAGCGCATTCGCCCCAAAGCAGTATTGATACTGATACCTAATTCTTCGGCTATTTCCTTGAAACTCATGTCTTGATAGAAGCGCATGAATACAATTTGGCTTTGTGCCTCGGGCAGCATCTTGTAGAGTGTGACCACATCGTTCAGACTTTGGTCGTATACTTGCTGCATCTCAAAACTGGGATCGCTGAGGGTGACATCGCCGGTAATCTGTCCTGTTTCAGGGTCTTCGCTGATTAGGGTGTCACAGTTTTTCTGTCGGTATTGATCCATAATCATGTTATGGGCAATGCGGGTTATCCATGCATAGAATTTCCCCGAGGGAGCATAATGCTTAGATTGGATACTGAGAATAACTTTGACAAATGTTTCTTGGAAAATGTCATTTGCCAGATCTTCATTATGGACTGTATAGAAGATATAAGAATATAACTTGGATTTATACCGATTCAATAGTGAATCGAAAGCCTCATTGTTGCCATTCGCATACATTTTAACCAATTCATCATCGGTTAAATGAGTGTGAGAATTCATTACTTTATTTATTTATAAGTTTATAGAGTAATGATGTGCAATAGGCGTTATTTTTTTAGTGGTTAATAATTTATTGTGCAAAGTAACAAAATAATTTTTATATGTCCAAATTTTTCTTAAAAAAAGTGGAATATTAAGCCATATACATGTTTTCCGACATTTTGAAACCGCAGAGGAAATCACATGTGGCCATTCTTTTCTTGCCTGCCATTTGAAGCTCTTGTATTTCGATGGCGCCATCCTGAGTAGCGACATGGAGGTACTTTTTGCCATCACTGATGATGTGTCCGAATGGGGCGGAAACGGGTTGGGGGACAATGCGTGCTTTGAATATTTTAATGGTTTCTGTTTTTCCTTCGTTGTCGTGCAGAATGGTCCATGCTGTCGGTACTGGGGCAAGTCCGCGTATGAAGTTATGAATGGCAACAGCGTCCTGATTCC
>CACYCZ010000087.1 GCA_902773055.1 uncultured Bacteroidales bacterium
AATAATGTAAAGGCGAAGTTGCACTTCATCGACAGCGAAGGTATTACTCTGGAGAATGTTGCGGAGAAGCTGGACGGCATGGCAGGCATCATCATTTGCCCTGGCTTCGGGCAGCGAGGCATTGAAGGAAAGATAGTCGCCGCAGCCTATACCCGCACTCACGACATACCTACATTCGGCATCTGCCTCGGTATGCAGATGATGGTGATAGAGTTCGCGAGAAACGTTCTCGGCTATAAAGGAGCATGCAGCAGGGAAAGCCTCCCCGACCCCTCTCCAAGGAGAGGGGTCGGGGGTGAGGCTGTCTGTGTTATCGACCTCATGGAAGAGCAGAAAAGCATCACGCAGATGGGCGGCACCATGCGACTGGGTGCATACGATTGCGAACTCATCGAGGGCAGTCTTGCCTGCGAAGCATACGGAGGCACGAGAAAGATTAGCGAACGCCATCGGCATCGCTATGAGTTTAACAACAAGTATAAAGAAGAATACGAGGCCAAAGGCATGAAGTGCGTTGGCATCAACCCCGAGACGGACCTCGTCGAGATTGTGGAGATACCGTCGCTCCGTTGGTACATCGGCACGCAGTTCCATCCTGAATACTCCTCAACGGTGCTGCATCCGCATCCCTTGTTCATGTCGTTTATAAAAGCTTGCATCTGATATGGAACAATTGAAACATGAATGCGGTGTGGCTTTGATAAGGCTGTTGAAACCGCAAGACTATTATAAGGAGAAGTATGGCACAGCCTCCTACGGCCTCGGCAAGCTCTATCTGATGATGGAGAAACAGCATAATCGCGGACAGGAGGGTGCCGGTATTGCCTGTGTGGATATGGATGCACCGGTGGGTACGGAATACATGTTCCGCGAACGGGCCGAGGGCAAGGATGCCATCACCAGGATTTTCAGCAATGCCGGCAATGCGTTTGCCGGGCAGTTGTATATGGGACATCTGCGCTATTCCACTACGGGACGGCACGGACTGCAATACGTGCATCCCTTTCTGAGGCGTAATAACTGGCGTGCCAGAAACCTGTGTATCTGTGGTAACTTCAACATGACCAACATGGACGAGGTGTTTGAACTGCTGTGTGCGCAGGGACAGTCACCCCGTATACGGGGCGACGGATACATTGCCCTCGAGCTGATGGGCCACAGGCTTGACCGTGAGGTTGAACGGCTCTATGGAGAAGCGCGCAGGAGCGGGCTGGACGGTATCGGGGCGACACGCTATATTGATGACCATCTGGATGTTGCCAATATGCTGAAAACTGCCATGAAGCGCTTTGACGGCGGCTATGTGATGTGTGGCATGACGGGCAGCGGGGAGATGTTTGCCGTGAGGGACCCCTGGGGGATACGCACGGCATGGTATTACCGTAACGATGAAATGGTGGTCCTGGCCAGTGAAAGGCCCGTTATTCAGACGTGTTTTGACCTGGACGCCGGCGATGTGGCGGAACTGCAGCCGGGGCAGGCGATCATTGTGCGCAAGGACGGCAGCGTGGGGTTGGAGCAGATTATCCTGCCCCGGCTTTTCAGTGCCTGTTCGTTTGAGCGGATATATTTCAGTCGGGGATCCGACATGGATATTTACCTGGAGCGCAAGCGGTTGGGCGAACAGTTGGCAGAGCCTGTGCTGGAGGCGGTGGGCCACGACGTGGGTCATACGGTGTTCTCCTTTATTCCCAATACGGCCGAGGTGGCCTTCTGCGGCATGGCCGACGCCCTCAGAAAGCGTTTTCCCGACGTCAGGACCGAAAAGGTGGTGTGGAAGGACATCAAGCTGCGCACCTTTATCGCCGAGGGGGCTGAGCGCAACGATCTTGCCGCCCATGTCTACGACGTGACCTACGGATGCCTCGTACCCCATGAGGACTGCCTGGTTGTGATGGACGACAGTATCGTCAGGGGGACGACCCTCAGGGAGAGCATCCTCAAGATGCTGGACCGGCTGCATCCCCGAAAGATTGTCGTTGTGTCCAGCGCTCCCCAGATACGCTATCCCGACTGTTACGGCATTGACATGTCGCATCTGGAGGAACTGTGTGCCTTCCGTGCCGTGGTGGCCCTCATCAGGGAGCGGAATATGCAACAGCTGCTGACGGACACTTACAGGGCGTGTCGGGAGGAACAGCTGAAACCCTTGGCCGGACTGGGGGAAACGGGGTGTGCCAATTGTGTCGAAGCCCTGTATGCCCCCTTTACTGTCAGTGAGATTAACCGGCAGATGGCTCGGATGCTCTGTCCCGAGGGTATGCGCACCCCCGTGGAGCTGGTGTTCCAGAGCGTGGACGGCCTGCACAGGGCCTGTCGTCACCATCCCGGCGACTGGTATTTCACGGGCCGTTATCCCACGCCCGGCGGGATGCGCATGGTCAACCAGGCCTTCGTTGACTATATGGACAGAAATGACGACAACCTGAAACTAACATAAAAGACTGAAAAAAACTATGTGTGGAATCGTATCAATACTGAATGTTCGGGAGCAGACTCCCGAACTCCGGCGCAAGGCGTTGGCCATGAGTCAGAAAATACGTCACCGCGGTCCCGACTGGAGCGGTATCTATTGTGGTGGTTCGGCCATCCTGGCCCATGAGCGGCTGAGTATAGTGGACCCCGAGTCGGGGCGGCAGCCGTTGTTCGGGCCCGATGGCACGACCGTGCTCGCCGTGAACGGCGAAATCTATAACCATCGTGAAATACGTGGGCGATATGAGGGCAGCTATGATTTTCAGACGGGCAGCGACTGCGAGGTGATTCTGGCCCTCTACAGGGATAAGGGAAAGGATTTTCTGGAGGAACTGAACGGCATATTTGCCTTTGTGTTGTATGACGGAAAAAGCGACGAGTTTCTCATTGCACGCGACCCCATAGGGGTTATTCCCTTGTATATTGGCCGCGACAGCGATGGCACTGTCTATGTTGCCTCTGAGCTGAAAGCGCTTGAGGGGCAGTGTGAAAGTTATGAGCCGTTTCTTCCCGGACATTATGTATGGAGCAGGGAGGGCATGGAGATGAAGCGCTGGTACAGGCGCGCTTGGACGGGCTATGATGCCGTGAGAGACAACGGGGCCGCTGTGGCAGCTGTCAGAAACGGGCTGGAAAATGCCGTCAGGCGGCAGTTGATGTCGGATGTACCCTATGGCGTGTTGCTGAGCGGAGGGCTCGACTCGTCGGTGATATCGGCCCTGGCTGAGAAGTATGCCGGGATGCGCATAGAGGATGATTCACGCTCCAGGGCTTACTGGCCCCGCCTGCACTCGTTTGCCGTGGGGTTGAAGGGAGCCCCCGACCTTGTCAAGGCGCGACGGGTGGCGGAGCATATCGGGACGGTGCACCACGAAATCAACTACACCGTGCAGGAGGGACTGGATGCCCTGCGCGATGTCATATATTTTATCGAAACTTACGATGTGACGACGGTCAGGGCTTCAACACCGATGTATCTGCTGGCCCGTGTCATCAAGTCGATGGGTATCAAGATGGTGCTTTCGGGTGAAGGGGCTGACGAGATATTTGGCGGTTATCTGTATTTCCACAAGGCACCCTCAGCGCAGGCCTTCCATGAAGAGACTGTGCGCAAGCTCTCCAAACTCTATCTGTACGATTGTCTGCGAGCCAATAAGAGCCTCTCTGCCTGGGGCGTGGAGGGGCGTGTGCCGTTCCTTGACAAGGAATTTCTGGATGTTGCCATGTGTATCAATCCTGAATCCAAGATGTGTCCCGGCACAACCATTGAAAAGAGAATCCTGCGCGAGGCCTTCAGCGACCTGTTACCTGATGAAATCGTCTGGCGGCAAAAGGAGCAGTTCAGCGACGGGGTGGGCTATTCCTGGATTGACAGCCTTAAGGCTATGACGGCGGCAGCTGTTTCTGACGAACAGATGGCCCATGCCGCGGAGCGTTTTCCCATCAATCCCCCCAGGAACAAGGAGGAATACTATTATCGTAGCATCTTTGCCGAGCATTTTCCCAGCGACAGTGCAGCACGCACGGTACCGAGCGAGGCCAGTGTGGCATGCTCCACGGCTACGGCGCTGGAGTGGGACGAAGCTTTCCGCAACATGAATGATCCCAGCGGGCGTGCCGTAAAAGGGGTGCATGAGCAGGCTTACTGACGGAAATATGGATTTATGGAATTACGGAACTATGGAACTACGGAGTGACGGACTTTTTGGACTTTTTGGCCACGGAATTTTTGGACTTGCGGAAGTCATCCTTCATCCTTCATACTTCCATAGATCCGTAATTCCATAGTTCCATAATTCAAACTTCATCCCTCAAACTTCTGAAGTTTCGGACCTTTTTGGGTATCTTTGCCTGATGATAACTTTTTAAAAAATTGCGTGATGAAGTGTTTTGTTCTCTACGGCGTGGCGCTCGCGTTGCTCGTGCCGGCAACGGCATCGGGGAGCGGCAGGCTGCGCGACTACGGTGTCAGTCTGGGAGTGATGAAGACGGGCAGGCTGAATGCTATAACCGATGTCAAAGGCGTAAGGGTGGGACAGGTCACCCTGACGGATAAACCCGATATGCGCACGGGGGTGACTGCCATCGTGCCTGTCGGGAAGAATATTTTTGCCAACAAGGTGCCTGCCGGGGTGTATGTCGGCAACGGCTTCGGCAAGATGGCCGGCATCAGTCAGGTCAGGGAACTGGGCAATATTGAGACGCCTATCGTCCTGACCAACACCCTGAACGTGGCTGAAGGCATTGCCGGCATAGTGGAATATACGCTGGAACAGAACGGCTGCAGTTCGGTCAATGCCGTGGTGGGGGAGACCAACGACAGCGGGCTGAACAATATCAGGGCGCGCTATGTAAGCAAGGAAAATGTGAAAGACGCCATCAGGAATGCCAAGGACGGTCCTGTGGAGGAAGGCTGCGTTGGAGCAGGGACGGGAACGAAGGCTTTTGGCTACAAGGCGGGTATCGGCACCGCATCGAGAGTGCTGCCCGCATCAATGGGCGGATATACCGTAGGGGTGCTGGTGCAGGCCAATTTTGGCGGTGTGCTGCAGATTGCCGGCGTCCCCATCGGGCAGTTGCTGGGAAAATATGAATTCAGAGACCGCATCATGCAGGATGTTGACGGCTCATGTATGATAGTGGTTATCACCGATGCCCCCGTGAACAGCCGTAACCTGGAGAGAATGGCCAAGAGGGCCATGCTGGGTCTGGCACAGACTGGCGGCATTGCCTCGAACGGAAGCGGCGACTATGCCATAGCCCTCTCTGTAGCCGAGGAAAACCTGATAACTGGTCAGGGGGAGCGATATGAGTCATCGGTGCTGAAGGACGACGACATGTCAGGACTGTTTTTGGCCGCTATCGAGGCTACCAGTGAGGCTATCTGGAATGCGCTGTTTGCGGCCGAGGACATGACCGGCTATAAAGGCAGGACCGTCAAGGCCATCGATAAGGAGAAGGCGGCAAAACTGATATTGAAAGCGCAGAAAGCCACTGGCCTCCAATCGGAAGACACTATAAAATAGGCACAGACAGATTGTTTTTTTTGTTATCAGCCGCCTTTCCCTGGACTTTTATCCAGAATGTTAAAACTGTCCTGACAATAATATCGGACGGTTTGGCGGCTACGGGAAATATTAACATTCTTTCACACTAAACACGGGACGTGGATGAAGTAAGGTCATGCCCCTTCAGAAGGTGTTGCAGAGGGGGTAAATCTGGCAGGCCTGCAAAATTTCACTGGCAGGCCTGTGCGTTGAAACTGGCAGGCCTGCCAGTGAAAACTGCATGGCTTGGGAATTTTTCGTGTCATACTGCAGTGGGTTTAGAAATATTAAATACTGTTAATTTTATTAAAAATATCCATAATACCGCAGGGATAAATCTGTGAAAAAAATATTTACCTGCCAGATATGAAGGGAGTAGGGGATTTTGCTCCTTCACCGGCAGGTAAATATTTTGTCTGTTTACTTGTCTTGTTCCCCGGTTAGGGCGGGGTTAGGTTCTGCTCAGGGGGTGAACACCAGCTGCACGGGATTGACGCCCGTGGTGTAGGTGCGCAAGGGGGTGCCCGAAGGGGTGTATTCCTTGAGATAGCCCGACGTGTTGTAACTGGCTCCGTAGGCTCCCGTGGTAAACGACGATAGGAACAGGTGGCGGCTCACTGGGTCGACGGCTATCATGATGGGCCACTCCACACCCTCGGATACCAGGTGGTCGTTGCGCTCCAACGAGCGCGTGCTGATGGAGAAATAGCTGTTGGAGGTCTCGTAGGTCGTCCAGTCGGTAACGCTGTTGACGGCATAGATGGTATCGAGCGACAGGGTCATCATGGTGGCTTGGGCTATGTCGGTGACATGGTCGGAGGGGTCTATCTTCTGCAGGACGGACGGGGTGCTACCGTAGTCGCCCGAAGCGATGACATAGACGTTGCCGTCGGAATCGGCTGCCATGCGGGTGGGGTTGAGCCCCACGGGGATGTTCTTCTCCAGAGTGAAGGTGGAGAGCCGGATCTTGGAGACACTCTTGCCGTCAGCATAGTTGTTGGCATAGTTGAGACCGTCGGAGTTGGCTACATAGAGATAGCCGCCGGCAATGGCCATCTCCTCAGGATTGGGGCCTACGGCTACGGTGTCGGCAACTTCGAGGCTCAGGGTGTCGAGTTTGAAGACGTGGCCGTCGTAGTTGCTGATGTAGAGATGCCCGCCGTCGGCTGCGAGGGCACGCGGATGGTCTGTCTTGACGATTTTCTGCAGGTGCAGCAGGTGGTCGCATACAAAGAGGGCGTTGCTCTCATAGGCTATGAAGTAGAACCGGCTGCCGTAGAAGAGACCACACTGGAGGGTGTTGCCGGGCAGGATACCGTTGAGCGTATAGAAGATGCTGTCGGTGAGGGTCTGGCTGGGATAGTCGAGATAGCCTATACTGCCGGCGATGTTGCTGTAGTAGCTACCTTGGTTCAGCAGGTATGCTCCGGCGGGTCGCCCGGGGTCTACGGGGTCGATGATGGGACGGGGATCGTCGTTGTCGTCGCTGCAAGAGCAGAGACTCATGGCTATCAGCAATGCTGACGCTGCTTTCAAGAATAGATGTTTCATACTTTTATGTTTTATGTGTTTAAAAGGGTTAAAATTGTCAGAAATTCATACCGATGGCCACCCTGTAGGACCTTCCCGGCATGGGGTAGCCCTTGATGACACTGTAGGATTTGTTGCACAGGTTGCGCAGGACCAGCCTCACGCTGAGCGTCCTGTTGCCTCGCAGTTGCAGGGTTCGCCACAGGGAGGCCGTCAGCTCGGCATATCCGGGTAGCCGGGTGGAGGGTGCATGCTCGTGGGTGGCCCACCGGTGGGTGCATCCCGTCAAGGAGAGGGCCGTGCTGAGGACGGGGTTTTCGCTGGCCAGCGACAGAGAACCCGACAGACGAGGGATGTAGGCCAGCTGACGGCCGTAGGAGGGGGAGCCGCTGACGGTCCTGTCGGTGACGTCCTGTATGCTCAGTGACGCATGGAGTACCACGTCGTGGGACGGGCGCACGGGCCAGCAGCTTTCCATCGTGAAGTCGCACCCCAGGGCTCGGATCTCTCCGATATTGACGGTGCGCCATTGGTGCAGGTTCATCGGGACGGAGACAATCTTGTCGCTGACGCGGTTGAAGTAGGCATCCAGCGTGCAGGCAAACAGTTTCCACCATGACGCAGGACGTTTTTGCCAGGAGAGCCCCATACCGAGCTGGCGGGTCTTTTCGGGGCTCAGGTCGGGGTTGCCCAGGTGATAGTAATAAGATTCAGTGAAGGTCGGCAGACGGAATATGCCCTTGCAGAAGGTGCGCAGGTAGAGCTGCTCTTCTGGCAGAAGCCTGACGGAAGCTGCGGCTGAAGCGTTCCAATGGCTGTAGTCACGGGCATCGGCAACGAGGTCGGCCTGATTGATGTAGCGGGAGTAAATTATCCTGCCGTTGAGGGTGAGGCGCGGCCAGCGGGCCACGGCAGTGAGCGACTGCAGCAGGGAATGGCGGCTGACGGAACCGTTGACAGACTGGTTGCTGATGAGGCCGTTGTGGAAATAATCAACGGCATAGGCCATTTGCAGCCACGACGAGGGGGCGTAGCCGGCAACGCCGCTGAAATAGCCTTCCTGTTGGCGGTAGTTCTCGGTCCAGCTGCCATGAGGGTAGATATCGCTGATGTCCTTGTAGCGGCATTCGTTCCAGTCCCATTTACTCCTGACAGCCAGACTCCACCGGGGGAAAAGGGTGCCCCTCCAACTGAGGCTGGCCAGAAAGGCCCTGTCGCGTTGCTGCTCGTTATTGGACGGGTTGTAGTAGACCACCTGTCCGGGCAGGTGCTGACGGCTGTCGTACCAGTTGACAGCGGCGCGGAGCATACCGTTGCCGCCGGTGAGCAACCGGGAGGACAGCCCGATGTCGTAGGTGCCGACACGGTTGTTGATACGGCGCTCCCTGGTTTGTTGCTGTCCGTTGGTCAGCGTGTAGGGGTAGTCGTTCCGGGCACGGAGAGCGCCGCCTGCGGCCTGAATGCTCCATCGCCCCGAGAGGCGTTGCTGCCACAGGAGGCGCATGGCGTAGTGGCCGAAGCTGCCTTGCTCCAGTGTGAGACTGTGTTTGGAAGGGGAGGCT
Source organism: uncultured Bacteroidales bacterium (assembly GCA_902773055.1). Lineage (GTDB taxonomy): Bacteria > Bacteroidota > Bacteroidia > Bacteroidales > Bacteroidaceae > UBA6382. Next base: position 8,615 of record CACYCZ010000087.1, read on the forward strand.
GTGTCTGTCGGGGTTGTATGGAACTCTATGGTTGCCGATGAACTGGCAGAACGGGCAGACTGCAGCAGGCCGGTTTTCTCGGCAACGACGAGTTCGGCGGATTCTATGTCCATCATGTTATACCGGCTCAGGTCTACCTGTCCTGTCTGCACATCGGTCATGGATATGCCGTCGAGGGTTACCCCTGTATGGCTTGCTCCGAGTCCTCTGACCGATACGGTCTTCATGCCGCCTGTACCGCCGTAGTCGCGCAGGAAAACTCCTGCCATATGGTTGAAGGCGTCGGTAAGGTCAGCCACATTGGTCAGGCGCATCCGTATGCGGTCTGTAGTCTGGAGAGGTGTGACGGAGGTAATGTCCCTGCGTGGAAGCAGGGAACGGACCCTGACACTGTCGAGTTGCATGATTCTGACAGTATCAGCATCAGCGTAGCCGACAGAGGGCACGCAGAGCATGGCAAGCACACAGGCAGGCAGCAATGATGAATACTTCATCCAGTGACGGACTTTTGTTTTCAGTCTTAAAAATATTTCCGTTGGCCTTACATCGAGGTGTGGCGGACACTTAGGTGGCAGAGGCAGGTATTCTGGCTCGCTCCGACATGTGCACCTTCCCAATTGTCTACCTTGTTCCCGACAATCAGTGGCTGTTTTGATAAGCGCATGTCACAATGGAGCATACAGCAGCGGGACTGCTCAGGATTCTCACCTGATTCCCTTTTGACGTCACCAGCATTTTTCATGCCGGCTCAGCACCAATGCAATTGCAAAGGTACGATTTTTTTGTCCCCAAAACAGACAAATTGATATATTTAACAGCAAAAAAATACACGACGGAATATTCTGCCGTAGTGAAGACGACAGAAATACGGGGAAAATATCCTTCAAGTCATGATTGTTTGATATATGTCTGAATGTGTGGCAAAAAAAAGGAAAAATGACTAACTTTGCCGACAAATAAAAATATTGTCAAAACAAAAATGAGACTTGCAGTTTATATCCTGCTATCCTTTGCGACACTTAGAGGCATAGCACAAAGTACATTTCAATCCAAGTTGTCCTGTGAAGCCAAGACGGATTATACGGTTTATGGTGTTGTAGAATCCAAGGGCAAGCCGTTAGCCGGTGTCGCCGTTTCAGACGGCTATGAAATCACGCAGACTGACCGGCAGGGGCGTTATTATCTGAAATCACAGAAACGCAACGGCTATGTCTTTGTGACGTCACCGGGGAACTATACCTATGAGGTCAAGGATGCGTTGCCACAGCTGTGGGCCAACCTGAAACAACCGGCAGGACAGGCCGAGCGCCATGACTTCCATCTCGTCAAGGCCGACCACAAGCGTTTTTCTTTCATAGGATTGTCGGACATTCATCTGGCCAACTACTATGACGCCCAGCAGCATCTGCGCGAGAAGGTCATGCCTGTAGTGAACGATGCTGTGGGATATATAAAGAAGACTTATGGTAAGAAAAACAAGATATACACGATCAACTGCGGCGACAGTTCGTATGATACCTATTGGGTGGCCGGAAACTATACCATACGCGATTTTCCTGCCACACTGAAGGATATCAGATATCCCGTTCCGATGTTCAACGTGATGGGCAATCACGACAACGATCCCTTCCAGCTGGAGGGCGATGATGTGGATTTTCGTGCAGAACAGGCCTTCAGGGATGCCCTGGGACCGACATATTATTCCTTCAACATCGGGGCGGTACATTTTGTGGTAATGGACAACATTATCTACAACAATAAACCAGGCACGACCTTTGCAAAAGTGGGACTTCCCGGAGAAAAAGACTTTACGGTAGGCTTTACAGCCAATCAGATGGAATGGTTGCGCAAAGACTTGGAACTGCAAGACCACTCGTCTCCCCTTGTGGTGTGCATGCACGACCCTATCTACCTGCGGCCTAAAAATGACAAGCAGGAATACAAACATAACTTTACCGACCCGGAGAACCTGAAGGATTTCCTGAAACTTGTTACGACATTCTCTGAAATACATTTCTTGGACGGACACACTCACCGCAACTTTACCTATAGGAATGATTCCCTGCATATTATTGACCATAATGTATCGTCAATCTGCGGCAACTGGTGGCGGACGGGATTTAAGGGCTATGACACCTATACTATAGGGCGCACCCGCAAGGGTGAAAAAGTCTATCATGAAGGCCACGAACAGATAAATCCTGACGGCACACCTTCGGGATTCTATATCTTCCATGTGGACGGAAAGAAGTTTACATGGCAATATCAGGCGCTTTCTGACCCCATAGACGTGCAGTTCCGTGCCTTTGACATGAATGAAGTGCGCCGCTATTCACAGCAGAGTACCGGCTTCGCTGACTTTATCAAGGCCTATCCTTCAAGATGTGACTTCCGCAAGGTGCCGGATAATCAAGTGTGGCTGAATGTATGGGCGTGGGACCCTCAGTGGAAGGTTAAGGTCTATGAGGACGGCAAAGAGATTCCAGCCAAGTTCGCACTCCTGGAAAATCCGGAGTATGTCTATTGGTATAATTTCTTTATGACAGTGGACAACGACCGTTTTACCAGCCCGTCGTATAACAATGTGAAGCACGGCATGTCGTTTAGAATCAAGTGTTCTTCGCCGACAAGTACACTCGATATAGAAGTGACCGACCCGTTTGGCCGGACATACCGCCAGACAATGAAACGTCCTCAGGCTTTTGACCCTAATGCAAAGAGGAAACACTATTTGGGCATTTGACGGAATATTAATTAATATAGATAAAGAATAATGAGATATATTGTTTTTACAGCGTTGCTGTTGTTGTGTCTCCGTTTGCAGGGACAGAACGTAAGGGGTAAGGTTACTGACAATAAGGGCAAGCCTGTGGCTGGCGTTGCCGTCAGCGATGGTGTCAGTATTGTCAAGACCGATGCCAAAGGGCGGTATGCGATGCAGAGTGACAAGCACAGAGGGACAATCTTCGTGATATCCCCTTCAGGCTATACGGTACCCCTGAAGAAAGAAGGATTGCAGGCTGATTTCTGGCGTCACTTCAGGCTGCCGGCAGATAAGGAGGAAGAAATCAATTTTACCCTGATACCCCAAGATCAGAGCCGTTACAATGTAATGTTTACAACGGATATCCACCTGAACAACTTTCCTCCTCAGGATGACTTGCGGCGGTTCCATGAATATGTGATGCCTGTAGTGAAAGAAATAGCAAGAGAGAATACCAAGGAAGGTATACCGATGTATACATTCCATTTGGGAGATATGTCGACCGATGCCCACTGGTATGAACAGGATTTTAATTTGGATTCTGCCTATTACCGGCTTATTGCAGAGGGTTTTCCCGGTCCACTCTACAATGTTACAGGCAATCACGACAACGACCCTAATATTATCGGCAAAAATGTTGATTTCCGAGCAGAGTGGCGCTATCGTAAACTGTTCGGGCCGACTTATTATTCAATGAATATCGGGTCAGACCACTGGATAATGATGGATGACATCATTTATCTGAATACCCCATTCCGCAGGAAGCACCGTCCTGCTGATGCTGACAAGCCAAGAGTGAGAGGAAAGCGTGATTTTGTCATCGGGTTTACTCAGGACGAGATGAAATGGCTGGAAAAAGACCTGGAGGCGATGCCTGAAGGTATGACGGTGCGTTTCTGCACTCATGCCTCTCTGTTGTTTGAATATCCCGAGGGAAAAGGGACACAGTTGAAAAGTAATGCCCAGCTCGATTCTCTGATAATGCTCTTGAGCCGCTATGACGGCAAGGTGCATGCCTATACAGGTCATACTCACCGCCTGCAGTTTGCCCGCAACGACATCTTCCCCCAGATTGAGGATCTTATGTTACCGGCGGTCAGCGGCAATGTATGGGGAACAGGCCATCAGCAGATGATAGGCATAGATGCTTCCAATGCAGGCGTTATTACTGGTCATTTTGCCGGTAAGACCGTGACCTATGACTACAAGACCTTCCTCTATGGCAAAAAACCGATGAGACTCTACGATATGAACAGCGTGATGAAATACTATAATACAGACCCCGTTGCGCTTGCCAGACTGGATACCATAAAGGTGCGAACCGATTATCGCAGAGGTTATGACAACATGGTGTATGCGAATATATGGGAATGGCGTCCCGACGATGTCGTCAAAATGTATGAGGACGGCAGAGAGCTGGAAGTGAAAAAGGTCAATCAGGGTGACCCGCTTATTTTTGTAGGACTTGTGTTGAATGTCAATACCCTCATTAAGCCTCAGTATCTTACATGTCATCACCTGTTTGCTGCCCAAGCCCGTACAGCTAAGGCTCCTGTTACCGTCAAGGTGTTTGATTGCAACGGCAAGCTTCGTTTTGAGGAGCAGATGCAGCGGCCAAAGGCGTTCAGCCTTGATATGGAATAAGAAAAACGATTATACGATATAAAAAAAAGAACATCTGTCACAAAGACAGGAAGAGAATGCCGTTGTTGCTGCTTCAATATTCTGTGCAGGTGCCATCGCCAGATGAATCCCTTCAGGCAGCTCTATAACATGCTTCCTGCCTATTTCGCGGTTTGGGATACTTCATCTTCGGCAACAACTAAATCTGTAACCCTTGAACAGGTAAAAAAGAACGGCATAAGCGGTGTAATTGCAGGATTTGTTGTACCTTTGTATGCGACAATCCATCTGTCGGGCAGTGCAATGAAGATTACGGTTCAATAGCATTGATAGTAAATAAAATTGCAGAGCAGAAGGGCAGAGAATTAAATAACAAGGAGGATTGGCAGAGTGACCGAATGCGCTGGACTCGAAATCCGGTATACCCTTTCCGGGTATCGGGGGTTTGAATCCCTCATCCTCCGCTGAGATTAAAGAGAAACCAATAAAAAGGTTTCTCTTTTTTTGTTTGATATTCGGTTTGTTTAGAATAACATATTTTTCTCTGTGACTTTGGAAATTTTGCTGCGATGCGGTGGCGCAATTGTTACATGGCTTTGGCGCAAAATGTGCCTCTCGTATTGACGGTGAAAACGCAGGGTGATTGCATAGCGGTTGGAGGATTTGCGGTTTGTTTTTCCGAAACATTAATTTTTTTAAGCGTTACACCGTTACAGTGTTACAGTCCCCAGAAAGCCTGTTGCATTCCTCCTCAATAAAGTATAGGTGTGGAATTCATTTCAGGCATTTTGGGTAGCCTGTTTTACTGACTGCAACACTGTAACGGTGTAACGCTTCTTCCTGAAGGTGACTGCAGACAAATGGTTCCGGCAACTGCCGGGGGATATATATCTATGTCCCAAATATTCCTGATGTGGTTCGTTGAAAAACAATCAAGTCATGAGAGTGACTGTTGACAGTCAAAACTCTCATGACTTGTTGTCATTAGGTATAGAGGATGATTTTCTTATTTGTAAAGCATGTCGGCTGTGATTTCCTTGAACTCACCGGTATCGCCCAAGCGGTAGTAGAATTTGCGGTCGCCAGCCCATGATGGTGTTCCGTCGATAATGTGGCTCAGGTAGATGGCCTTGACGGTGTGCAGACCTGCCTTGAGGGCTATGCTGCGTGATCCGCTGAAATGGTGATTGCTTGGGAAGTGGTTGTTGTTGATGACGAGCTGACCGTCAACATACATCTCGGGGTAGTTGCCACGGAAGAAGTATACGCCGTCAGCGGGTACCTTGATTTTACCTTCGGCTATGGCAGCATAGTTCTTGACGTTGCGGTTGTTCTTGGGGATTTCCGACTGGCGGTAGATGTCCATGAGGTTCTGGATGGTCTTGGGATTGTTCCAGAAGTAAACTTCGCTAAGTTCCTCGGTGCATGTGAAGGTACCTGGAGTAGTGCGGAGTGTGAGTCCGTGTTCAGTAGCGTTATCCTTCAGGGCAGGGGAGAGCTTTTGCTTGACATATTCAATGGTGCGTACCCGGCTCATTTCTCCACAGGGCAGTACGGTGCGGATTTTCAGTGTTGTCGACTGAGTCATCTCTATAGGTTTGGTGTATACGGTGGAGTTGGCTCCAGGTTCAGTGCCGTCGGTAGTGTAAACCATCTTTTCGGGACGTGTGGTCTGGAATTTGGCTGCATAGCGGTCGGTGAAGGCTACCATGTCTACAGAGCCGTCGGGCTGTTCGGGAAGAGGTATGTGGAAGTTGACATTGTGAGCTTTCAGACGTATGGATGCATCACCGTCGAGACGGCGGCAGAAGTCCTTGAAGTCTTTTTTGTCCTTGGCTGTCCAGCCTGTTTCGGCTACGGCCAGTCCACGTGGGTAGAGACGGTAGTCAAATTTCTCGGGTGAATGGATATACTCGGTCCATGTGTTACATTGAGGACCCCATATCATGTCGCTTTTCCCGGCTTTTTCAACTTCCTCGGGGATAGGCTCGTAGTTGTATGTCTTTTCCAGTGGATTATAACCGCCGATGCCGTAAGGCTCTATGGCAGGGTCTCCCTGGAAGTGGTCGGTATAGTAACCCAGCCGGCTTGGGGTCATGATGACCTTGTGACCTGCCTTAGCTCCGGCAATACCGCCCTTGTCGCCTCTCCATGACATCACGATGGCACTCGGGTTGAGGTTGCCGCCTTCAAGGATTTCATCCCATCCGATGATGGTCTTACCCTTGCTGTTGAGGTATTTCTCGATATAGTTTACAACATAGCTTTGCAACTGAGCCTCGCGTGAACGTCCTTCTTCAGCCTTCAGCCCCAGTTCGTCGGCTTTTTTCTGGCAGAGGGGACATGCTGCCCATTCGCGGCGCGGACATTCGTCACCGCCGATGTGGAAATACTTGCTTGGGAAAATCTCTACCATTTCATCGATGACATCTTCAAGGAATTTGAATGTAGTTTCTTTTCCCGGACACATTACGATGTCTTCAATACCCCATGTCGGACGGGTGGAGATTTCTACGTTGCGGCATGAAAGCCAAGGATAGGCGGCAATGGCTGCCAGCTCGTGACCGGGGATTTCCAGTTCGGGGATGATGTTGATGAATCGGTCGGCGGCATATTTTACGATTTCCTTCATTTCTTCCTGAGTGTAGTATCCGCCAAATTGTCTGCCGGTGTCATCGGTACGCCAGGCTCCCACCTGAGTCAGTGCCGGATATTTCTTGATTTCCATACGCCATCCCTGATCTTCGGTCAGATGCCAATGTATGTTGTTGACCTTGTAGAGGGAGAGTACGTCAATCTGGTGTTTCATCATGTCAATGGGGAAGAAGTGACGGCAGACATCGATGTGGGCACCGCGGTAGCTGAAGCGGGGTTTGTCCTCAATGGTTACGGCCGGAGCTTCCCATGTAATGCCTGCAACGCGTGTGGCACTTTCAACCTGCGGCGGCAGGAGTTGCATGAATGTCTGCATGGCATAGAACAGTCCGCGTGCTGTTGATGCCTGTGCGCTGACGCCCTGAGTGGTTACAGCCAGGGTGTAGGCTTCTTCTCCTGCAATTTTCTTGTTGAGAATAAGCTGGATGCTGTTCTTGTTCTTTTTTGCACTGATGGCTGGACTGAATCCTGTTGAGGCAGCCAGCTTGTTGCTGAAGAATCGGGCGACCTTGGTGACCTCGTCACCGCCCTTGACACAGAAGTTGGTTTCTGTCGTCAGTCTGAATGCCCCCTTGCCGTCGGTTATCTTAGCCGGTTCGGGGATGATGTTGTATTTGCCGGCAAAGGTGTTGACAGCGGCAAACAAACAGATAGCTAATAAGATTTTTTTCATATTGGTTGAATTGTTTTTTTTGAATGTTTCAGAATTGATATCTTGCGCGATATTGCAGATAGTTGTCCAGAATGATGATGGCAGCCATTGATTCTACGATGGGTACGGCCCGTGGCAATACACAGGGGTCGTGTCTTCCCTTGGCCTTGAATGTAATGGCTTCGCCTTTCCTGTTGACGGTGGATTGTTCCTTGAGGATGGTGGCCACGGGCTTGAACGCTACGTTGAAGTAGATGTCCTGGCCGTTGCTGATGCCACCTTGAATGCCGCCGCTGTGGTTGGCCGCTGTCGTGATGCCGCCCTTGCCGTCGGGTATGAAGGTGTCGTTCTGCTCGCTTCCTTTCATGCCTGCTCCGGCAAATCCTGCACCATATTCAAAGCCCTTGGCTGCATTGATGCTGAGCATGGCTTTGCCCAGTTCGGCATGAAGTTTTCCAAAGACAGGTTCGCCCAGTCCAGCAGGTGTACCCTTGATGACGCAGGTGATGATGCCGCCAATGGTGTCGCCTTCTGCCTTGACTTCCTGAATGACACGGGCCATCTGCCGGGCTTTTTCGGGGTCGGGGCAGCGCACGTCGTTGCTCTCAACCAGTGAGAGGTCATATTTTCTGTAGTCCTTGTCTAAGGCGATGTCGCCCACCTGGGCTGTATATGCCTGTATGGTAATGCCTTTCTGGCGCAGGGCCAGTTTGGCAAAGGCTCCTGCTACACAGCGCGCCACTGTTTCGCGGGCTGAGGAACGTCCGCCGCCGCGATGGTCTCTGATGCCGTATTTTTCATAATATGTGTAGTCGGCGTGGGAGGGGCGGAAAAGGTCCTCCAACTCGGCATAGTCGCTGCTGTGCTGGTTGCTGTTGCGGACGAGAAAGCCTATGGGGCACCCTGTTGATTTGCCGTCGTAGATGCCCGACAGGATTTCGAGTTCGTCAGCTTCCTGGCGGTTGGTTGTCAGGGGACTCTGTCCGGGACGCCGGCGTGCCAGTTCTCCTTGCAGGAATGCCGTGTCGATGTCTATCCCGGCAGGAAAGCCGTCGATGACACCGCCTATGCCTTTTCCGTGGCTTTCTCCGAAGGATGTCAGTCTGAACAGATGGCCTATGGTATTCATCATTTTCTTGAGGGGAATTGTATATGCTGGATTGTTACTTGCATTTTCCGCAACCGCATTCACCGTCCTTGTCCTTGCAGTCACCGCCACAGCCGCCTTCACAACCGCCGCATTTGCCGCCGCAACATCCGCCTTGGCTGAAATTCAGCAGTTTCTGTATCTCCTCGTCGGTCGCTGTGCGTTTGGTAATGATTTTGCCCTTGAAGTGCAGGTCCTTGCCGGCAAGCGGGTGGTTGAAGTCCATGATGACTGTGTTCTCGCGTATTTCTTGTACTATGCCCTGAAGGCGGTTGCCGTCCTCGTTCATCATGGGGAGAATGGCTCCGGGGAAGATGTTTTCCGTGTCAAACTTGCCGTTGCGCATGAAAATTTCCTTTCCCAGTTCCAGAATGTGTTCTTCCAGATATTCTCCATAGGCATCTCCTACGGGAATGGTAAAACTGAAAGCATCGTCTTGCTGGAGTTTCAGAATTTCCTGCTCAAACATGTCCAATGTAAATCCCAGTCCGCTGATGAAGGAGTAGGGGTGTTCGGGCGAAGTCTTTTCTATCAGTTCCTCTTCGCCCTTATCGCCTTTGACGTAGAGGCTGTAGGCTACTTCCAACACGTAGTGTTCGTTCTCGTTCATGAATTTTCTGATTGGTAAAAGTTTTTCAATATGTAAAGTTACAATTATTTTCCGAAAGTGGAGAGCATTTGTCTGATATATCTTTCTTCCGCATCAGCAGCGATGCTATTCCCGCTATGTCAGTGATGCCGATACCGCTGTTGTCAGAATGGCGTCGGAGATGATGTTTTTCTCCGAGAAATTTTATGTTTACCAATGTGAAACGTACGTTCACCGATGCGAAACATACGTTCACCGTCGGTGAACATACATTCAGCGACGCTGAACATAGATGCTGTAGGGGTAAAAACGTTTCTATATGGTATATTGGAAGAGACCGCTATACCCTGTTGTTTCCTTATTGCGTTTTGTGAGGGGGAATTGCTATGCTTGTCTGCGGCGGAATTCTGCGCAGATGATAGCTGTAGCAATTGCTACATTGAGACTCTCGCTTGTGGGCCGCCCTTCGGGCCATGAGGGAATAAAGAGGCGGCGGCGTATCAGGCTCTCTGTAGCGGGGCGGATGCCCTGTCCCTCATTGCCCATGATGATGATGCCATTGGGTGAGAGGGACTCCTGATATAAAGGCTTGCCGTTCAGAAAAGTGCCGTAAATGGGTATGTCGGCAGGGAGGGCAGACAGCAGGGCCGGAAGTTCAGCCTTGTGAACCTGAATCCTGCCCAAGGCTCCCATTGTGGCCTGGACCACTTTTGGGGAATAGACATCGGCTGTGTCGGGTGAACAGATGATATGGCTGATGCCGAACCAGTCGGCCAGGCGCAGGATGGTGCCGACGTTGCCGGGGTCCTGCACGCCGTCGAGTGCCAGACAAATGTCAAGAGCGGCCAGCGTGCTGTCGAAAGGACACTCGGCTGGTTTTTCAAATATGGCGATGACTTGCTGGGGGGTCTGGAGAAAACTGGCCTTGCAGAGTTCCGACTCACTTACTTCGTCACAGACGGGAGTCCCATTCAGGGTAATCTCAGATGCGTGTTCCGCAAGCCATGTTTCGGTGGCGGCTATATAGATGCAGGGAAGGGTACGGAGCAGTTCGCCTACGACCTTGGGCCCCTCGGCGACAAACTGCTTCCGGCAGTCCCGGTTCTTCTTCATGCCGAGTGCATGGATGTCTTTTATCCTGTTCTTGCTGATCATAGGGCGATATGGATGCAGTGTATGCGATAGATATGCAAAGTTTATGAAAAAAAAAGATACCGACAATTATTTTGACAGGAAAAAGATGACTCATAGTGATATTCTGCACTTGCAGGACTGTTTTTGGGGGGAGGCATCCTGCAAGAGGGCGGAAATACCGTTCCTCTCTAAGTGACAGGAGGAAATCGGACGTTTCCTGCTTTCTTGTCTTGACTATGTCTGCATAAAGTTTTATCTTTGTGTCGGATTTCAGTATCTCCGATGTTCAGGATAAGGAAATGGATATGGATTGTCCTGGCTGTCATAGTCATGACAAGTTGTTCTTCTGAGAAATTTCTTTCAGAGGGACAACATGTACTTACTTCTGTAGATATAGTCTCGGCTGAGAAAAAGACTGATGCAGCGAGCTATAGGTCATATATCAGGCAGGAGCCCAATGCCAGATGGTTTAATCTCGTAAAGGTTCCGTTGGGTATTTACTGTATGTCGGGAACAGATTCCACCAAACGCTTTAACCGTTTCCTGAAGCGGCTGGGTGAGGAACCTGTCATCTATGACTGGCAGATGACCCAGACATCCAAGAACCAGTTGGCACTGGCTTTGCAGTCAAGGGGATACCTTCATGCCAGGGTGGACGACAGAGTGAGATTCAAAGGGCATAAGGCTAAGGTGTCCTATCATCTCCATCCCGGTCAGCAATATAGGATTCGCTCAATTGATTATGACATCGACGACCCTGTGATTGACTCAATACTGAAGATGAATGAGAGTGAAACCCTGCTGACTGTTGATATGCCCTGTGATGCCAATGTGCTGGATAACGAGCGGAGCCGTATCATTAATCTGCTGCACCGCAACGGATATTACCGTGCCCTGAAGAAGTTTATATATTACGACATAGACTCTCTGGCCGGTCCCCGAAAATTGGCATTGGTGCTGCACTATGACGGGAAACGGCTCTCTTCAGACCCAGAGAAGGATTATACCCGTTATTGGATAGGAAAAGTTACGGTTGATATCGTGGACGATGAAGCCACGCAGGGAGAATTCCGCGACAGTATCAAATACCGCGGTATAAAGATGCGCTACAAGGGCCCACGCACAATACGCCCCAATGTTGTATACTCGCAGTTGGATATACAGCGTGGGGCATATTACAACGAAGAGGCTGTGCGCACGACATACAATAATTTTTCGCGCCTGAAGATATTGCGCAGTTCTTCAATTCATTTCAGCGATACGGAGGCAGGAACACTGAACTGCCACATTACCCTCCACACCGACAAGCTCAATCAGATTTCGGCGGAATTGGAGGGCACAAATACTTCGGGCGATCTTGGTGTGGCCTCATCAGTCAGTTTTACCAACAGAAATCTTTTTCACGGTTCGGAGGTCTGGACAACCAAGGCGAAGGCAGCCTTTGAGGCCATTACAGGGTTGGAAGGATATAATGACCAGAATTTCTTTGAGTTCTCCGTTGAGAGCCGCCTGTCATTTCCCCGTATCATTATTCCGTTTATGCCAGAGCACCGACGTGTCAATATGCACGGCTCGTCAGAAATTACATTGCAGTTTAATACCCAGGAGCGTCCCGAGTTCCACCGGCGTGTCCTGACAGCATTATGGAGTTATAAATGGAATGGCCATCACAACCGCCATCAGCATAAGTTGGATGCCATAGGCCTGAACTATGTGTTCATGCCGTGGATATCCAATACTTTCAGAAATGAATATCTGAATAATGACAATGCGCGGTTTGCCATAGTGCGTTATACCTACGAGAACCTGTTCATCCTCAACAGTGCGTATAACTTTATATACAATTCAGCAGGAGGGTCTACTAATGCCCAAAGTAAGAGAAACGCCACCCAGTTTCATGTTGGCATTGAGTCGGCGGGAAATCTGCTATACCTTTTGTCAAAGGGGCTTGATGTCAAGAAAGATGCAGACGGCCGTTATACCCTGTTTGATGTGGCGTTTGCCCAATATCTGAAATTTGATATAGACTACGCACGCAGCATACCCATGAATAAAAACAACACTTTGGCCATGCGTGCGGCAATGGGACTGGTCCTGCCCTATGGAAATGCGACGATGGTGCCATACGAAAAACGCTATTTTGCCGGAGGTGCCAACAGCGTGCGCGGATGGTCTATAAGGGAACTCGGCCCCGGAGGCTATGTGGGTAAGGATGGAAAGATAGATTTTATCAACCAGACGGGTAACTTAAAACTGCTGTTTAACATGGAATGGCGTTCATACCTTTTCTGGAAATTGACTGGTGCCCTGTTCGTGGATGCCGGCAATATATGGACGACACGCAATTATGAAGCACAACCGGGAGGGCTATTCAAGTTTGATACGTTCTACAAACAGATTGCAGCCTCCTATGGTTGGGGACTGAGGTTTAACTTTGATTATTTTATCCTGCGCTTTGATATGGCTATGAAGGCTGTCTCTCCGTCATATGCTACAAAGCGAGAGCACTTTCCCCTTATTCATCCTAATTTAAAAAGGGATTTTACATTCCACTTTGCAGTAGGTCTCCCATTCTGATTTTCCATTGCCCCTCTTGATGTACAAGGAATAATTTATAGATTCCTTCCTTTACCAAGTGTCCCGGTTTCCCGATGGTGTCCAGATAGTAAACAGAGTTGATTTCTATAAGAGCTTGTGCACAGGAATCTCCCTGATAGGTCAGTTTGCTGATGCGAAATGTAGGTTCTGCAGATGTGAGGCGGATACTGTCCTGGTCTTCAGGTCGTAAATTGGAAAGGTATATCCTGAGCCAACCGTCTTCTCCCGAAGCGCAATATTGAAGTGCTTCAGCATACTTGAAATTGAAAAAAGCTTGACAAAAATGATTGATGCATATTTCTGCGTCATTTTCCTGCGGCTTACTGCATGAAGAGAAAACGAGCAGGGTGGCAGAGATAATGGCAGCGGCAATCTTGAATGTGCGCATAGTGAGGGCTGTTTTATGATTCTGTTTCAAAGTTAAGCAAAACTATTCTGAAAGCTGAATTGCGGATATCTTTTTTTCTTATTTATTCTTGTAGCCGGAAATAAACAAAGCGTGTTGATATGGCTGTTGTAGCGCCTTTTTTGTAATTTTGCATGTACTTATGGGAGCATTCAGAATTTTATGTTTCGGAAGTGGCAGCAGCGGTAACTGTTTCTATTTTCAGAATGATGAGGGAGCATTCCTAATAGATGCTGGAGTGGGCATCAGTAAGATGAGGAAATATTTTGCGATGTATGATATTGTTCCCCAAAGCATATCAGGTGTTTTCCTGACCCATGACCATATAGACCATGTGCGCTGTGCATGCAGTTTTGCCAAGAGAGCCGGTATACCGATCTATGCAACAGAAAGTGTATGGCAGGGTATGGATATTAATCCGGTAATCCGTACAAAAATCCCTATAGAAAACCGCCGTATTATTCAGAAAAACATGCCGATGGATTTTCTGGGCTGTCGCTTGACGGCTTTTGATGTGCCTCATGACAGCAGTGATAATGTGGGTTATTATATATGTTACAAGAATATCCGTCTGGTACACGTTACCGATGACGGTTCTATGACCGACGAGATACAGTCCTATATTGCTCAGGCTAACTGCCTGACGATAGAATCCAATTATGACGAAGACATGTTGCGTAACGGAGCATATCCGACATATCTGAAAACGCGCATATTTGGGACTAATGGTCATCTTTCAAACAGAGAAGCAGCCGAAACGATATATCGGCATTATAAACATTTATCGCACGTGTGGCTGTGTCATATCAGTGCTAATAATAATACACCGCAGAAAGCATTGGATGAGGTTGTTGGTCTGCTGAGAAAGAAGGGGGTGGCCGAGCAGGATTTTCCTGTACTTACTCCCTTGAACAGGACAGAGCCGACAGGTTTTTTTGATTTGTGAAAAATAAATGCCTAAAATGTTTGGTCTGTATAAATAAAAATATGTAATTTTGCAGTCGCATACTGAAAAGTAAATGCACCCTTAGCTCAGTTGGTAGAGCAACTGACTCTTAATCAGTGGGTCTAGGGTTCGAGCCCCTAAGGGTGTACATTGCAGGGAACCTCTTTACGATATCTCGTAAGGAGGTTTTTTCTGTTTTTGCGCAGAACAGAATGCCCGTCATATGTGCTGATAATAAATTATCACTAATTTTGTAGTGCAAACGGAAAATTTGTCATGAAAAACGTGTTCTATTTTTCGCGAAGGGAACGGATGGCTCTCTGTCTGCTTGCACTTCTTCTTGTGCTTGCTTTGGGGATGTTCTGGTTTATTGAGTATCGTATTGAGGGCACCGACGACGATGATGTCAGGATTGATTCTACAGAGGAGATAGAGCGTTTTGTAGCTAAAATCAAGTTGGAAAAGAAGGATAGACGGCTAAAGGACAGTATGCGCTTTGCTCCCCATGTGTTTGACCCGAATATATGCGATTCTTCTGATTTGGCAGATTTTGGACTGAAGGTGTGGCAGATAAAAACTTTTCTGAAATACCGCAAAGCAGGAGCCAGATTCTATAATCGTCAGGACTTGATGCGGGTATACTCCTTTTCGGAAAAGGATGTTGACAGAATGATGCCTTATGCAGTATTTCCTCAAGATGAGAGGTTGCTGCGGAAGGCTGAGGCAGAACAGAAGCGGCAATGGCGTGATTCGGTATATAATGCCCTTGTGGCATCTTATCCTCAGAAGTTGAAGGAGGGAGAGTGGGTAGAGCTGGACAGGGGAGATACTTCAGAACTGAAGAAAATACCTGGAATAGGAAGCTATTATGCCAGTAAAATTGTGCGCTACAGTGAGAGACTTGGTGGCTTTGCCTCGGTTGAACAACTAAAGGAGATAGAAGGACTGCCGACAGATGTGTGCAAATGGGTAAGATTGAACCATATAAAGATAAAGAGACTCAATATAAACACAGCTGATTTCAGGACACTCATTCGTCACCCATATCTGAACTATGAACAGGTAAAGGCAATTTTTAATCATAGAAATAAATATGGCAGTTTGACATCCCTGAAACAGTTGTCAACGGAAACTGCCTTTACGGCAGAGGATTTGAAAAAACTGGAACCTTATATAGCATTTGAATAAGAAAAAGCATGAAGATTATAATTTTTGATTTTGACGGAACATTGGGTGATACTCAGGCCGTAGTTGTAAAATCGTTTAAGGAAACTGTTGTCCGAGGTGGCTATGATGAGCCGTCAGAAAAGGCATGTGAGAGTGTTATAGGACTGTCGTTGGATGATTGCTTTAAGGTGATGCTGAAATGTGATGATGCCGAGGCTTTCCGTCTGTCTGAAATCTATCAGAAGGATGTTTTCCCCCAGAATGTCGCTGCTGTCAAGGTAAAGCCTTTCCCTTATGTCATAGAAACTCTGGAAGAACTGAAGTCACAAGGATATGTGATGACAATAGCGACTAGCAGGGCCAAAGATTCCGCGATGTCGTTGATACCCATGTCGGGTGTGGGACAGTACATGAGCGATATAGTAACTCCGCAGGATGTAGATAATGGTAAGCCGGCTCCCGATCTGGCACAGAAGATTCTGGAGAAATATTGTGCAGTTCCTTCGGAGACTTTTATAGTAGGCGATGCTCCATATGATGTCATGATGGGGAAGAATGCTGGATGCAAGACGTGTGCTGTAACTTATGGAAATGGTTCACCGGAAGCTCTGAAACAGGTAAAACCAGATTACATGATTGATGATATCCGACAATTGACAGATATTCTTGGAAAATGTTTGTGACTTTATCTGATGTCAAAGTTGATAAATTTATATCTTTGCACTGAGTTAATATAAAAATCATATAATATGTTTATCATCGGTATTGCAGGAGGAACCGGATCTGGCAAGACGACTGTTGTGAAGAAGATAGTAGAGGCGTTGCCGAAAGGGTCGGTGGCTGTTATCCCTCAGGATTCCTATTACAAGGATCAGAGTGATATGCCTTTGGAGGAGCGGTTGAAAACTAATTTTGACCATCCAGACGCTTTTGAATGGCCGTTATTTGCTCAACAGATATCTGATTTGAAGGCCGGCAAGGCAATTGAACAGCCTACCTACAGCTATGTTATCAGTACGCGCCTGAAGGAAACTGTGCATGTTGAGCCCAAGGATGTTATTATTGTGGAAGGAATTATGGCACTTTACGACAAAACACTTAGGGACCAGATGGATTTGAAGATATTTGTTGATACAGGTGCCGATGAGCGTCTGTTACGTGTGATTACACGTGATATGTCCGAACGTGGTAAGGATTTGGAAACTCTTATAAAAAAATATCGTGAAGTTTTGAAACCGATGCATCAGGAGTTTATTGAACCTACAAAGGCTTATGCTGACATTATCATTCCTCTTGGAGGTGAGAACAGAAAGGCTATAGCTATGCTTCAACGCTATGTAAGGGCTATCTTGAACGAAAAGAAAAGGGGATAGTCATTGGCTTCCTATGAAGGATATTGCAAAACAAACACCGCTCCAAATATTGAAGCGGTGTTTGTTTTGCAATACTTTACTTTAATAGGAGAAATTATTCTCCGACTAATTCAGACATTTCGAGCAGGCGGCTAATGGCTGATTCGGCGCAATTCAACCAGATGGACAATTCGTTAGTCCTATTCATGTTCACAAGCCATGTCGTCGGCATATAACCGTTTTTCTGTACCTGTTGAATGGTGATATTGTCGATAATAGCCTTAGCTTTTGCATATGCTAACTTATCACCTGTAGCTTTGTAGTAAGCCAGAAGTCCGCCAGAAACATTGCATGCGCTGGCATCAACGGGGGTGCGGTATTTGTATTGTTCAATGACGCATGGTGTATTGAAACGGCGGATACCTAGTTCATTATAAAGGAAATTCCAATATGTGAACTGATCCTCGCTGAGACGGAGCAGGTCTCTGGCATCCTCAAGTTCTTCTGCGGTGGGCTTGTCTTTTGAGCACAGGTAGTTGGCATAAGGCGCAGCTGTGCAGTTTGTCAAGTTTTCATATGGTTTTAGTCCATTCACAGAAACATCCTCAAATTGGCCGGTCATGTCGAAATTCTTAATGGCAACATCGTGCATCCATTTTTCAGCTTTAATGCGCATGTCTTCAAACTCGGTAACGTGGTATTCCTGTGCCCAGCGCAGGGAAGCGCGACAGATAGCGTGAAGCATGGCTTTGCCGTTGTTGGTAGGTTTCCCAGTTTCTATATAGGCCTTAATAGGAAATGAACCATCTGTGTTTTGTATTTTTTTGTAAGTGCGTGTAATGTTGAGGGCAAAGTCGTAGTATTTCTGCTTTTTTGTAACATTATAGATATCCAGCATCGCATTGATGACATATACTGCATCCATAGTCATGACTGCACCTTGATTCTCGGCGCGTTTTGAGGCAATGAGGTTCTTATAATATGTAGGTGGAAAATAGGCCATGGGGGCATTGGCTGGCTGACTCAGTTTGATCAGGAAGTCGGCTGCAGCTTCTGCGGTTTTGAGGGCTTTCTCGCGTTCAGTAGGTATATATTTTGAAACCATAACCTCGTTGCTGACAACAGAACTGATAATTTTGTTAGCGTATGTGTAATGCTCATATTTCATATTGGGAACACCGCTGTCAATCCAACACTTCATTTCCTCCATGTTATGAATGAACAGCATTCCCTTAATGGCTGCTTCTTTGTAGGGACGGACAGCATTGTTGTATGGACCGTGGAAGCCGAAGTCGCGGAGGAATTTGCGTTCACCGACAATTTGGAGAACTTTGCCGTTGCCATCAAGAGCTTCGACTGTCAGGATGACGTTGGCGGCAGGTATCTTATCCCACACGGGAGCCAGAGAACTATTAGGAGTGTTTGCTGTGAAAGTAATTGGCTGGAAGTGGTTATTAATTAGCCGATAAGTCTTCTTGCCGATTTTTTCAATTGCATCGGGGTTTTCCTTAATGGTGTAGCGGTATGTTTTGGCTCCTTTTACGGTAGAGAAACCAAAGGCTGGGGCATACATGAACTTAAAGGAAAATTCATTCCAGTAGGGATTCTTCTTGTCGTATCCTGGGCGTACTGGAGTTAAATACTCTTTTTGGGCTTGTTTGTTTAGCAAGTCATAATCTAATTCTTTGGGAGCTGATTTGATATGTGCCGAAACTGTTGTGGTCATAGTACAAATCAACAGGTAAATGAAATATTTATTCATAAGATGTAAATTGTTTGTGTTTATGTCACAAAGATAATAAGTTTTTTTCATAGGTACCTTCTGACACAGACAAAAACAGCCTATCATATGAGGATAGGCTGTTTTTCGTGGGGTATGATGAGTTTAATTGTTTTCAGGACGCAGTTGGCGGACAACCTCTGCAGTACGCCACATTTCCGAATCGTGAAGTGCTTTCAATTCTTTCTCCAGTCCGATGCGGTAATCGGGCTTTGAATTTGCATCAATGGAGATTTGAGCTTCATGACCACTTTTTACAGAACTGTAGAGCTTCTCAACCACGGGCTTGATGGCATCGTGGAACGGCCCCATCCAGTCAAGGGCACCTCGTTGAGCTGTTGTAGAGCAGTTCGCATACATCCAGTCCATTCCTTTTTCTGCAAACAATGGCATCAGTGACTGTGTTAATTCTTCAACGGTTTCGTTGAAAGCTTCAGACGGGGTGTGACCATTTTCACGAAGCACTTCATATTGTGCGGAGAGCAGACCTTGTATAGCTCCCATCAGAGAACCGCGTTCACCGGTAAGGTCGGAAGTGGCTTCACGTTGGAAAGTTGTTTCAAACAAATATCCGGAACCAATACCGATACCGAGAGCTAATGTCCGATCAAGAGCCTTGCCAGTATAATCTTGGTATACGGCATAGGAAGAGTTCAGGCCGCGTCCCTCAAGGAACATAGTGCGGAGTGAAGTTCCAGATCCCTTAGGTGCAACCATAATAACATCGATGTTGTCTGGTGGAATACAACCAGTTCGGTCATTCCATGTAATAGCGAAACCATGACTGAAATATAGTGCATCGCCGGCCTTAAGGTGTTGCTTCAAGGTTGGCCAAACACTCATAACGGCTGCATCAGAGAGCAGACACATCACAATAGTGCCTTTCTCGGCTGCCTCTTCAATTGAGAAAAGAGTTTCTCCCGGTACCCAGCCATCGGCAACAGCTTTTTCGTAGGTTTTACCCTGACGTTGGCCGATAATAACGTTGAAACCATTATCGCGGAGGTTGCAGGATTGGCCTGGACCTTGTACGCCATAACCTAAAACTGCAATGGTTTCATTTTTTAATACTTCACGTGCTTTCTCAAGAGGGAACTCTTCGCGCGTCATAACTTCTTCAATGACGCCACCAAAATTCATTTTTGCCATTTTTTTTAGAAATTTAATTTGCAAGGAAATACTTGCGCAGTTTATGTTTTTGTTTAATTATTGTCTTGGCGTTGTTTTTCCCGTTCTGCCAGATATTCATCAAGATGTTCTGTGAAATCTTTAGTGATGGCAATGCGGCCGGAACGGACAAATTGAAGCACACATCCAGTTGATTTTAACTCATTGAACAAATCAAGGATGTCATCTGTAATGCCTGTCTTTTCAATGGTGGCATATGTGGGATTGACTTCAACAATATGGGCGTTGTGTATTCTGACAATTTTGCATACGTTCTTATTTCGTAGCATAATAGCGGTGTTAATTTTCAGTAGGCAAGTTTCATTAATGAATATTTCACTGTCAGTGAAATAATTTGCCTGTAGGACATCAATGCGTTTCTCTATCTGAGCTGTCAACATCTTGGCCATTGCTTCGTCACAATAGGCCGTAATCGTGTATTTGTGAGCACCAGGTGTAGATGATGCACAAACATTTAGGGATTCAATATTAACCTGCCGACGCGTATATACGGCTGTAATTTGAGAAAGTATGCCTGGTACGTTCTCTGAATAAATAATAAATGTGTATAGGCTTGTTTCCATTGATTTTGTTTTATGCTGTGGAGTTTCCTGTGACTTTATGGTGTCTTGGGAGTGCTGAAGAAGTCTGTCACATTTCCCGCAGGAGTTGCATTCGCCACATTGCCCTCCCATAGTTATATCATTGGATTTCAAGAAGCATTTCATCAACATTTGCTCCTGGAGGTGTCATTGGAAGGACATTATCTTCCTCCATGATTGCACACTGAAGTAAAAATGGCCCAGATGTATTGAGCATATTCTTAATAGCATTGTCCAAGTCTTTTCTGTCAATGACAGTCTGTGAAGGGATGCCATATGCCTTTGCTATTAGTTCGTAGTCAGGGTTCAGCATTGGTGTAAATGAATAATGTTTTTTAAAGAACATGGCTTGCCACTGACGTACATTCCCAAGAAAATTATTGTTTAATAGTATGATTTTTACAGGGGATTGCTGTTCCATGATAGTACCTAATTCCTGAATGGTCATCTGCAGTCCACCATCACCGCAAAACAGACATACTGTACGTTCTGGTGCACCGAAAGTCGCACCAATTGCAGCTGGCAGACCGAATCCCATGGTACCAATACCACCACTGGTAATAACAGAATGGGGGCTTGTGTATTTGAAATATCTGCAGCCAAACATTTGGTTTTGTCCGACATCTGTGACAAGAACGGCTTCATTGTTGGTCGCTTCCGAAACCTTGCTGACGACTTCCCCCATTAGCAGTGGACCTGTATGAGGGTGAATAGCCTTATCAATAACTTTGTTATATTCTTTTTCTGCATAGGGTTTAAATCCTTCAATCCAACTATTGTGTTTCGCAGTATCAACTAATGCAGTTACAGCGGGTATGGAAAGTTTGCAGTTACCCAATATTGCAACATCAATTTTAATATTCTTGTTGAATTCGGAGGGATCAATATCGAAGTGAATGATTTTAGCTTGTTTTGCATAGGTTTCCAAATTACCTGTTACGCGGTCGTCAAAGCGCATGCCAATGGCAATGAGAACGTCACATTGATTGGTCATGACATTTGGGCCTAGATTTCCGTGCATACCCAACATTCCCATATTCAATGGGTGGTCAGAGGGCATGTCTGAAAGTCCGAGGAGGGTACTGCCGAATGGAATCTGGGCTTTCTCCAAGAGGTCGCGCACTTCCTGGTGGGCATTTGCCAATTCAATACCTTGTCCTAATAGTGCAAAGGGTTTGACGCTGTTATTAATGAGTTTTGCAGCTGTCTTGATGTCGTCGATATTTAATTGCGGGGTAGGGTCATACGAGCGGATAAAATTGACATTGGCTGGTTGGTAGTCAACGAGTCCTGTTTGCGCATTTTTTGCGAAATCTAAAACTACAGGCCCCGGACGTCCGCTTTTTGCTATGTAGAAAGCTCTGGATACAGCCCATGCAATATCTTCAGCTCGGCGAATCTGGTAACTCCATTTTGTAGCAGGACTGGTAATGCCGACAACATCAACTTCTTGAAAGGCATCAGTTCCCAACATGGCGACTCCGACCTGGCCGCATATAACGACTACGGGGGTGCTGTCAGCCATTGCGTCAGCTATACCTGTAATAGTATTTGTTGCTCCTGGACCAGAAGTCACGATGGCACATCCAACTTTCCCGCTTACACGGGCATATCCTTGAGCGGCATGAACTGCTCCTTGTTCGTGACGTACCAGAATGTGCGTTAAGCTTTTTTTGTGATTATATAGTGCATCATATGTGGGCATGATTGCCCCACCAGGATATCCAAACAGAATATTTACTCCTTCATTTTCTAAAGACCGCATTAGGGCTTCGGCGCCTGTAATTTTTTCTGTCATAAATTAATATATGTATTTGTATAATGGAGTCTGTTAATCAATGATTCTTATACCACCTTTATCTGCACTGGATACGCTTTGAGCGTAGGCACGTAAAGCCTTGGATACAATGCGCTTTCTTTTTAAAGGCTGCTGATGTCGTTCGGATAATTCTTTATCTGAAAGCCTGACGTTGATGCTGCGGTTGGGAATGTCTATATCAATGATATCTCCGTCAATGATTTTCCCTATGTTGCCCCCGTTAGCTGCTTCAGGTGAGATATGTCCTATTGAAAGCCCAGATGTTCCGCCTGAAAAGCGTCCGTCTGTAATAAGTGCGCACTCTTTACCCATGTGCATGCTCTTGATGTATGATGTTGGGTAAAGCATTTCCTGCATACCAGGTCCTCCCTTGGGGCCTTCATGTGTAATGACCACGACATCCCCCT
The DNA here is from genome assembly GCA_902773055.1 of uncultured Bacteroidales bacterium. GTDB lineage: Bacteria > Bacteroidota > Bacteroidia > Bacteroidales > Bacteroidaceae > UBA6382. The sequence continues at coordinate 31,423 of CACYCZ010000087.1, forward strand.
TTTTAACCTTGCCTCCCAAGATGCCTTCGCAGGCATCTTCTTGTGAGTCAAAAACAACGGCAGGTCCTGAAAATTTCCAAATGCTCTCATCTACACCTGCGGTTTTGACTACACATCCATCTTGGGCAATATTTCCAAAAAGAATAGCCATGCCACCATCCTGAGTGTATGCGTGTTCAATGTCTCGGATGCAGCCTTTTGCCCGGTCGGTGTCCAATGTGGCATAATTAGTATCTTGTACTCCGAGCTTATTGCAGAATTTTCCTGCAGGTGCACTGGAATAGATACGTTTTGCTTCTGGTGAGATATTTTCTTTGAGAATGGAATATTGTTCAATATCTTCAGCAAGGGTATTTCCGTTGACACGTTTTACGTTAGTGTCAATAAGTCCTCCCTTCGCTAATTCTCCAAGCAGGCTAAGCATTCCGCCTGCACGGCCACATTCCTGAACAGAATATTTTTGTGAATTAGGAGCCAATTTGCACAAGAAGGGGGTCTTGCGTGATAACATGTCAATATCTTTCATGCTAAAATCCACTTCTGCCTCTTGAGCAATCGCTAATAAGTGCAACACTGTGTTTGTAGATGCTCCCATGGCGATGTCCAGTGTCATGGCATTGAGAAATGCTGTGCGAGTGGCGATACTACGAGGAAGAACCGAGTCATCACCATGCTCGTAATATGCAAAGGCATTCTTGACAATTTGCCTGGCTGCAGCCTTCATCAATTCAATGCGGTTGACGTGTGTTGCCAAAATAGTGCCGTTTCCTGGCAGGGAGAGTCCGATAGCTTCTGTAAGGTTGTTCATGGAGTTGGCTGTGAACATTCCTGAACAGCATCCGCATCCTGGACATGCGCGGTTTTCCACTTCTTCCAATTCACTATCACTAACGGTAGGATCGGCTCCTTTTATCATGGCCGCAATGAGGTCAAGATTTTCTCCTTTGTATTGGCCAGCTTCCATGGGTCCCCCGCTGACAAAAATGGTTGGAATGTTCAGCCGCATGGCAGCCATCAGCATTCCTGGTGTAATTTTGTCACAATTTGAAATGCAAATCAAGGCATCGGCCTTGTGTGCATTACACATATATTCAACAGAGTCTGCTATGATGTCACGCGATGGGAGACTGTAGAGCATGCCATCGTGTCCCATTGCAATGCCATCATCAATGGCTATGGTGTTGAATTCAGCTGCATAGCATCCTAATTTTTCGATTTCAGCTTTGACTATTTGACCAGCTTCATGCAGGTGAGTATGCCCAGGAACAAATTGGGTGAAAGAATTGGCGATGGCAATAATAGGTTTTCCAAATTGCTCGCGTTTCATGCCATTTGCCACCCATAGTGCACGTGCACCGGCCATGCGACGCCCATCTGTGCATACAGAACTTCTTAGTGGATGTTTCATGTGTCTTCTGATTAATCCTTTTACAAAATTACTCATAATTTGATTAATGGCGATAATGTGATTTGCAGGATAATGCTCTATAAAGTGATTTTAATTTGATTTTTTGTGTTAAAAGGAAAAAGGATAAATGAGAATGTTGGCGAAATGTCATTTTTAGTTATCAAAATCTTTACAAAATGCAACAAAGGACCAGAGCCATCTGGTCCTTTGTTGCATTTTTGCTGAATTGTATAGCTCTTAGAAGAATAAATAGCGTTTGTCTTTGATGTCTGCTTTGAGGAACAAATCGCTACCGAAGGATTGAACATTGCGAATGTGCTGTGAGCGTGCAATATTCATTTGCTCTTCTTCTTTGTATTTTGCTTCTTTGTCTTTGTTGCTTGCGATGACCTGATAGTAGTAAATGCCACTGTTACCCTTAATAGGCCCAACAAAGTCATTTACTTTTCTGTTGGCCAAACTTCCGTTGATGTTTTCTTCCAAGGCACCTGTTGCAGGTACGAAAGTGTTGCCACTGAATGTAACGCCTTTCAGAGTGTCAATGGCAAGACCTTTGGCTTTGGCATCGGCAATAGACTGAATCTTGGTTTCTTTAATAAGGTATTCTGCCTTCTTGTCCTTTTCAACTTCTTTTTCAACATTGCTCTTGATTTCTTCAAGTGGCAGGAAACCTTTTTTGTGAATCTTGTTCAAAGCTACGACAAGGAGAGTGTTGTTGTCACCACATTCGTACAATGGGGATATATCACCTTCCTTGGTGTCTTCGTTAAACAACCAGCGGAGAGCTTCCTTGGTGTTTGGAATGTTGTTGATGAAGTGGGCATTAGAGTATGTCTCAACGTTCATCTGATATTGATAGCCATTCTTGACAGCATTCTTCTCCAATTCCTCCATTGTAGGACTTGATGCCAGATAGTGGCTGAAGTTATTGAAAGCTTTGGAATAGGTTTCTTTGCTGAAGGTGATGGGACGCTTGATAATTGCCACATTATATTTCGTGGTCATTTCTTTGCGGTCTGTAACCAATACGATGATATTGCCGTTTTCAAATTCTATATTCCTGATTTCATTGGCACCCATGGTGTTCAGGGTATTGAACAGCTTTACATTGTTTTCATCCATATTCGGCATTGTCTCATATTGGTTGGATGCAATCCATTGCTCGGGTGACTGCTGGTTGTATTTGTGAGCGATGGAATCAAATATGGCACCATTTTTCAGTGCTGTGTAAATGCTGTCTGCACTCTTGCGGGTATTCTCAATAGTTGCACCGCCTACCTGAATCATCTTGTATTGGATAGAGTCAGGAGCTTGAATGGTTCCAAAGAGTTTAATGATGTTTTCGCTGTTGTCCGCGATTTCGTAATATGGGCCTGTCATGCCTACGCTGACAGAGTCAAGTTTGTTCTGGATGTCTGCAGGGAATGCTTGCTTTGATGTCCACAATCCGCTATAAGGAATTTGTGAATTGCTCATTCTTACAACGCTGACAGGGTCATCAGAAGTGGCAAGTTTCTCAGAAAATTTGGCCATTTCCTCATCTAATTCCTTTTTGTCCTTGTCACTGGCTTCTACGGTAAATTGCACAAAGCGGATGTCGCGGCTTTCAATGTACTGGCGGAAGCGCTCCTTGAGTTGGTTGTATTTTGACTTTAGCTCTGATTCCTCAATTTTGATTTTGTCTTGGGGTACGGACCGGTAGTTTAGTGAGGCAACAATAATGTCGCTTGACTGGGCACTCTCTTCAAAAATCTGCTTTGCTTCAATTGGGTTAGAGAGAATGGTGTTGGCAAGCAGAGCCTGATATTTTTGTTCCAGCATGCTTTCACGCAATGTCTTTTCCACAAATTTCCAATACTTGTAGATTGTTGTGTATTGTTCAATATACTGCTCAGGAACGTCTGAAGTATTGCTTTGAATCTTTTGATACTCTGTCAGGAAATTACGAAGAGCATTTACGTCAAAGCGTTTTTCCTGATTAATGAATGGAGTCTGTGCCAACATGGGATTGTTGCCCTTGTTGAGCTCGTCTTGTAATTCCTGGTCAGTTACGGTTAATCCCAGTTTTTCACATTCTTTTGAGATGAGTTGATAGTTGACATATGACTGCCAGACAAAGTCTTCGGCCTGAGCGCTTTCTTGTTCAGAGAATGTGCTGTTGCCGCGCATGAATTTGAGAGCGTCTTTATAGTCTTCTACCATTCGCTGGAATTCCATAGAGGTAATCTTCTTGCCACATACTTCACCAGCTACTTGTCTTCTTTCGTTCGTCGTTGTCTGAATAGAGCGGACGAATTCTTCTGCAATGAAAGCAAAAAGAGCTACACCGATGATTATCAGCAGGAGAGCACCTTTGCTTCTGATTGTTTGTAATGCTGCCATTTATTTATTTTTTTAGTTTTTATTCTATTTGTTTAAAATGCGAGTACAAAGGTAATAAAATGAAATGAAATATGATATTGTCGTTGCAAATATTTTGTTGTCTCCTGAACACCAGGTGTTGCTGAGCGGTAAAATCGTGAGAATGCAGGAGTAGGATGAATATTTCTTCGTGGGAGTTTATGACTGCTGTGGCATCTTTGTCTTGGAGTAGATAGGGGAAAAGGGCTTTATATCCATAATTCTGCTGATGCAGTTGCATTGTTTTATGATATGATTTGGTAAGGATGGCAGCCTGCCTGAATTTGTTTGCATGCTTTCGTGTGGAGCATGTATATGTCAGGTTGTCTGGTCGGGTCAGTTTGTTGCTTCGGGTTTATCTTGGAGTTGTGTGAGTTTGACGAGGTTTATTTTTGTTTTTGAAACTTTTTGTATATGAAACCTGTATTTGTCAATGTCGATGGTCTGGTTTTCTTTCGGGAAATTTTCATAGTGGAATAATATCAGCCCGCCAATAGTAGCGTATTCTTCGGAACAAGGTAAGTTTAAGTCGAAAAGTTCATTGACTTTTTCTATTTCCAGCCTGGCAGAGAGCAAATATTCGTTGTCGTTAAGTTTCCGGGCGGTGTATTTGATGGTATCGTGCTCATCTTCAATTTCACCGAAAATTTCCTCAACGAGGTCTTCCAGTGAGATAATACCGCTTGTCCCGCCATATTCGTCAACTACAACGGCCAACGGTTTTTTCTCTTTGAGAAATATCTGCATCATTTTCTGGGCTCCCATGGCTTCGGGCACAATGGGTATCTCACTGATCAGTTCTGTCCATGGTTTGTCTGAAGGCTTGTTGAACATATCTGATGAGTGAAAATAGCCAATGATATGGTCAATGTCATCGTTGTAGACAATGATTCTGGTTTTTCCGCTCTTGACAAAACATTCCAGCAGTTCTTCCTGTGAATCTCCTTGTTCAATACCGATGATTTCCGTACGAGGTACCATGCAGTCTTTCACTCTGACATTAGAGAACTCCAATGCTTTGCGATATATCTTGAGATTATTGCCATGCAGATTGACGTGCTCTGTCTGGGGGTGTCTGCTATGTTCCAGTGTAATGCCTCTGGTGCCGGTCAGGGCAAGCAGTTTGTCATCAGAAAGTGGAATGTGAAAAATCCGAAGTATTTGTTTGGGTATGGCAAGCAATATCCTTGTCAGGGGCAGGGTGACGGAATTAATGATATTGATATAAAATGCAGAGTGGTATAGTACTTTATCTGGATATTTTGCGCCGATGCTTCGGGGAATGATTATGGCGCCGATGATTAAAATGAAAAATGACAGGATGAAGTAGACGGCAAGTTTAACGAAGAAATTTGCCGGAATTTGTAATGTGTCAAGGATGTGGTATATCTGGTATGAACTTGCCGCCAGTATAGCTATGGATGTGAAGCGGAGGGAAAAGAGGTATATGCCGGCATTCTTGTATAGATTCAGGATAATGCTGCCTATATATGTTTTCTCTTTCTGTTCCCTGTATTTGTAAGAACTCAGGAAGGCAGTCTCATTTATCTGGAAAAAGAAAAGCAGCAGGAACAATGGTAATATGATGATGACGGTGTTCATGTGTGGTCAATGTCTATCGTTTGATATGAGGCTCTGTCGGGAGATTCGTGATGATTTTTGCCTTCTTGGGTCCCTTGGGTTTGGGGGTGCGGTTAAACTGGCTTGGCTGAGGTGTTTCCGGCTGAAGCGTTTCTGCCGGGATGGAATCTGATGTCAGTTCGTCATCATTGCTGTTTTCTGGAATGGGGAAAATGGCATGTGAAAAATTGACTTCGTAGATGGTCATCTGTTCATTTGAGTGGAAGCTGTTGCCTTCAACTTCCCTGTCGGGCGTGACCAGATGGGAGTATTTGTTGGAATAGAATTCATGTCGTGTCATATTCCAGAATAGCAGTTCGGAATTGAAGACAGTGCCGTTGCCGTTCCAGACGCATACTCTCCCGCGCAGTTCCCATAGATTTTGGTCGTACCAGTATGCAGTATCTGCGGTGATGTACATCTCGACATGGAATTTTTGATTGAACTTTTCGAGCAGGAGGCCTTTCATGAAAGTCTGCTTGGTGGGCGAGGTCCTGTCGTAGACACTCCATTCTTCAGTGACAATCTTGTAGCGTATGACTCCGGAGTCGCTGATCAGCTTGCTTACGCCATAGGTGGTCATGACGGGGATGGAGTCTCTGAGATGTATGGCAGGTGCCATGGGTGGTTGGTCTGTACTGCATGAGTCAAGCAAGATGCCGGAGATTATGAGCAGGACGCATGCGGAAGTTTTCAGCAGGTTATAAGTGCGTTTCCTGACTCTTGAAACAGTCTGTGAGATGCTTAGGGGGGAAGATGACATCCTCATTGTCAGATTTCGTAAAGTGGCTGTCTGGGATAAGGTGCTGCCAGACTGTTATTCTATTCTCCACTTGTTGAACCAGCTGGCATTGAAAGTCAGTCCAAGACACAGCCGGAGATAGTCTTCTTTCAGCGTATGAGATTGTGCAGGTGCCAGATGCTCCCATTGCACGCTGACATTCAGCACAGAGCGGTTGTTGTACATATTGACGATGGGCAATTCCATGCCGGCGCTGACAAGATATGTCTTGGGGTCATTTCCGTTCTGGTTGATATAGGATGTTGAATATGAGACGCCGGCGCGATAGGCTATATGGTGTCTTATTTTCAGTCCTTCGGGATTGGGGATATATTCTGCTCCCAGTGCTATCTTGTGGCGGTTCCTGAAGGTATTCTTCTGTGCGGAGTAGGTGTATGAACCGTTTTGCTCATTAACCTCCGGGAACTTGCAGTCTTTCCACAGTTGGCATGTATAGTCCGCGCCGATGGACCATTTCCCGTTGTGCTTGAAGAGGAATCCCACTCCGTAGCTCATGGGCAACTGGAATGCTTTGGGTGCAACCAGTGTGTCTCCTCCGAGAGATGAGGTTGTCGTCATTTTCTGATTTGTAAATGTGGAGCGGCTGTCAATGTCGTGACCTATGCCTAACGTGGCACCAATGGTCAGTTCGTCTTTCTTTGAAAGTTTGATTCCGTATTGCATGCCGACATTGAGGGAGTACGTGTTTATGTTTGCTTTGTACAGTCGTGCCAGACTGTGGATGTTGGTGTTGCTGTATGTGATGCTTGCATTGTGTTCGTAACTTCCCCAGATGTAACCACCTCGTACGCCGATGGAGAAACTCTTGAATGGAGACCAGCCTGCGCCGAGCCATGCTTCACGTATGCCGCCGTCGCCCTTGTAACTGGAACTGCAGGTGTATTCTCCGAATCCGTCATCATTGTTCATCTGTGTTGTTGTGTAGAAATCGTATCCAACGATGGAAATGGGCCGCATACCGATGCTGATGCCTAAATTGCGACGGAGGCGAAATCCTGCCTGTACATAGTCTAATGTGGAGTTCAGGGCATTGGCATGTTTCCCGTTCTCTGACCAGCGGCCAGTTTGCAGGGATATGCCGGCATCAAAAATGAATGTGATGGAGTCGATGGCCGAATAGGATGCAGGATTCTGGTAGTTCAGGATGGACCTATTTCGGGCTCCTATGCCGACGCCGCCCATACCTTTGTTGAATCCTTGGGCTTCGTCAGCCAGAGTACCCCATCCGTATCGTGAATACGGGGAATTGCTGCCGCTCGTCTGTGCAACCGATGAGGTGACAGCCATAATGGCTGCGACGGATAATATTAAAAAGTGTTTTATCATTCGTTGAAATTGTATTCAAGTATATAGTTCAGTCCTTTTTCAACAAGCATGCTTTCATGGCAGACCGGCATTTCCAGTTTGTCGATGAATGATTTGCTGTCACCGCCTGTAAGGACTATCTGCAGGTCGGGATTGGCCTTTCTGAAAGTTCTGATGTAACATTCCAGTTCACCTTTTATTCCCCAGACGACACCGCCTATCATGGCATCGTGGGTGTTGGTCCCCAAAATGTCTGGCCATATTCCGTCGTAGGTGTATTCCGGAAGCAGGGTGGTATGTTCGTGCATGGCTTTGAGCCGCATCTGAAGTCCTGGTGCAATGTTTCCGCAGGTGTAGATGCCTTCGTGCGTAAGATATTCATAGGTAATACATGTTCCTAAATCAATGACGAGGACATCCTGATGTGGAAACATCTGGTAGGCTCCGGCAACGGCCGAGATGCGGTCGGCTCCCAAAGTGTCGGGGATATATTCGGCTATCTTGAAAGGTAGCTTTGTCTTGGTGCTGATTTTCAGGGTGGGATAGGGGATGTGTTCAATAGCATGATGCAGTTCGTCCCCGGTCGTGGATACAGACGAGATGGCTACATGTCCGATTCCGAGGGAACATGCGTATTCGAACTCTTCTACAGCATTTTTGCTGGCACTGCAACGCCAAATACATTCGCCTTTTTCAAATACGGCATATTTGACTGCGCTGTTACCGATATCTATGACAAGATTTTTCATAATTTAATTTGCAAAATTAATCAAAAGAACTTTTATGGATGAATCTTCTCTGTTTTTTCAGTCTGTTATATGTAAAAAAATGTTGTTTTCCTTGTCAATTCCTGTTTCAGGCAGGTCGTGTCAGAAAGGATGTGCATTAAATATATTAATGTATAGTGAATCGTTTGCTGACTCAGAGGGATATCCGATGGTATATATACGCCTTCTTTTGCATACTCTCAGGGAGACGAAGCCGTATTTGGGTGTTCATGGTCTCTAAGCAACTGGACATTTTAACGGCTATTAACACGATGCAAGTTTCTTTTTTCATGCTGGAATAACACCCGTCAGAAGGGCCTGTATCGGTGGCAAATTTTGTAGGCCTACGGGTTTTCACTGGCAGGCCTTCCGGTTTCAACGCGCAGGCCTGCCAGTGAAAACTGTAAGGCCGGAGCGTTTTTTTAAGTATACTTGACAATGTGTAAAACTATTAAATCATATTAATTATTGTTAAAATATACGGATTATCGTTATATGTAAAAAAATGAAAGGGAACTTGCTTGTCGATGCCGTAAATTATGTGCTTGTCTACTTCGGGATAATGGTTGTGCGGTCTGATATGGTCAGTATGCGTCGGCTATGCAGCGAGAAGGCGGAATCTGCTTGTGTGCCGATAAAGGTTTCCAATTATATTTTTTTTCGTAACTTTGTTTGATTCAAAGGGGTGGACATCATGTTTTCCCCTAAAACAAAGAGAAACCATGCACTGTCATGTTTCTTGTAAGAATGCCAAAGTAACTGTTTATGGATAGAAGAAATTTTTTAAAGATGTCAGTAGCGTGTATGGCTGCAACGGCCTATAGTCCGGCCGGTCGTGCTCAGGATGTATATGCTGGGGTTATTGTACCAGGTGTGAAACAATCGGATGGACGGGCAGGCAATGTGTCCAATGCTGTGGAAGACCATCTCCATGTGCAAGGTTATGTCAAGGAGCCGTCTCATAAGATACCGGTCGTGGCGAGTGTCGATGTCATTGTTGTGGGCGGTGGTCCCGCCGGTGTGGCAGCGGCAGTGAGCGCAGCACGTCAGGGAGCCAGCACTATGCTGGTAGAGAAGACAAGCTATCTGGGTGGCTTGTGGACAGGCGGGTTGGTCTTGCCGGTCTTGGCCACTCATGGTAAGGGGAAGTCTGGAGAATGGACTAAGGCGACAGGCGGTATCTGTGTCGAGTTGTGTGACAAACTGCTGAAGGAAGGCTGGGCCTTTAATCCTGACTCTCCCCGTGTTGACCCCGAGGCAACAAAATACTTGCTGGACAAGACGGTCTATGATGCAGGTGTCAGGGTAGTCTATAATGCTGTTGCGGCAGGAGTGACCATGTCGGGCAACAGAGTGGAATCAATACTGTTGGACTGCAACACCGGGCGCATAGCTGTAAAGTGCAAGATGGCTGTGGATGCCAGCGGTGACGGATGCCTGTTCAACTGGACCGGTGATCCGTATGAAGCCCGTAGGTACCATATAAGTACATCTTATCTTCTTGGAGGCTGCAAGGGAAAGAAGATTGGTGGGAAAACTCCTGTCGATGATATGCGGTTTTCTACAATAGGAACCCGGGCTCATGAGGATGGATTGGATGTCTTCCGTGTTTCCGAGCTTCAGCAGAAACACCGTCTTGACTTGTGGGACCGCATAGAAACCCTCCGCCGTAAGCCCGAGACCAAGGATGTATATCTGATGGAAGTCGCCCCGACGACGGGTGTGCGTGTGACGAGGGTTCTGAATAGCCTCCATAATGTTACTTTGGCGGAATCAATGGAATGGACGACATATGATGACGTGATAGGCATGTCGGGAGCATGCGACCCGTTTGACTATAAAGGCAGAAGGGTAGAGAAAAAGGACAGGCCGGTGTGGCAGATACCATATCGTTCCATCCTTCCGCAACAGACGGCTAACCTGTTGGTATGCGGGCGCTGTTTCGGCTATGACCAGGGGATTACATGGGATGCCCGTGAAATATCTACCTGCATGGTTACAGGCCAGGCGGCTGGTACGGCAGCAGCCCTGTCGGCTGCATACAGGTGTGCCCCCAGGGATATTGACGTTAAGATATTGCAAAATAAATTGGTGAAGGAAAAGGTACGACTTGCTTTCTGATTCAAAAAAAATGTTTGTTTTGAATATAGTGTCGTGTTTTTGTGCTGATTCCTATTTAAAAGTCGTAACTTTGTATATTTGGAAAAAATAAGTAAAACAATGAAAAATATTTTAATTACAGTATTGTTCGCAACGGCATCTGTGATAGTATCGGATGCAATAAAAATTGTCCATGGACCATATTTGCAGAATGTATACCAGACTGAGGCAACAATAGTATGGCTCTCCGATAAACCCAGTGTGGGTTGGGTAGAACTTGCTCCTGATGACGGGTCAAATTTTTACTCCAGTGAGCGTGGGCAGTATTTTGATACGCATTTAGGAGTCAAGCGTACAGATTCCATGCATGTCGTCCGGCTCACGGGGCTGAAACCAGGTGTTACGTATCGTTACAGGGTATTTTCCAAGGAAGTCCTGTCCCACAGTAATACTTATGTCCAATACGGAAAGGTTGCTTCGACAAATGTTTACAGAGAAAAGCCTTTGACGTTCAAGACACTGCAAGAAGGTAAACAAGATGTTTCTTTCGTGATACTCAATGACGTTCACGGAAGGAAAGACGTTATTACGCCACTGCTCAAATTTGCCGATTATAAAAACAGAGACCTGATATTCTTTAATGGTGACATGATTTCAATTGTCAACAAGGGAGAAGATTTCTTTACGGGTTTCATGGATGAGTGCATAAACCTGTTTGCCAAGAACAAATCGCCTTATTATGTCCGGGGGAATCACGAGACACGTGGTCAGTTTGCAACTCATTTCCAAGATTACTTCAGTCCGCGCCAGCCTCATCTCTATGGTACGATGCACGCAGGACCATTCTACTTTATCATGCTTGATACCGGAGAAGACAAACCGGATAATGATATAGAGTATTCAGGTATCACGGACTATGATCAATATCGTACCGAACAGGCTGAATGGTTGAAGACGGTAAAGGATGATCCCGCATTCAAAGAAGCAAAATTCAGGATAGCAATAGCACATATGCCGACGACGGTCGATAAGAATGAGTGGCATGGTCCGAAAGATTGTGTGCAGAAGTTTACGCCAATCCTGAATGAAATGAATCTGGACTTGATGATTTGCGGACACGTACACCGCGACTTGTATTATGAAGCAAACAGCCAGATAAAATATCCAGTGTTGGTCAACTCAAATGAGGGGAGCGTAGAGGTAAATGCGCAAGGAGATAAGTTCAAAGTCGTAGTCAGACACTTGGACGGCAAAATATTCTCAGAGAGAGAATACCGTGCAAAGTAAATCAATATTATCCCCGAAGGCCTGAATGAGAATAATTATCGGTATATTGGTTTTCTTGTCGATGCATGTCGTCTCCTGTCGTGCGCAGGAAATGGATATGGCAAGGGAGGACAGTTTGGAAGTTAGTCTGCTGACTTGTTCTCCCGGAAACAAGATATATCAGTATTACGGTCACTCGGCATTGCTGGTAAGGGAAGTGAATACAGGCAGGGAATTTGTGTTCAATTACGGCCTGTTTGATTTTGGTACACCTCATTTCCTGTGGCGCTTCCTGCTTGGGGAATGTGATTATTTGTGTGGCGCTTCGCATTTGCGGGTTTTTCTTGAAAACTACAGGCGACGTGATAGGGGAGTCAGAAAAGATGTGCTGAACCTCTCGCAGGTAGAATGTGTCAGATTGTATGAAGCATTGAAATATAATTGTCTTCCTGAGAACGCCTCGTACAGATATAATTTCTTTTACGATAATTGTGCTACGCGCATAAGAGACCGTATAGAGGATTGTATTGACGGTGATATGGTATATTCAGATGATGTTGAGGCGCACTCCTTAAGAGATATTGTTCACGAATTTTCAGAACCATATGAATGGTCTCTTTTCGGGCAGGATTTGCTTCTGGGAGCAGAGGCTGACAAACCGGCCCCTCGCACGTATCAGGAGTTCAGTCCGATATATCTGCAACGGGACTTGAGTCTTGCACAAGTTAAAGATTCTTCAGGCTCGGAACGTCCGTTAGTGCTTAGGACAGAATGGCTACTTCGCAATGGCTTCGCAAAGCATGACAAGGGATTCCCGTTGTCACCATTGGCATGTTGTGTTATTTTGCTGGCAATAACGGCGGCTTTCTCTGCATGGGATATATATAGAATTAAGCCCAATTGGGTTTTTGACTTAGTGATGCTCTTCTTACAGGGAGGAGCAGGATTGCTGGTGACGTTCATGTTTTTCTTCTCCCAGCACCCTACAGTGAATACCAACTGGTTAGTATTACTCTTCAATCCCTTGCCACTATTTCTGCTGTATTGGATAATCCGTAAAGAAATACGGAATCAACGCAGTTGGTATCATGCCGTGGCGAGAATATATTTATTTGGATTTATCTGTGCTACATGCTTTATACCGCAATATATAAGTGCAGAAGTGAAACTCTTGGCACTATGTTTGTTGTTTAGAAGTATGTCCAATCATATTATATATACATATCGTATACGAAAATAGACATCTTGGATGAAAAAGTTGAACCATATTTTATTGCCGTTTTTAGCTGTAGTCGCAACATCCCCTGTTTATGCCCAGATAATGCACGAAGTTCCTCGGGTGGTAGTCAATATCACTATAGACCAGTTGCGCAGTGACTATCTGAATGCCTTTCTTCCCATGTGTGGAGAAAAAGGATTTAATATGCTTATGAAAGAAGGGCGGATATATAGTCATGTGGAATATCCTCAGAGTAATCTGAACAGGGCATCATGTATAGCTACTGTGGCAACGGGAACTGTGCCCTATGACCATGGTATCATCGCAGACCAATGGCTTGACCGTAAGACATTGCGCCCGGTATATTGTGTGGATGATGACAATTGGGATGGACTCTTGACAGGTGAAAAAAGTTCACCGCAATTCTTAAATGTGTCAACGGTCAGTGATGAGTTGAAAGTGTCAACAGAAGGAAAAGCCATAGTTTATGCACTATCTCCCTTCAGGGATGCCTCAATTCTCAGTGCCGGCCATGCTGCAAACGGCGCCTTTTGGATTAATCGTTTGACAGGACGTTGGTGTGGAACATCATATTATGGAGAATTCCCAACTTGGGCAAGTGCCGCAGACAGAGGAAGATTACTGGATGAAGAATTGAAGACAAAGGAGTGGAAACCCATGTCGGAACTGAGTGGGAACTTCAGCTATTTCCCCTCAGGCGGAATGAAAAAACCATTTGAATATCATTTTAAAGGAGACCATCGGTTTACAGCTTTCACAACCAGCGGATTGGTAAATGATTACATTACGGATTTTGCCTTGGCTTGTATAAATGGCAGTGGAATAGGTAACGATGATATTACCGATTATCTGGCTGTTACCTTTTATGCAGGGAATTTTGAGCATAAACCCGTATCAGACGTACCGATGGAAATGCAGGATACATATCTACGTTTGGATAAAGCGTTGGCCCGCCTGATAGAAGGACTTGAAAACAAAGTCGGAAAGAATAAGCTTTTGGTTGTTCTGACATCAACGGGCTATTCAGACGAGGAAGCAAGTGACCTGTCAAAATATCGCATTCCAAGTGGTACGTTTTATATGAATCGTACCGCTGGATTATTGAATATGTACTTGAGTGCTATCTTTGGTAATGCCCAATACGTTGATGGATGCTTTGGCAATGAGATTTATCTAAATCATAAAGTGCTTGAAACAAAACAGCTGAGCATAAATGATGTACTGGACCGAAGTCAGGAAATACTCTTGCACAGTGAGGGCATCAAGGATGTCTATACGTCCCAGCGCTTGCTGTTGGGGGCATGGACCCCGGGAATCAATCGGATACGTAACAGCTATAACCCTAAAACATCGGGTGATATCTTAGTGCAGGTTTCTCCCGGTTGGCGTTTGTATAATGAGGATACAAAAGATAACAGATTAATAAGGGAATCATATATTCCATTTCCTATTGTTTTTTATGGAAATAATTTGACATCTTCAATTATAGAAACACCTGTTACAACGGATTGCATTGCTCCGACCTTGGCGAAGATCATGCGTATCAGGGCGCCGAATGCTTGTTCAACAGCAGCGTTATCGGGTTTTTAATAATTAGAGTAATATATGTAAAATAAAAATAGTAAAAATATGAATATAAATGCCTTAATCAGTAAACTGTTTGGAAATAAGTCGGATCATGACATGCGGGAGATACAACCCTTTGTAGAAGATATAAAGAGGATTTACGATGAAATAGATCAATTGGACAATGATGCCCTGCGTAATCGTACCAAAGCACTTCAGGAAAAGGTTCAGCATTCTGCAGATGATTTGCGTGAAGAAATAAACAAAATAAAGGCGCAAATAGAGGAAACGCCAATAGAAAATCGTGCTGACTTGTTTTCAGAAGTGGACAAATTGGAGGGTGATGTTCTTGAACGTATGGAGGAGGTCTTGAATGAAATTATGCCAGAGGCTTTTGCCATAATGAAAAGCACAGCTCGCAGATTCGCAGAAAATGAAACAATTGAAGTTGCAGCAACGGATTTTGATCGGGAACTGGCAGCGACTCATGACTTCGTAGATATAGATGGCGATAAAGCTATATTCCATAATCACTGGATTGCCGGAGGTAATGAAACTGTATGGGATATGGTTCATTACGACGTGCAACTTTTTGGTGGTGTCGTTCTGCATAAAGGACGTATTGCTGAAATGGCGACAGGTGAGGGTAAAACCTTGGTAGCAACGTTACCTGTGTTTTTGAATGCTCTGACTGGGAATGGCGTGCATGTTGTTACAGTGAATGATTATTTGGCAAAACGTGATGCTGAATGGATGGGACCACTTTATATGTTCCATGGACTGAGTGTTGACTGTATTGATAAACACCAGCCTAATAGTGCAGCTCGCCGTAAGGCATATCAAGCCGATATTACGTTTGGGACAAATAATGAATTCGGTTTTGACTATCTTCGCGACAATATGGCCGTAAGCCCGGATGACTTGGTACAGCGTTCCCATAATTATGCTATCGTGGATGAGGTCGACTCTGTGCTGATAGATGATGCACGTACACCGTTGATTATTTCAGGTCCGGTACCTAAAGGTGATGATCAGAGTTTTGAAGAATATCAACCCTTGATAGAAAGACTTTATGAGGCCCAGCGTAAATTGGCAACAGAATATCTTTCAGATGCCAAACAATTAATAAGTTCTTCAGATAAAGAAACTCAGGAAAAAGGTTTCTTACAGTTGTTCCGTAGTCATAAGGCTTTGCCGAAGAATAAGGCTCTTATCAAATTCCTGTCGGAGCCGGGCATAAAAACAGGTATGTTGCATACAGAGGAAATCTATATGGAAAATAATAATAAGCGCATGCCTGAAGCAGTTGATCCTTTGTATTTTGTTGTAGATGAAAAGTTGAACAGTGTTGATTTGACTGATAAAGGTAATGAATGGCTGGCTAAGCAAGTTGACAATCCTACCTTGTTTGTGTTGCCAAATATTGCAGCACAGCTGTCTGCTCTTGAGACAGAAAACCTGACAGACCAAGAGCGCCTGGATAAAAAGGATGCTCTCTTGGCAGAATATGCGGTTAAGAGCGATAGGGTTCATACCATACTTCAATTACTGAAAGCCTATACCATGTTTAACAAAGATGATGAATATGTCGTGATGAATGGTGAGGTGAAAATCGTGGATGAGCAGACTGGACGTATCATGGAAGGACGTCGTTGGAGCGATGGATTGCATCAGGCTGTCGAAGCAAAGGAACATGTTAAAGTTGAGGCTGCTACGCAAACGTTTGCAACGATTACGCTCCAGAATTATTTCCGTATGTATCATAAATTAGCAGGTATGACAGGTACGGCTATAACAGAGGCGAAGGAATTATGGGATATATATAAGTTGGATGTGGTGGAAATACCGACCAATAAGCCTGTCCAACGCAAAGATATGAATGACCGCGTTTACAAGACACAACGTGAGAAATATAATGCAGTGATTGCCGAGATTATTAAAATGCGTACAGAGGGACGTCCTACTTTGGTCGGTACAACCAGTGTTGAAATTTCAGAATTGCTGAGTCGTATGCTGACAATGAATAAGATTCCTCATCAGGTGCTGAATGCGAAATTGCATCAGAAGGAAGCTGATATTGTGGCATTGGCGGGTCAAAGTACGTTAGATGCAAATGGTAATCGCTTGGGCGCAGTAACTATTGCTACCAATATGGCAGGTCGTGGTACTGATATTAAGCTATCTCCTGAAGTAAAGGCAGCTGGTGGCTTAGCTATTATTGGAACAGAGCGCCATGAGAGTCGCCGCGTAGACCGTCAGTTACGTGGACGGTCCGGACGTCAAGGGGATCCAGGTTCTTCTGTATTCTTTGTCTCTTTGGAAGATAAATTGATGCGTCTTTTTGCCAGTGAGCGGATAGCAAAGGTAATGGATCGGTTCGGTGTGAAAGAAGGCGAGGTTATTGAATCTCCTATAATAAATAAGAGTATAGAACGTGCTCAGCGTAAAGTTGAGGAAAACAATTTTGGTATTCGTAAGCATCTGCTCGAGTATGATGATGTTATGAACAAACAGCGTACGGTCATATATGAAAAGCGTCGCCATGCATTAATGGGTGAGCGCATAGGTATGGATATCAGTAATATGATCTGGGATCGCTGCGTAGAAATTGTAGAGAAGAATGACTGGCAGAATTGTCAAGAGAAGTTCTTGAAAATTATGGCTGTCGAGGTTCCGTTTACTCAGGAGGAATTCGAGAGCTCTACTGATAGAAATGCTTTATACGACAAGGCGTTTGAGATTGTGATGGAAAATTTCAAGCGGCGCACAGAACGTATGGCTGAAGTGGCTTATCCTGTTATAAAAAATGTGTATGAAAATGAAGGTGCTATCTATGAGCGCATCTTGGTTCCTGTTACAGATGGGAAGCGTGTCTATAACATAACGTGTAATTTGAAAGAGGCCTATGATTCAGAATGCAAATCATTGGTCAAGAGCTTTGAAAAGAGTATATTGCTTTCAATCATAGATGATGAATGGAAAGAAAATTTGCGTAACTTGGATGAATTGCGCCATTCTGTGCAGAATGCCAGTTATGAGCAAAAAGATCCATTGGTAATATTCAAGCTTGAGAGTGTGACTTTGTTTGATGATATGATTGATAAAATCTATAATCGTACGACAAGCATTTTGATGCGTGGTCAGATTCCGATGCAAAATGCTGAAAATGTCCAGGAAGCTCCAGAAGAGAGAAGCCAGCGCAAACCGCAATATCAAGAAACCCATGTTGATTTGAATGACCCCAATCAGCAGGCTGCGGCCAATCAGGATACGCGTGAGAGACAGCGCCCTCAACCTTATGTGGCCGAGAAAATTCCAGGGCGAAATGATCCTTGTCCATGTGGAAGTGGTAAGAAGTTTAAAAACTGTCACGGGAAGAATTTGTATAACTGACAATATTGTTGCGAGAGGTGAGTGACAGCATTCACCTCTCGTTTTTTTTAAGGGATGGATATTTTTCAAGGCAATGAGCGTCAGGTTCTGATAAATCTGTATAAGTCTCTTCGTGGTAAGTATGATGAGCCCTTTGCCGGGCACCGATATTTTGTATTGAAACAAAATATTATTCAGGCTATTCAGACTCATGGCTTTCAAAGAGATATGTTTGGCCTTAATCCTTTAATAACATCTCTGCAGACGGCAGAGGTGGTTACGGAAGAGATAGGCCAGAATGTGGAGGTTGTGCAGGCCTGTCTGTTATTTCCATTTTTCTCTCAATCTGATTTTTCTGACAATATGGAAAACCAGTTTGGCAAGGGGGTAAGGACGATACTGCATGGTCTGCACAGTATCAGTGAGTTGTATGTGAAGAGTCCTAGTATAGCCAGCGAAAATTTTCGTAATTTACTTGTGTCTTTTGCCGAAGATATGCGGGTGATACTTATTATGATTGCCAGTCGTACTAATCTGATGCGGCAGATTCGGGATAATGTCAACGATGATGCGCGCATGCGTATATCGTCTGAGGCTGCATATCTTTATGCTCCATTAGCTCACAAACTGGGTCTGTATAAACTCAAGAGTGAATTGGAGGACTTGTCCTTGAAATATATGAATCATGATGCTTATTATCATATTAAGGATAAGTTGAATGCTACAAAAAATGCACGTGACTTGTATATGGAGCAATTCATGCGTCCTATACGCGAAATGCTGGATGCTGCTCATGTGAAATATCATATGAAAGGTCGTACCAAGAGCATTCATTCCATATGGCAGAAGATGCAGCGCCAGGGTTGTCCTTTTGAAGGTGTTTATGATTTGTTTGCCATTAGAATCATCATAGATGCGCCTCTCAGTGAGGAGAAATTGCAGTGCTGGCAGGTTTATAGTATGATAACGGATAAGTATCGTCCCAATCCTCGGCGTCTCCGTGACTGGTTGTCAATACCTAAGAGTAATGGATATGAAAGTTTGCATATAACTGTTCTCGGGCCGGAGAATAAATGGGTGGAGGTGCAGATCCGTACTGAGCGCATGGATGAAATTGCAGAGCATGGTTTTGCTGCCCATTGGCGCTATAAAGGCGTGAAGCAGGATAGTGCGGGTATAGATAGCTGGTTGTCAAATATTCGCATGGCCTTGGAATCTAGTGATGATATGCAACTCATGGACCAGTTCCGCAGTGAATTGAAAACGGACGAGGTCTATGTTTTTACTCCTCAAGGTGATCTTCACAAACTACCCTTGGGTGCCACGGTCCTCGATTTCGCCTATATTATCCATACGAATATCGGAGACCATTGTACGGGTGCTATTATA
>CACYCZ010000088.1 GCA_902773055.1 uncultured Bacteroidales bacterium
AAATGATTCCCGTTTACACGCTTCATAAAAAGGCCATACGGCATCTCTGCAGGGGGTTCCTTTGTGGATTGTTTCTTGCAACCAATTGGACAAACATTCATGCTCAAGATGCTATAATTGACGACATCATTTACAATGGGGCAATGAATACCGCAACTTCTATCGGTACAATAACACCAATATATCTGTCGATACACACGATTGTAACCACCACAACAACAAAAAATATTTGGACTGCAAAAATTCGCACTCGCATCAACTCAAGCAGAGTCCGACAAATCGGTAAAATGGCATTTGCTAACTGCACTTTTTTGTCAAGCGTCGATTTTCCATATTACCTGCTCGTCATAGGAGATAACGCATTTGAATACTGCACGTATCTGACATCATTATCATTCCCGTCTTCTTTGACCTTTATAGGACACAATGCCTTTTATCGGTGCCGGAGATTATCATCTGTCACCTTCCCCTCCTCGTTGCAAGCGATTGGCGACAGAGCCTTTTCCAACTGTGCCGCCCTGCAGTCTGTTAAATTCTCTGACAAAGTCGTCTATATCGGAGAAGGAGCTTTTGAAAACTGCGTCAAAATTCCTGCCGTCTCCATCCCTCCAAGTGTAACGACCTTGGGAGCATACGTCTTCTCTAATTGCACATCACTGACATCCGTAGAAGGCGGCACATCCGTGAAACACATTCAAGACGGCTCTTACATGAACTGCACCAGCCTCAAGACTTTCGACGGCTTTACTTCCGCCAACACAATAGGGAAACAAGCCTTTCAGGGATGCACCCAACTGACGGCATTCAACACACCCAGCTCCGTCCGCGTAATTCAGGATGAGGCATTCAAGGGATGCACACAATTGGCATCCGTCATCATTCCTGACAATATAAGCAGGCTCTCGGCAGCAGTATTCGAAGGATGCTCCAGCCTGCAGGAAGTGGTATTTCCCGATATGGAGGAACAGGTCATCCTCATGGAACGCATCTTCTCGGGCTGTTCAAGCCTGCATAAAGTCATCCTGCCCCGCAACATGCCGGCAATAGGATATGCCACATTCCGTGACTGCTCCTCCCTGAAAGGGATAGCCATACCATCCACAGTGCAGAGCATCGGCGACAGCGCTTTCATCGGCTGCACAAGACTGGATTCAGTATGCTCATACATCGAACATCCCTTTGAATTTGGCAATGATGCCTTTAAGGACATCTCACCCCGATGCGTATTGACCGTCCCGTTCGGCAAAAGGGACGCCTACATAGCCGCAGGCTGGACAGAACAGATTTTCAAGGGCGGCATCAAGGAAATGCCCGAACCGGCAGGCATCCGCCCGGTAACCATAGGCAGAAGCAACAGCGCATACTACGACCTGCAAGGCAGGAGGACTGCCGTGCCACAGAAAGGAAAAATATACATCCACCAAGGCCGCAAGATCAGGACAAGATAACGCCCTGCCCCGCATTCCCCCCACCGGAGACAAGCCGACACCACCACCAACCGGCAGAATACCTCACCGACAAATCCCCCAAAAAGCAATTCCCGCGGAGAACTTTGCAACTGGCGTCACGGCATTTTCGGAATAATATATTTACCTTTGTATGGACAACAATACAGAGACGACGAATGACACAGACGCCATACAACCCCGACAGACAGCTGCTGCTGATTTACACCGGCGGCACCATAGGCATGATTCATAACCCTGAGACCGGACGGCTTGAGACTTTCAACTTTGACCACCTCAGGAAGCATGTCCCCGAAATCAAGGAATTCGGCTATACCATCCACAACTACCAGTTTGAACCGCCTATCGACTCGTCGGACATGACGCCCGAACTGTGGGCCGCACTGGTCAGGATCATCGACGACAACTATGACCGCTACGATGGGTTCGTGATACTCCACGGCACCGACACCATGGCCTACACTGCCTCTGCGCTCAGCTTCATGCTGGAGAACCTGGACAAGCCCGTCATCCTGACAGGTAGCCAGCTCCCCATAGGTGTCCTGCGCACCGACGGCAAGGAGAACCTCCTGACCGCCATTGAACTGGCAGCAGCACAGGACGGCAACGGGCGCCCCATGGTGCCCGAGGTATGTGTATTTTTCGGACAACATCTCTACCGCGGGAACCGCTGCACCAAGAGCAATTCGGAACACTTCAACGCCTTCAGCTCATACAACTACCCGCCACTGGCCAAGACAGGCATCAACATCAACTACAACCCTGCCGCCATACGGCAGATTACCGCTACCAAACCCTTCACACCACACACGGAAACCTACCCCGGGGTAGTGGCGCTCACGCTGTTTCCCGGTATCATGCCGCAATTGATAAACGGCATCATGCAGATGTCCGACATCAAGGGCATCATCCTCCGCACCTTCGGCAGCGGAAACGCACCGACCCAGCAGTGGCTGAAGGATGCTATCCGCCACGCCACCGAAGCCGGCAAGGTGGTGGTCAATGTCACCCAATGCCAAAGCGGCGGCGTCATGATGGGACTCTATGAGAGCAGCCGGCAACTGCAGGAAAGCGGCGTAGTGAGCGGACACGACATGACCATAGAGGCCGCCATCACAAAACTGATGATTCTCCTGGGCCGGGGATTCCGCCCCTGCGAAGTGAGACAACTGATGTGTACAAACATTGCCGGAGAACTGACCGAGTAAATACCTCGGAAAGTTCTCCGGCAACACTTCTGACTGTCTCAGGAACAGGCAGAGAGCAACACTGGCAGGCTATCTGCGGAAAACGCCCTCAGCCGCCTTGTTGAAATAGTCTATACTCTTCCGTATGTCGGGAACAGAATTGTCCCAGTTGTATTCATAC
This sequence comes from uncultured Bacteroidales bacterium, assembly GCA_902773055.1. Lineage (GTDB taxonomy): Bacteria > Bacteroidota > Bacteroidia > Bacteroidales > Bacteroidaceae > UBA6382. Next base: position 2,835 of record CACYCZ010000088.1, read on the forward strand.
TCTATGGCAAAGTAACCTCTGAACTTCTGCGCCTTCAGGATACGGAGCATCTCTTCCACATTGAGGACACCCGTCCCCCAGACGGTATCATGCTGCTTGCCGTCGCCCTCGGCCTTCGACACGATATCCTTGAAGTGAAGTGAAATGATGCGCCCATCGAGCTGACGGAGACAGGCCCGGTGGTCAAGCCCGCAGCGAACCCAATGGCCCACATCAGCACAGGAGCCCAGATTATGACTGCGGTTTCCAACGGCTTTCAACAGGCTGTCGGGAGTCCAGTAGGTTGACGGCCGGGGATGGTTATGGACCGACACCTTGACGCCATACTGCCTGGAGAGGGCTTCAATATCATCCCACAATGCCATAGGCGGCTCACAGGTGACATAGTCCATCTTCATCTGCCGGGCAAAACCGAAGAACTTGTCCCAGTTCTCCTTGTTCCCCGACGAGTAGACGCCACATCCTACTATCTTGATACCCTTGCTCTTGGCTATGGCCTTCAGTTCCTTCTGTATATCAGCACTCAAATCAGGGCCGAACTTGGTATCGCCCCATTTGCCTCCTAAACGGTGGCCGGGATAAATCTCTATATACTTCACTCCGAGCTCGGCCGTTTTGTCAAAAGCTTCCAAAAGACTGAACTTATGGAAGGTATAAGACTGCATGGCCAGCCTGAAGCCGTTCTTTTCAGCCAGTGTCTTTCCCTCGGCTCTCTGGATAACAAATGCCAGGACACTGAACATCATGACAGCAACCAATGTTTTTTTCATAACTCCTGCAAATATTTAGTTTTTACTGAGGCATCTCCGGCAGGGAGAAACCGTTATGGTAAGTATGCTTTATCCACTCCTCAGACATCTCTACGGCATTGAAGTCGGCGAAGCGACGGTCAAAATGGGGATGGCCGTCAACCACCTTGAAGTCATCAAAATCAACAATCTTGATTTTGTCGTTAGGTGAGATGTTGGTGAAACGCATGTTCTCGCCGTCCCACTTCAACTCGCGGTGCAAGCCGTACAGCCCGGCCAGACGCACAGCCAAGACACCCATGTCGACCCATTCGGTGAACGGTCCGGAGAACTGGAAGTTTGACGACGCCTCGGTGCGATTCTGGGGAGATTCCTTGCACGCACGTATCCAGTCCTGCTCATGGGCATCGGTACTCCAAATGTCACCATTGCCGCCGGGCACCCTGCGCAAGACGGGTTCAGGCTGTTTGAAATCCTTCATGGCTGACACAGGGAGCAACGTGGGATTCATACCATAGCACCCGGTCATGATCTTTCCCTTCGTACCGACAAAGATTATTCCTCCGTTGGAATCGCCCATCATCTGTCCGTCTTCAAGTTCCTCAGGGCGCGGAGGCATCAACCCGCCGTTGTACCAGGTTACCTTGACCTCGGGCATTTTCACCATGCCCTTGGCAGGACGTGAAGGAAACGTATAGGTAATCACCTCTGCATGAGGAGGAGAATAGAGGTTGCTCAGCGATGAACTGGCAATAATGCTCTTGGGATGGCCCAGGCGGAGCGCCCAGCATACGGGATCCATGATATGGAGAGCCATGTCGCCAAGGGCACCGGTTCCGAAATCATACCATCCGCGCCAGTTCCACGGTGTATAGCTGGGATGATACGGGCGCTTTTCGGCCGGACCGATGAATAAATCCCAATCCAATGTGGCCGGTACGGGGGGCGTGTCGCCCGGTTTCATCAATCCCTGCGGCCAGATAGGACGATCGGTCCAGCAATGCACCTCTTTTACTTCTCCTATAACGCCGCTCCATATCCATTCCGCAATCTGACGACACCAGTCAAAAGAGTTTCCCTGATTGCCCATCTGGGTCGCAACCCTGTATTTCTTAGCCAACCTGGCCAGCAAACGGGCTTCATAAACGGAATGGGTAAGCGGTTTCTGACAATATACATGCTTACCGAGAGTCATGGCATAGGCTGCCGGTCCGGCATGGGTATGGTCAGGTGTAGCTACAAGCACAGCATCGATACTCTTCCCCATCTCATCAAACATCTTGCGCCAGTCCTTATAGCGCAAGGCATCGGGGTAGTCATCGAATGTTTTCTTGGCATAACTCCAGTCAACATCGCACAATGCCACGATGTTTTCTGTCTTCATATTTTTAAGATTACGGCGTCCCACACCGCCGACACCGATAGCGGCAATATTGAGTTTGTCGCTCGGCGAAGTAAAGCCATAGGCCTTGCCCAGCACCTGTCCGGGCACCATCATCACTGCTGCAGCGCCCATGCTCCCCTTGAGGAAATCTCTTCTCGTCATGCTGTCCATATCGTTGCGATTTTAACTTTGTGGATTCTCTCTACCCCCTGTCTATGTCTGAGGGTTGCATCCAGTCGGTGACAAGGGCATCGCCCTTCTTGCCGAAACTCTCTACGGGGCGCACATGGAAACGTACCTTATGCTTCTCAGGCAGTTCGGACAGACTGAACACGCAGGTCACCTCGTCTGCATCCTGAGCCTCACCCAGGAAATAGCCTTTGCTGTATACACGCTTGGTGGCGCATATCTTGGTGGTGTCGTATTCCTTTTCCTCAACCTGAACCTCATAGTCGAAGGCACGTGTTCCATGGGTCTTCTTCAGCACGGAGGGAAAATGCAGCGTAATCTGGTCCTGACTCTTGCCCTTGACATCTTTGCCCCATGCACGGGTCACTTTCAGGCTGTCAGCGGCAGCAAACTGCGGAACTGCAGCATTCTTTCTGCGGGTTTCAAAGAGGAAAGGCTTGTCCTGCCCGAGCGGGAGGGGTATAATCCAATTTTCGCCCAAAGGCTGGTCGTAGACAAACTCCCTGCGCTCCAGTGTGATGCAGTCGTCATAAACCGACATAATCTGTCCCTGCTTGCCGTTGGAGGATTTGAGGCGTTTCATCTGGGCTGTCCACGGTTCAGAACTGTTCTCACGTCCTGCCCAGATACTGATATAGCTCAACGAGGCAGTCCCCACACTGGTAAAAGCTCCCTGCCATATAGAGCGCTCATCGGTAAGCGACGTGTGGCTGTGGCCGGAAAAACAGACACAATTAGGATACTTGCTCAGTGCCTTGGTGACGTTGCCGCCTCCCTGTCCCCATACCCATGGGCTGGAACAGGTATCTTTAGGATGGAAATGCTGGAAATAGAAAAATGGCCGTCCGCCTGAAGGCAATTCGCCTTCCACCTTCTGCAGGAACTCTGCCAGGCCGCTAATATCCTTCCAGCTATCCCAATGACCGCCAATGAACTTGTAGCCCTTTACATCTTTCATATAGATGGGAGTCCATTTTTCATGGAACAATTCCTGCCATACTTTTTCCTTCTGCGGCCAAATGGCTTCCTCTGCAATCATCTCCTTGGTCACCTTCACGCTGCGGGCATTGCCATAGGTGTATCCCTCGCGGTCGTGGTTGCCATAGACAAACAGTTTCTCCACATGGCGCCCGTCCGAGCCACGGTCATTGGGAAACACATCATACCATGTCTCTGCCACCAATGCCAACTGACTACGGAATCCCCAATCAGCCATATCACCGGCAATGATAACGCCATCGACGCCGGCACTGTCAAAGTATTCAAACGTATGGTGGAGCGTCTTGACGGAGTCCATATGACGGATATGAATATCACTTACGATACCAATTTTAACATTAGGCTTGCCCAACTGGCTTACCTTCTCTGCAAATGCGGGCCAATCAAGACACACCGCACCCATAAGAGCTGCAGAGCGCTGAAGAAAATTTCTACGGTTCATCATTGTATATTAAATAAGATTACTTTCTGTAAACAAAGTTCTTAAAATTTATTGAGAAGGACAAATCTTTTGTAAAAAAAACAAGGCAGAAATCAAATACACGATACTTAATATCTCCCGCCACACTTTATCTGCAAAAAGGCAACGGGATAAATTTCTTTTTCCGTATCTTTGTATTTTGATAAAATCACTTCAAGAGTGATGTACTCTCAGGAAAAGATAAAGCCATATAGTGCCCAAGGCAGCAAGACGAGGCAGGTAGAGACAATGTTCAACAGCATTGCCCATTCCTATGACCGTCTTAACCACCTGATGTCGCTGGGCATTGACAAAAGCTGGCGCATCAGGACCCTAAAGGCACTTCTTCCCTATAAGCCACAGCATATTTTGGACATAGCGACAGGGACAGGCGACTTTGCCTTAATGGCACACAGAATACTAGCTCCCCAAAGCATTGTAGCCTGCGACATATCCGAAGGCATGATGGCAATAGGACGCGACAAAGTGCTGAATGCGGGGCTGCAAGAGGTCATCACTTTCAGAAAGGAAGACTGCGAGCACCTGTCATTTCCAGACAACAGTTTTGACACCGTCACGGTGGCCTACGGCGTGCGCAATTTTGAGCACCTTGATGCTGGACTGCAAGAAATGAGACGCGTGCTGCAGGATGGTGGGCATTTAGCTATTCTGGAACTGTGCACGCCACAACATTTTCCCATGCGGCAACTGTTCTGGATATACTCCCACCTGTGGATGCCTACAGTTGGAAGAATCCTGTCCAAGGACAACTGCGCTTACACCTATCTGCCTCGGACTATGGAGGCTTTTCCACAAGGTGAGATCATGCAGGACATCATCAAAAAGGCCGGATTCAAGGAAGTTGTGTTCAAGCGTTTTACCTTTGGACTGAGCACAATGTATTTAGCAAAAAAATAAAAAACAGGACCGATTCATGAGAACTACATACGGACTTATAGGACACCCTCTCGTCCACTCCTTCTCGCAGCGTTTCTTTACCGAAAAATTCCAACAGGAAGGAATCGATGCCGAATATCTCAATTTTGACATTCCCGATATCAGCCTCCTGCCAGTTATCCTGCAGGAACATCCCACACTGAGGGGACTCAATGTTACACTCCCATATAAAGAGAAGGTCATTCCCTACTTAGAAGAACTGAGTCCAGAAGCCCAGACCATAGGGGCAGTAAACTGCATCAGGATAGAGCATATAGGAGACCAGACATTCCTCAAGGGATACAATGCCGACGTCATTGGCTTTATGGAGTCCATCAGGCCACTGCTCAAACCCCATCATACAAGAGCACTCATACTGGGAACAGGAGGGGCATCCAAGGCCATCAGACATGGGTTGTACAACATGGGGATCAGCTACCAATTGGTCAGCAGGAGCCCAAAAGATGACATCCTGGGATATGACCAGCTTTCTGACAAACTGATGAAAGAATACACCGTTATAGTAAACTGCTCCCCCGTCGGCACTTTTCCGAAAACCGACAAATGCCCGGATATTCCTTATCATAGCCTGACAGACAAACATCTGCTCTACGATTTAGTCTATAATCCGGAAAAAACACTATTTTTGCAGAGAGGTGAATCACAGGGAGCACTCATCAAGAATGGATTGGAAATGTTACACCTGCAAGCCCTTGCCAGTTGGAAATTTTGGCACGAAACAGAATAACGGACAAATTAATACGAAAACAAAAAGGACATCATACATGACACGCTGCCGGCGACTCATCTTGACACTCTTCACCATCATCATACCCTTACTCCACATCGGAGCAGAGGAAGTCACCCTATGGACTCCCGAAACACTCCCCATGGTACACCTGCAGGATGCTGACAGATGGGTGTGCAACCCCGACGGCATATTGTCGGCCGCAACAGTAGACAGCGTTGACAATATTATCAACCACCTGTATCGGGAGAAAGGCATTGAAGCCGTTGTCGTTGTAGTCAAGCACACGAAAGACAACGACTGCTATGAATTTGGCATGGCCCTGGCCCGGAAATACGGCATTGGAGGCAGGAAAACCAACACTGGACTCATCGTCATACTCAGTATAGAAGACAGGGCATACTATATCCTGACAGGAACAGGGCTGGAAGGAACTCTTCCTGACGCAATCTGCAAAAGAGTGGAAATCAAGACAATGATTCCACGTATGAAAATCGGTGACTGGGATGGTGCCATTCTGGAAGGAATGAAGGCCATAGCGCTGTACATTGAAGGAGATGACACACTGCTAAAAGACAACAGCCCGTCGGAAGATAACGGCTGGGAAGCATTATTTGGACTGATGCTGTTGTTCTTCTTTATTGCCCTCTTCATTCTAATCCTCACCCAAGCTGTATATAAACCCTGTCCCCACTGCGGGAAAAAGAGATTATACGCCACACGACAGGACTTCCTCTATACCAAGGGCAGGACAGACTACTATAAGGTAACGTACATATGCAGCCATTGCCGATATAGCGAAACAAAAATTGAACGCCGGCCACATGACGACGATGACAATGCGGCCATTTTGGGCGGTTCTATCTTGGGAAGCAGTCTTGGCAGAGGTGGCAGCTTTGGAGGCGGCAGCTTCGGCGGAGGTTCATTCGGTGGAGGTTCGTTCGGCGGAGGCGGTGCCGGCGGAAGATTTTAACAACAACTAAAATATTAATCATTTAAAAGATAACAGACATGAAAATCTCAAACACACTTAAAATCATTATCGCTATCGTTGTCGTAGCATTGTTACTTGCGCGCTGTGGTACATCCACATACAACGACATGGTCAATCAGGAAGAAGAAGTTGGTAAAGCTTGGAGCAATGTTGAAACCCAATATCAGCGCCGAGCTGACTTGATACCCAACCTGGTCAACACAGTAAAAGGCTATGCTGCACACGAGAAATCAACCTTAGAAGACGTTATTGCCGCCCGAGCCAAAGCAACCCAGATTAGCGTCGATCCCAGCAACCTCACACCAGAAAAACTCAAAGAATTCCAAGCAGCACAAGGCGAGATAACTTCAGCGCTAGGCAGACTGATTGCCATCAGCGAAAATTATCCCGACCTCAAAGCCAACCAGAATTTCCAAGAACTACAGGCACAATTGGAGGGAACAGAAAATCGTATAACGGAAAGCCGCAAAATATACAATGCCGCCGTCAAGGATTACAATGTAGTCATCCGAAAATTCCCGTCAAACATCTTTGCATCCATTTTCGGATTTGAAAAGAAAAACGGTTTTGAAGCTGAAGCTGGTGCTTCTAAAGCACCGACAGTAGAATTCTGAAAAAGAAATCGTAATTTTGCACCCGAAAAAACCATTTCCATTCTCACTATGTACGACAAACAAAGATATATGATGCGTGGCGTAAGCGCCATGAAAGAAGATGTGCATAATGCCATCCAAAATATAGATAAGGGTATTTTTCCGCAAGCTTTCTGCAAAATCGTTCCAGACATCCTGGGCGGTAACCCAGAATACTGCAATATTATGCATGCAGACGGTGCAGGAACGAAATCTTCTCTGGCATATATCTATTGGAAAGAAACAGGAGATCTCAGCGTATGGAAAGGCATTGCACAAGATGCCCTGGTAATGAATACAGATGACCTCCTGTGTGTTGGAGCTGTGGACAACATCTTAGTCAGTTCCACCATCGGGCGCAACAAGATGCTCATCCCAGGAGAAGTCATCTCAGCTATTATCAACGGTACCAACGAACTGCTTCAACAATTGCGAGACATGGGCATAGGTATTTATGCCACTGGAGGGGAAACTGCAGACCTCGGCGACCTGGTAAAGACTATCGTCGTGGATTCCACTGTAACATGCCGCATGAAACGCAGCGATGTTATTGATAATGCCAATATTCGCCCCGAGGATGTTATTGTCGGACTGTCTTCCTATGGACAAGCAACATACGAAACCGAATACAATGGTGGTATGGGCAGCAATGGTCTGACTAGCGCACGACATGACGTCTTTGCCAAGTATCTGGCTGAAAAATATCCCGAAAGCTATAACGACGCAATACCTGAAGAACTAGTATACAGCGGCAAGTTAAAATTAAATGACAATGTGAAAAACTCCCCCATCAATGCAGGCAAGCTAGTTCTCTCCCCTACAAGAACCTATGCCCCTGTCATAAAACGGGTATTAGAGGAACTCAGACCACAGATACACGGCATGGTACACTGTACAGGAGGAGCCCAAACAAAAGTTCTGCATTTTGTCGGAGAAAACTGTCACGTTGTCAAAGACAATATGTTCCCCGTACCGCCATTATTCCGCACTATTGCCGAGCAAAGCGGCACAGATTGGGCAGAAATGTACAAAGTGTTCAATATGGGTCATCGTATGGAAATATATGTTCAGCCCGAACATGCTCAG
>CACYCZ010000089.1 GCA_902773055.1 uncultured Bacteroidales bacterium
GCGATTGGAACAATATTATCCATGAGGTGAAATAAATTTTGGGTAAAACAGAAAAAGCGATGTAAGCTACTGCCTGCATCGCTTTTTTTGTTGTCTGTTGTGTTTCGGCCGAATACAGCATGGCTTTCCGCCCTTGAAAGTTTCTCCGGCTGATGCGGCTGTTTATTTGTCGCAACATTCGGGCTTTTCCTCCGGAGAGCTTTCATGCGAGAAACTGGTTTGTCATCATATATGTGTTTTTTCATATCTTTGTAACCGATTTATAAATACCAAACAAATGAGAACTTTCAAAATAGAGCACACTTCATGGTGGCTCAGCATCATCATTATCTTTAGCGCCACACTGATGTTCACCATTTTTTATTCGGCCTTCCAAGCCTTGGCACTGCTCGCCCATGATGTCAGGATAGTCCTGTATGTCCCAGTCTGCCTTTTGCTGGGTTGCGGTATAACGGCAGTCTATGCCCTCGTCATACGCTATTTTGAACAGGAATGGACCTCATCACTGTGTCTCAACCGTCTGCCCCGTGAACTCGCAAAGGGGATAGCTATCGGCATCATATTCTTCCTGTTGGTTACAGGTATTATGGCTGCCGGTGGATGGTATAGGATTGGGACAGTTGACCTTGGATACACGCTCTTGAAGGATATAGCCTTCTATTTCCTCATTGCATGCGGAGAGGAGGTACTGTTCAGGGGTGTCATCTTCAGACTTACGGCCAAGAGATGGAACACGGCCTGGGCGCTGGCTGTCTCAGCCTTGCTTTTTGGCTTTACCCATATCATGAACGAAGGCGCCACTGTCTGGAGTTCCATAGCCATAGCCCTTGAGGCAGGAGTAATGCTCGGCATGGCATACAGGGTCAGCGGTACCTTGTGGCTACCTATAGGCATACATTGGGCATGGAATGTAATGGAAGGTCCTGTTTTGGGCTTCGCCGTATCGGGTAATGAGGAGAACAGTATGATTAAACCCATCATTGAAGGACCGGAAATGATTACGGGCGGCAGTTTCGGTGCCGAGGCATCGGTCATAGCCATCATTATAGGACTTGCCGTTACTTGGATATTCTGGCTCAAGAGTAGAAAGGATATCCTGCATGCTGAAGAGGCTGTGGAACAGTAATCTGCAGTTATACAGTCAACGCAAATAAAAATGGCCCTATCTGCACAGACAAGACCATTTTGAAAATATAAAAAGCTTATTCTTTCTTTATAGTACACCTGCCTTACCCAGGAATATGAGCATGATGTAACCTAGGGTGAGACCTACAATACCCATGATGAGACCTACACGCATCATGTGTTTTTGCTCTATCAGTCCCGTGGCATGGGCAAGGGCATTGGGAGGAGTGGAGATGGGAAGTACCATGGCGAGAGAGGAACCCAGTGCTACACCAATCAGCAATGTAGACACACCGCCGAAGGGGGCCAATGTGGCAGATGCCGACATTCCTGCCATCGCTAATATAGGGATCAGCAAATTGGCCGTTGCCGTATGGGAAATAAAGTTTGCCATTGTATAACACAATATGCCGGAACCCACAATCATCAGTACGGGAGACCATGTTTCAAATGGTATTGTTTCTATCAGATGCTTTGCCAGACCTGTATCCTGCAGGGCAATGCCCAAGGCAAAACCACCAGCTACCATCCAAAGTACAGACCAGTTGATTTCCTCCAAATCAATACGGGTAATAATGCCGGAAAGGCAGAAGGCAGCTACAGGTAGCATGGCTACCACATTGGAATTAATGCCCGATACCTTATCCGTCATCCACAGCAGGATAGTTGCTATAAATACGATATACACCAATTTATTCTGCCATTGTTTTAATGGTTTGTCAGCCTTTTCCTCTATATGCAATTCTATACGTTTTTGGGTAAAAGGGAACATCATCAGCAGCATGCGCCATGCAATAAACAACAGCAGCAGGGCAAATGGGAACATTACAATCATCCACTGGCCGAAACCAATGTTCAGGTTCATGCCGTCGGGATCATTCAGAAATTTCAAGGCAATGGCATTGGGAGGTGTACCGATGGGTGTGCCTATACCTCCTACATTGGCACCGATGGGAATAGCCAGAGCCAGACAAATTTTTCCTTTTCCGTTGGCTGGTAACGATTTCAGCACGGGGGCAAGGAATGTCAACATCATGGCAGCTGTTGCTGTGTTGGACAGAAACATTGAAAATATACCTGTTACCAGCAGAAAGCCCAATAAGACGTTTTCAGACTTTGTGCCGAAAGGCTTGAGCAGAACACGTGCCAGTTTTACGTCAAGTCCTGACTTGGTCGCTGCAATGGCAAGAATGAAACCACCGATAAACAGCATGATAATCGGATCGGAAAAACAAGCCATCAGTTTCTTGTACGATAGCAGAGTACCGAATGTTTCCGGGGCATAGCCTTCCTTCATACACCACAAACTGCTGTCGCTCACACAGAACAGAAGTATCACTATGACGGTCACGGATGTGTTCCACGCCGGGACAGGTTCCATTATCCACATGAGTGTGGCAAAACAGAACACTGAAATGGTGCGCTGCTCCACTACAGTAAGACCAGGAATACCGAACACTGCCGAAGGCAGATTCCATATTACGATCATGGTCAGCGTACAAAAAAGAAGTTCCCACAGGCGCTTGAACCGTGTGACTTCACGCAGATGGTATTTTGCATTTCTGCGTTGTTCTTCCAAATGGTATCCGATAAAATTCTTAAACATACTATTTAATGCTATTGTTTTGTGGTACAAAATTACGACTTCACCAGCCCCTGACAGTCTTAATTTCATTATATGTATCAATAGTAGCTATCGGTAAAATAAATAATATAGTTATCTTTGCATTCAGAAAAACGATAATAAGTATTATCTTATATGGAATTACGCCAACTCAAATACTTTGTCAAGGTAGCAGAACTTCATTCTTTTTCTGAAGCTGCCAGGCAGTTGAATATTACTCAAAGTACCATTTCGCAACAGATACACCAGCTGGAAGAAGAACTGGGTGTGGAACTGCTTATACGTAACTCACGCCAGGTCAGTGTCAGTGATATCGGTATGGCCTTCCTCCCCCAAGCCAAACGCACGATATACGAAGCCGAAATATGTGTGGAGCGTATCCACGATGTGCAGCACCTTAATATCGGTGAACTGAGAATAGGCACTACGCCCACCTTCACACCATTGTTGAAAGAGACAATCCTGCAATTCATGAAACTGTATCCGCACATCAAAGTGGACATCTTTGCCCAGTCTGTGGAGAATCTGATGAATATGCTGGACAAGCAAGAGGTAGACTTGGTGCTGAGCTACAAATCCAATCAGGTATATCCCAATATTCAATCCTACATACTCTTTGACAACCGATTGGCAGCCATTGTCAACAAGAATCATCCCATCGCCAAGAGAAAGAAAATCAGTCTGTCGGAATTGGAAGGCTATGCCCTTGCCCTGCCTGTCAAGGGTACGCAGGCTCGCAATGCCTTTGACAGAATCACTGAGAACCGGCACTTCAGGTTTGATACACGTCTGGAGATAAATGACGTCAATATGCTTTTGGAAGTTGTCAAATCAACCCAGCTGGTCACCATGCTCTCTGAGGCAACCTCCAAACGTATGTCGGGAATTGTTGCTATCCCCTTGGATGAAAAGGATACAGCTATGGAAGGCTCTTTCCATGTCAAAAAAGATGTTTACCGCAAGAACGCCACGAAGGAATTCCTGCGCCTTTTGCGCGAAACCCGGCCATATGGTCTGGCTATGATGGATCTGATATAGTTATCGGCCAGTCCATGCCTATTTGTAAAATTTGCCCCTTTCACAACATTTTGTGGAAGGGGCAAATTATTTCAGAAGTTAATCATAACGCCGACGGACAGGGAGGTGAACGATGGTGCCGATGCCTCCTCCAGTACGTGGCAGGGAGAATATCTCATGTACAGACCTATGTTGTTGATGCCGGCAGATGTGAAGATGTCGGCAGTCAGGGGAACATGGTATATATGCTTGGAAAAATCCTTCTGCTTCCCCTCGGATGGCAGGGTATAGCGTGTTTTCAGACTGCCGTAGGTGTTGATGTCAAGCATGGCGCCGGCATTCCACCAGAAAGTATATCCGGAAGAAAACTTCAGCTGAAGTTCTGCAAGCAGTGGAATGCTGATTGAAAACACCTTGATGCGTGAGAACTTGATGTCGGCATCTGCGGGATAGGCAGCCAGGCTAACCTTGTTGTCTTGTCTTAGAAAGCGCATGTTGCCTGTCATGCGCCAGTTACGCCAGTCAAACCCTAATCCTGTGAACAGGCGCACGTGGCGTCCCAGCCGCGGACCGTTTACATAGATGGGGTAGAAGCCCATCTCAACCGAAGCCTCCATGTTGACATCCATATTGTCGGGACTGTTAAGTGCATTCACGAACCCTAGCATAAATAGGGGCATGTGACCATCACCGGCATAGCGTCCCTGAATCCGTTGTCGGATAAAGGGCAGGTTGGAGGTGCTCCAATTTGACTCGCGTACTATGATGTTGCCGTTATCGGTGTGCTCACGTTCCAGAAGATAGTCCTTGTTTCCTTCGCGTCCCTCGACGCGTACTTTCAGGGTACTGTCGGTTTCTGTAATGATGATGCGTTCGGGCTGTTTTACCGTGATGGTGTCGCTTGTAGCCATGATTGTGCACAATGAAGCTGAATACAGGCTCCATACTGCAAAGATTTGTTTGAAATTCATAATATTGCTGTGATAGATATATTTGTTCTTGAATGTTTTTTCGTTACTTATTTGAACATGTGTTTCAGGGCATCAAGTGTTGCTGTGCCTTCCAGATAGGCCAGGATGGTCTGGTTGGCTGTACGCCGATAGAAGATGTAGCGTAGCGGAGCCTTGTCGCTGGTCGGCGGCAGGCAATAGAATCCATAGAGAAGCCGCCCGTCGCGATGGGCTGTTTCCTTGTCGATGGCCAGTTTTGCATCGTTCAGGATGGCATGCTCTATATCCGGTGTGCTTTTCTTGAAGGTCAGGCTGCGATAGAGCATCAGATGATAGGGGTGCAGGGTGGAGCCTTTCAGGTTGAGCGAGACGACATCTTTTGACTTGTTGTACCGGCCGTCAAAGTAGGGTGCGATGCTCAGGCCGCTTTGTGCCACGACTGTTATCAAAGGCATAAGCCATACTATGGTGATGAGCGTAAATCGTTTCATGTGATTTATCCTATTCTTGAGGGTTAAATATTGTTTTCATCTGGGTTTCCATGCCAACGGCATTGTCGATGCTGGTTATCGTGTTCATCGTAGATCGCATCTTTTCGAGGATGAGAGTCTGGTCAGTATATTGCTTGCCGTCAATGAAGGCAATGCATTCAGGCTGATGCGGCTGCGGCCACAGGCCGATGGCAATAACTATGGAGGCGGCTGCGGCCCAACCTGCAATCTTGAAGTATGGCAGACCGGCGGCGTGTTGTTGCTGCCGGCGTGTCAGGAGCATTCCCATGACCGCTCTGTCGGCGTCAAACATGCCTCCGTCGGCCTCTTCGCTGGCAAGAAATTGACGCAGCCGGGTTTCTTCTTCTGCCGAGGTCAGTCCGTCATAATAGCGGTTCAGCAGTTCTTCTGCCTCCTTGCGGCTGAGATGTGTGTTTTTATTATTCATTGTCGTTGTTGTGGCTGTTGCCTGGTTTCATTATTTCTCTCAGGGTCTTGCGGGCTCGCGAGAGATTCATCCTCACGGCCGCCTCCTGCTTGTTAAGGCGACGGGCGATAGCCTTTACGCTGAGCCCGTCGTATTCGTGGAGTTCCAATATATGCCGCTGCAGGGGTGACAGTCGCTGGCTGATAAGCTGCTCCACTTCGTTTAAAGCCTTTTCGCGTATGGCTCTGTCCGATCGCTCTTCGGCGATGTTATCGGTCTCGTTGAGCGGCACGAGTGAGGGACGTTGTCTCAGCATGTCGGCACAGGCATTGCGCACAATGCGGATACTCAGTGCCTCCACCTCCCTGGGGTTGTCAATATGGCGATAGCTTGTCCAGAGACGTACAAAAGCCTCTTGAAGCACATCAGAGGCATCGTCCTCGCTGTGGAGCCATCTTTTGGCCTGATGTTTCAGGCGCTGGCGCAGATGCTGGAAGGTGGTCGTTATGATTTTGTCGCTCATGGGTTGCTGAAACCTCCGTAAAGGCCCTCGTCTAATAGGTAAACGCAAAAATATAAGAAGTGTAACATGCGTAAATAAAATTTTAAACTTTTTTTATGTGCCGTTTTTAACTTTATTGTTTTTCAGACATCTTAGAAATAGAAACGCGATACAAGACAATGTGTCGGACAAAATAAAAAAAGAATAACCTATTTAAAAGACGACGACGATGAAAAAGAATTTGATTATTGCCTTGACTATCCTCTTTGCAGGAATGGCAGTGAGCGCAAATGCGCAGAGTAAGAAGCAGGATACCAATGGACACAAGCCCAATGCCAGCCAGAAAGTACAGCTGATACGCAAGATGCAGCAGATGGATCCAGCCAAAATGATAGAGATGCGCACTAAATATATGTGCAACGAACTGATGTTGAGCGAAGAGACGGCAGCAAAGTTTGCTCCGCTCTACAAGAGCTATCTTGATGAGATGCAGAAAGTCATGAATATCGGCCGCAAGTCAAAAGAAGAAATTGAAGCCCTCAAGAACAAAGGCCCGCGTGAGATTACCGATAAGGAAATTGATGAACAGTTCAAGGCCCGCTTCGAGCGTACCGCCAAGATGAATACATTGCAGGAAACCTACTATGGTAAGTTCCGTAAGATTCTCAGTGCCAAACAAGTGTCCAAAATCTTCAGGAACCATAGTCACGAAGGCGTATTCAGCAGTATTGTGAGCGGTCGTCAGCATTCAGGAGTCCACTCAGGGACCAGTCACTCTAAAAAGCCCTACTTCAGGAAGCCTTCGCCCTCAGGTCAGAAGAAAGAAGTTCAAAAGAAGGCATAGCATACCTTTTTAGTTATTGTATTTATATTTTCCCGGGTGCAGGAATTTTTCCTGTACCCGTTTTTTTTGCCCTTCGTCAAATAGCGTATATGCGAAAATGTGTAATTTTACACTCAAATACATATATTAAAATTAAACGATATGAAAAAACTGATATGTTTAGCAGCAATGGTACTTGCAGTCTGTTCTGCAAGTGCCCAGATTAAATGGAAGCGCATCGAGGCTTCCGACATGACATTGGTGGGCAAGGCATTCAATACCCCCAACCCCTATCACAGGGTAGACACCATGAAGTACAAAGGCTTTACACCCGGCGAAAATTTCCAATGCCGTGTGCCGGCAGGTCTGGCCGTGCTCTTTAAGACCAATGCCCGGACTATCGGCGCGTCTGCCGACTTCAAGGAAGTGAAGAACGACTCCTACCGTTCCTATCGCGGCTTTGACCTTTATATCAAGAAAGACGGCAAATGGATGTGGGCCGGTATGAACGACTTCCCTCAGAACCATTATAATGCCGACAGGATCATCACCATCGTGTCAGATATGGCCGAAGGCGAGAAGGAATGCATGCTCTATCTCCCCATCTATTCCGAGATGCGCTCATGTAAGATATGTATCCCCGAGGATGCCACCATCTCACCGCTTGCATCACCCTTCCGCCACAAAATTGCATTTCATGGCAGCAGCTTTACCCACGGTGTCAGCACCACGCGTGCAGGAATGAGCTATCCCGTACAGTTTATGCGCCGCACAGGTCTGCAGCCCATCACGCTCGGTTTCAGCGGTAACTGCAAGATGCAACCCTATTTCGCCACAGTTATGGAGAATGTTGATGCCGATGCCTATGTCTTCGACCCCTTCTCCAACCCCAATACCCAGCTTATCAAGGAGCGCCTTCTGACCTTTGTCGACCGTATGGTAAAAGCCCATCCCGGAAAGCCGCTGATATTCCAGCAGACCATCTATTGGGAGAGAGAAAACTTCAATATGGCCCGTCATAATGAGTTCGTAGAGCGTCGTGCCGTAGCCGACAGCCTGATGAAGATAGCATGCAAAAAATACAAGGACGTCTATTTTATTCATCCCGATGCCGCCCTTCATAACGGCGAATCCTCTACTGCCGACGGCGTACACCCCAACGACAACGGTTACTCCGTATGGGAACGGTCTATAGAGAAACCCATTCTGAAAATCCTGAAGAAATACGGCATAAAATAAAAACTCAAAGCATTGCAAGAGATGCAGATAAAAACGACCTCAGGAAGATAATAGGTTGATCTTCCATGTAGGTGTGCAGAAAAAGCCCGACTGGCCAAGCGGATCAGTCGGGCTTTTCGTCGCTGAATGGCAGATATCATACCATAAATACGGGGAGGGGAGCACGCTGTCAGCTGCGAACTACAGAAATAAAATTCTGTAGTTCGCAGTTTACCATCCTGTAGTTTACAAATAACGCCTGCATCCCGCAAAAGGGTGCAGCCCCCTCCCTAGATAATCCGTTCGTTGTAGTGGAAAAATCTTAAAGTCCTGGCGAAAGAGGAATAAGTTTAGTCCATGTTGCGCATATATAGCAAGGGGGTGTACTAAACGGAAAAGACTCTGTGTAATTTGGTTGGGTCGGATGCAAAACAATAAGTCAGAAATACAAAAAGTGCTAAAAACGAGTTATTATTCAAC
>CACYCZ010000090.1 GCA_902773055.1 uncultured Bacteroidales bacterium
GCGTTAGAGTTAGGACAAATCTAAAATGAAACCATGGTTCATTCTCGATAAAAAAACTAGCTATTTCCTTACAAATGCTAAGATTCTTATGTTCGTAGTTTGCTCCAATATTAAGTATTGTTATCCCATCGAATTCCGGAAGTTGAATTCGATCCCATAATGAAGAGTCATCAAATACCTGATTATAGTAGTTCGTCACAGTTTCACATCGTTTCCCAGGGAATCTAATCTCGACACGACTAGAGACTGACTGGTTCTCGGAGTATAACAAGTTGGTACCCCGCTTATAAAAGTAGCTTATAACTGAAATATATAAGCGTTGAAGAAGAGTCGGTTTAGAATTAATCCAGAATGGCGATTCAGGAAAAACTAGGTGGGGTCGGGCAAAACCACAAAGATGCAGTGCCCTCGGCTCCCATCTTGAAGGCCCAAAAATAGTAAGCACGGCTTCAATCCTGCTACTCTCGACAATAGAATCAAGAAAGGCATCGCGACCTCTAAGAAGAGTATTCAAAGAATTTTGAATATCATAAGTCAAAGCAGTGACATTCTCCGAACAAATCTCAGTTTCCAGATATGACAATTCCGATGAAAGAATGACGACAAAGAAATCATCCTGAAAATAATGCAACTGACGCGTTATTGAATCTGCGACCTGAAGGCCTCCTCCAATTTTAAGATTGGACGCATTTATTAGAATATTCATACGATTACTCTCGGAATACCATTATTTGTTCTCTTGTTGAAATGAGCCGAAATAACAATAAACGGTTTACGCCTTTAGATGATTCTTTAGCACCTCTATTTGATACTGAGCCGTCCACTTTGAGCCGATTTCAAGATAACAATTCTCCCTCACTGTTTCTCGATCATCCAAATGATTGTCTAACCACTCATTGATAACCGCGGCAAGACTATAGACATTGCCATACTCAAAAAAATCACCTGTTACGCCCTTGATGATAGCCTCATGCTCTGGTCCATGGTGATCGAAGTCGTCATGGGTAATAACTGGGCAGCCATAAGTCATAGCGTGAATAGCCGTTAATCCAATAGGACCAGGTGAAACACAGATATCGGCATTATATAATAACCTAGAAAGGACAGTTTCATCATAACAAGCGCCATAGAACCAAACTCGCTCCCGAAGATGATAATACTCCGTCTTCTGTTGTAATAATAGTTTGTCCTCTCCTTCTCCAATGAAAACGATATTAAAAGGTCTATTTGTATTAATTGCGATGCTTGCCGCATCCAAAACCATTCCCAACTGCTTGTCCTTAATTAGGCGCCCGATAAAGACAATAACAGGATCTGTGTTGTAAAAATGACTTGAATAAATATCACTTGGTTGCAATTTGGAAAGAAATGAAACTTGTTGTTCATAGTCAATTGAATTATGAATAACAAACAACTTACTACTATCAATGCCGAGTTTAATAAGGTTCTCACGAGACCGATTGCCGTATACAAAAGAAGCAAAGGGGAAACTAAAGAACAGTTTATCAAAAAAACGCCTAGGTTGATTATGCATTCCTAATACGCCATGGCTCCAGTAATATACTTTATGTCGATGATTGAAAATATTATGAAGGAACATCCCCCACCAACATGAAACATTAACAATCTCACCCAAAATGAGGAACACATCATACTTCTTAGACAATAGAACTCTTGCTTCTCCTGGTTGGCAGCACAATGCTTTCCAAAGTCTTTTTGAATCAAGATAATGAGAATGCTTGAAAAAAGAGAGCGGGAGCTGTTTGATGCCGTCTTTCCCGCGTGCGAAGAACCACTCGCAATCGAACGTATCGTCAATCAATCGGAAAATTGAGGCCCGGTAATGTGGCGCACCATTTAAAACCAAGCATACCTTCAATCTGTTACTTGTCTCAAACATCTGGTAAATACTAATGAATTAAACGGAATCTATATTTTGCAGGATCTGCCATAATTCTTAGAATTGACAAATTATGTCCATCAAGTGGCATAAAAAGGAATACGTACAAGGGACTAATCTTTTCTGCTGTAATGAAATTGCCAGAGGTCATTGCCGCAGTTATCCCTTGAATTAGCAATAGAGCAATCCAAAAGTAAGGACTACGGAAACTAACAACACGAAATGTTTTAATAAAAGCAGAAATAATAACAAAAAGCATCAACGATAACCCAATGAGGCCGAGTTGCATCATGGACTCTAAAATGATATTATGGCACCACCACATTCCTCCGTTGACATAGACCGCAAAGTATTTCCCCCATAGAGGGCTGGCGAGAAAAGCGTCAATTGCGTATTGATAGAACCAGTCTCTACCTAAGAACTGATCATCAAGTGTATCCCTAAAAAGGCGATTATGTAAAACGGGAGCGATATCATCAATGAAGCCTTCAATAAAACCTAAAGACTGATACGACACTAAAACCAAAATGAATAATGCTATCAAGTTGATGATTTTGTATTTAGATAGAGATAGAATTATTACAGCGATGACAACAATACCAGCGAGAATGGGGCCACGACTTCCAGCCCGAAGCATAAAGATTAAATCAAGTAATGCCAAAAAAGCAAGGACGACAACACTTAAGATTGATTGCTTTTTTTGTGTCAATAGAAACCCTGATATTATTAACGCCGAGAGTCCTAACTGACCAGTGGAAATACTATTAAGTGCCAAGTTCGCAGTGAGCCGCTCGTCAGAAGACGCCTGTAGAAACATCTGCGTATTTACAAACATTGACACTATGACTGAAACAGAAATAGCAATAAAACTCCAATTCAGAAGCTTGTTGACATCAATATACTTATAACTCTTAAAAACAGCAATTGATGGCAGTAAAGTTTGAACGAACATAAGCAGAACCTGGGTATTCCTCTGATTCCGATCTATTGTGGGAAGGTCACTCCTAATGGTCAAGTCATAAGCCATTCTAATCAGCAGGAGTCCCCAGTAAATCCAAATAATAGTTACCTCTCGAGGTGATGATACTTTGTTTCTCCAATTAAGAAACAGAGTAATCATCAAAACTCCTAGGACAAATGCTCGATAGGGAACTGTCACCGCACGACTCGCCCCTTCTACCATTGAACTACCGAACAAAGAGGTTATCAACTGA
>CACYCZ010000091.1 GCA_902773055.1 uncultured Bacteroidales bacterium
AATAGAGTTCCTTGACATCATCCGCAGACAGCGCCTTGCCCCATATGCGCGCTATGGACATGTCACCGTTGAAGGGATAGTCGTTGCTGGAGTGGGTGATGTTGGCACGCGTGTCTGCCATGATGCCGAACCACTGATAGCCGGCAAAGGGGAAACAGAGATTGTCACCGGCATCCAAGGTAGCAGTGTTCTTTAGGGTGCCATTGACATATAGACTTGTGGATTTGCCCAAACGGTCATATACGCCGACAATGTGGCAGTAGTCGTTGACGACAAGCTGTTGTGTCGCCAAGGTTCCGTTGCCTGCACCCATCCTTGATGTAGAGGTATGATAGCCGAAGGTATTGCATACAAAGGTGGGATTTCCTGCCGAACCGCTGAACTGGATACCGATACCGCCTTCCTGCTGGCATGAGAGCGGGTTTTGAGGGTCAGCAGACGGTTTGTTTAATTTGCAGTATACTTCAAAGGAAAAAGCATCGCCGAGTTGCGAGGTAATGGAAGGATCGTAGAAGTAGTCGCGATAGAAGAAATTAAACGGAGTAGGATTTGAACACGTTGCTTCATAACGCTTCTGTTCGGTATTATAACGGGTCTGTGGAGCTCTGTTACTGCCTATGGGGGCGGCATAGGGGGACATGTCAGTAACGGTGCTGTCTTTGCTGAAAAAGGCATCAAGAATAAGGGGATTACCAACAGCGGGTATGGCAGGTTCGGTGTAATATTTGATGTCGTCGACGTAAAGTTTGCTGATTTCTGCGTCGGAAAGTGCTTTTCCGTAGATGCGGGCAAAGACAAATGTTGCACGGGATGACAACTGGCATGGGCCCGGTGACAGACTGTTGGTATTGTCTCCACCAAGACAGAACCACATGTTTTTCTGCCTCCTGGGATTGCCGAAGTTTCCGTATATGAATTCATCGGCAGAGATATCGATGTCTTTGGCCATCTGTTTGCCGTTGATAAAAATACTGGCTTTATTGGTGACCTTGCTGACTGTGGCGACAACGTGATAGAATTTTCCTGTCACAATGTTATCCTCAGAGACTGTGATACTGTTTGTCTTGTTTCCCGTGGTGCTGTATTCCAGAGATATGCCTGTTCCGGAGGTGTACATGATGCTCCAGCCGCCGGCTTCCTGACTACTGAGAATCTTCTTTGTGGTTTTTGTGGCATTCTGCGTTTTCTGATCGTCCAGGCGGAAGAGTAGTTCCCATGTCACCTCTTTGCAGAAAGTCTGTCCAAGTGCATCGTCGGCGTCATACATGACATAGTAGTACCCGTTCTCATTATTGTCGGTGGCGCCATAAAACCTGTCGCGTATGGGGTCGTAGATAGTCTGTGCGCTGATAGGGTTATAAGGGGCACCTGTGTGGTTGGGAGCATCTGTGCCTCCGAGGATGAGGCCAGACTGCCCAAAACTGATATCTAAGAGTGGTTCAGGGATGGTCTGTGTATTGGCAGAAGAGGGGGCCTTAGCAATACAATAGAGCAGTGATATGATTAGGATAAACCTCATGCTTCAGAGAACTTTAGCATGACAAAGATAAATAAAAGTATCCTAAAAAAAGAAGGAATCGAGACTTTTGTCCCGATTCCTTCAAGAAAGAGAGATAAAAATTTATTTTACAAAAAGTTTAGTACTTTCATTATTTACCGTAACGATATAGATGCCTTTCTGTACGGGGAATGTGTTGTGCCCGTTCTGCAGTTTATGAGTGCTTGTCATGCCATTGACATTGGTGATTTTTACCTCACCTTCTGAAGCAGATTCAACGCAAATGCTGCAGTTGTTGCTGTATATGTTGGTCTGGCCCAGTGCATTCATGCGTTTCTGAATATCAGTCAGGATCATCTCTTCGTTGCCGGCTGTGAGGGCTTCAATAGTACAAGGGATAGGTCGTGTGACCGTTTTCTGATATATGTTGCCGAAGCGGTCGGTGACCTTGACAGTAATGCTGCTGGTGGGGCTGCTTGCCACTGCCCTGAATGAATGCAGGTTCCAGTTGGTAGCATTGTCTGTAGTGTAGGTGCCTTTGGCTTCAAAGCGTGGAATATCGTAGGTAAGTGTGTGATATACGTCTTCACAGCGCCAGCGTGTTACGGTGAGTTCCTTGCTGCCTTCAAACATCTGTACTTTCCACTTCGGGTCATAGTTGAATACATTGACCAGGATGACATTGTCTTCCAATGTGGAGTAGTCCTGACGGGAAGTAAATGTCTTGCGGATGGACTGTATGGTGGCGTTGGTCTTGTAGAATTCTCTGAGTGTATTGCCGTCAACGACACGGAACTGGGCATTGCCGTTGTTTTCAAGGTCATGGAATTGCCATGTGATGGTGTCACCGTTAATATAGAACATTTGCCATCCACCGGGGGTTCCGTCGTTGCAGTTGGTGTGGCCGGAGTAGTAGCCAGCCCACCAGAGGTTGCCGCCTACGGCACCAAGTGTGTGTTCAAAGATATTGTTGAAACCGTAGTTGGTAGGCTCTATGTTGTAGGTGTTGTGCCTGTGTCCGGAGAGAATGTGAACGGCCTTGAAGTCTTTCATTAGGTTGCAGGCTTTCTGGGTCGTATTGTTAGACAGGATGACATTGGGCACGAATGAAGCGTTGAGCCCCCATAGCGGGCAATGTACGCTGAGTATGATGGTGGCATCCTTGGGAACATAGGAAAGGTCTTTTTCCAGCCATGCCAACTGATCATCGGCAAAGGCCTGGGTGTAGTCTCGGTCACCTACGATGCCGGTAACATAGGAGGCTCCTTCGGTGCGGGTGTTCTTGTAGATGATATCATCCAACACAACGTAGTGTATTTTTCCAATATTGTAAGAATAGCAGTTCGGTCCCATAATCTGGCGGAAGCGGGCAGAGGCTGCAAAGTCAGTGTTGTCGCTTTGTGGAGTAGCTCCGTCGTGGTCATGATTACCCATGACGGCGAAGTGGCGCATCTTAAAGCTGTTGTAGTTGTTGATGAGTGTAGCTTTGTAGTTGGCAATATCATAGTTTTTGTAATACCAGTAATAGTCCCATGACAGGTCACCCAAAACGGTTGTATATATAGGTGTGGAGCCTGCTGCAGCTATTTCCTGCTTTGTCCGTGGAAAGTAGGTCGTCGTATACTGGTTGTAGTCATTGTCATCGCTGCGGTTGCCGACCTGAGGATCAGCCTGGAAGAACATGATATGGTTTTCGTTGTTTTCAACCTTCAGTTTGAAGTCGTGTTTCTCAACCTTAGAGGGTGTGTTTGGGAATTTCATGGCTTGCCAGAAGGGTGGGAAAATCTTATCTGCCGTTTCTGAACTGGCGCTGGTATATGGCATGTAACCCGATGGGATGACATAGAAAATATAGCCGTTCTTCTTGTCTGTGTTGATGTAATAGTTTCCTTCAGCATCGGTCTGTGTGAAATTGTAGCCGTCAGATACGACAACGTCTTTAACGCCTACGCCGGAGCAGGTAATTTTGCCGTAGACGTTATATTCATCTTCTGCGTGGAGCAGGGTAATGCCCAGCAGTGTGCAAAATAATAATGTAACGTAGAATTTGTTCATATGTTATAGTTTTATCAGTGGTTTTGTGATGGATTTAACAATTCTATTTGGCTGTATAGGGTATGTCTGCTGTTGGCTAAAGCCCTTGTAATGCCTTCTTGTAGGCTTTTTTGTTAGCTTTGTGTACCTGTAGCAGGCGTTCTGGTTCATCAGTTGTGATGTAGTTGAAGCCTTGATTCATGAAGTAGAGCATCTCGTCTTCCTTATTGACGACCCAAACGTTGAAGTGCAGCCCCATTTTTTTGAATTCAGGCATCCACTCGGGATGGCGTTTGTATTGCTTACTGTGATAGTCAAGGCATTTGATACCCTGCAGACGGATGTTCCCCGGGGTGCATTCGGGATCGTCTTGCTTCCATTTGCCCAGATAGGCAACGGGGAGGTCGGTGACACTCCGCAGGTTTACACCGGCCGGCATATAGCCGACAAGATATTCAACCCAGTCATGGGCGCCCATTTTTTCGACGAGAGCATTTATGGCCAGTGCCAGTTTGATGGTGCGTGGCTTGTCCTTGACGGATGACTTGA
Source organism: uncultured Bacteroidales bacterium (assembly GCA_902773055.1). Classification (GTDB taxonomy): domain Bacteria; phylum Bacteroidota; class Bacteroidia; order Bacteroidales; family Bacteroidaceae; genus UBA6382. The sequence goes on from CACYCZ010000091.1 coordinate 4,082, forward strand.
TGTCAATGATGAGCTTGGTCTTTTTCTGCTTCAACACTTCGGTGATGTACTCTTGCAGAGTAGGCATGGTTTCGCCGTTGGATAGTTTTTGAGCCCGTAATTCGGCAAATGGAGTTTCCTCAATCAATTTTCCGTTGCGCTTGCTGTCGTGAAAGATGACCATAGAGTCTTCTTTGGTAAACCATACGTCGCATTCGCTGCCGTGGCAGCCCATGCGTGCCGCATCGCGGAATGATGCCAGCGAATTTTGAGGGTTACCGGTGTTCTTCCATGCACCACGGTGAGCGATGACGGGATTATCGTTCCATCCCTTGCCGTAGGCTGATAAAAAGAGGACAAGGGCAAATAGGGTAAATGTAGTTATTTTCTTCATAAACGTATTATGTATTGATGCTCATTAAGTGCGAAAATACAAATAAAATGTGAAATATAAATGTGGTAAATGAGGAAAAAAGATGTTTTTTTATTGTCAGCCAATAGATTTCCTTTTCATTTTCCGGGTCGGTGTGCAATCTTGCATAGCTGTTGTCAGCCCACTCACTGATTGCAGTGTTGTGTATATATGCTAAGGGGAATATGCTCTGTAGGCCATTCTGAGGCGTTATTGGCGCTATGACGTTTATGTTTACCATTGCTGAATGTATGTTCCGCGACGCTGAACGTATATTCCGCAACGGTGAACATATGTTCAGCATCGGTGAATATAAAATGTATCGCGGAGAAAATCCATTTCTGATGGTACAGAGTGTGTTTTTCAGCGGCCTGTATTGAAATGTCATGCTGATGTGCAGTTGCATGTGCATGAGATTTCGATAAAAAGATATTATGTGACGGGGGCTGTGATTATGGGCTTTGTGAAATGAGCGTCAATTCATTCTGGGTACGGGCCGTCGGGGGAGTATGGCGGAAATATGTATTGGCCGATCAAGGCATAATTGCACCGACCGAGAGAAGAACCCCTTATGATTGATAGTTTTTTCGTATCTTTGTCAGTAATAATATATATATGTAAATGAAACCGCTGATCCTTATATCCAATGATGACGGCTATCTGGCCAAGGGCATCAGATGTCTGACAGAAATGTTGCGCCCTTTGGGAGAGATTGTCGTGGTAGCACCCGACAGGCCGCGCTCTGCTGCCGGATGCAGTATAACATCGACAGTGCCGATATCGGCCAAAATGGTCAGGAAGGAGGAAGGCATGACCGTGTATGCGTGTACGGGAACGCCGGCAGACTGCACAAAATTAGCTTTGAGCCAGTATGTTGACCGTACCCCCGATATCGTTGTTTCCGGAATCAATCATGGAACAAACGCTACGATTAATGAACATTATTCAGGTACGGTAAGCATTACGAAGGAAGGTGCGATGCATGGTATACCTTCGGTGGCTTTTTCCTTATGCGATTTTGACGAGGATGCAGACTTCAACCCGATGACGTCTTATGTGCAGCAAATCGTCAGGATGGTGCTGGAAAAGGGATTGCCCTACGGCTCTCTGTTGAATGTAAACTTTCCGCCAGTATCTCCATATAAGGGAATCAAAATATGTAAAATGGCCCTTGGGGTCTGGAAAGATGAGTTTACCAGACATGAAACCTATTATAACAAGGATTACTACTGGCTCGGAGGTGTGAATATTGACAGGGATCCGAACGACACTTTGAATGACAACTGGGCGTTAGACCAAGGCTATGTTGCAATCACGCCGATAAAGATAGATGAGACTGACTATAGTCTGATGGAAGAAATGGCAGGCTGGAATTTATGAAATATTTTCTGATAGCAGGCGAGGCCAGTGGTGATTTGCATGCGTCAAATCTGATGCAGGCTATCAAGGAGCAGGATGCTTCGGCCACGTTTGTCTTCTATGGTGGCGACAAGATGACGGCAGTGGGAGGCAAATGCCTGTGCCATTACCGAAACATCGCATTTATGGGCTTTATCCCCGTACTGATGCACCTGAAGACAATCTTGAGGGCCATGAAGGCTTGCAAAAAGGCTATCGTGGAGGAAAATCCCAATGTGGTCATACTTGTGGATTATCCTGGTTTCAACCTGTCGATTGCCAAGTTTGTAAAAGAGAATACAAGCATACCAGTGTATTACTACATCTTGCCCAAAGTATGGGCATGGAAGGAAAAGAGAACCGAAAAGATAAAGGCTTATGTGGATGAATGCTTCTCGATATTGCCGTTTGAAGTGCCGTTCTTTGAGGAAAAGCATCAGTGCAAGATACACTATGTCGGCAATCCTTCGGTAGATGAAATATGTGAATATCAGAAAACGCATCCAGCTGACCGTCCTCAGTTCCTGACCCGTAATGGTATGAAGGACAAGCCCATCATAGCCTTGCTTCCCGGTAGTCGCATGCAGGAAATCAAGGATAATTTCCTCCGTATGGTCAAGGCCGCCTTGCCGTATGCCGAAAAGGGATACCAGTTGGTTGTGGCAGGTGCACCCGATATTGCCGACAATGATTACTGGCAATATCTGGACAGGGAGAACATCGCGCTGCCTCAAGAGAGTTTCTTTATCTTGAGAGAACAGACTTTTGCTATCCTTCAGAATGCAGAAGCTGCACTCGTGACATCTGGAACAGCCACTTTGGAGACGGCATTGTTCCGTGTGCCTCAAGTCGTGTGCTATTATATTCCCATGGGCAAATGGGTGAGGAAAATCAAACCTTATTTCCTGAAAGTAAAATATATATCATTGGTTAATCTGACCGTAAACAAGGAATTGGTCAGAGAACTGATAGGCGATGAGGTCAATCCGGCCATGATGCGGTACGAACTATCCCAGATACTGGTTGATGGCAATAGGCGCACAAGTGTAGCGGAAGGCTATGACGAGATGACCCGACAGCTTGGAGAGGCCGGAGCTCCTCGCCATGCCGCAGAAATGATATGCAAGTTGTTGAAAAATAAAGTCTATTCCTTCGGCGCCTGATTCAGGATGGAGAGATAGTAGTTGCGGACATCTTCCCATTTGTAGTAAGGCGCAGTGGCACTATGCAGAGGAATGGTCTGCTCACGTTCATTGAGCAATATCTTTACCAGGTCAGGGCTGCCAGCCTTTCTGTAAAACACCAATTGTATGTTCCCTGCCATAGGGTAGATATTATAGTTGCGCCAGTGTTCTGCAACCTCATCTCCATTGGTACTTGAATAGTCGGTGTCCTTGAGTTTCATCAGACAGGCCAGTGGCAGCAAGTCCACCTCATGGCCGAACCGTAATGTTATGTTGTTTTGTGCAGACATCAGGCAGGTGTCGGCCACAGAAATGATATTGCGAAGCAGATAAACTTGAGTGTATGGAACTTTGTTGTATGTCAGAGGATTGAAAGAATATTCAATGTACCATTTGAAGTTGTCCCTTTTCCATAGACTGAATATTTCTTCAGGCTTGAAGATGTCGTAGATGTCAAAATTTATACCCTCATTTTGGACCATGTTGGCGAGTGTGAACATTTGCTGCATGAATTCTCTTGGGTTGACATTTTCCTTGATGAATTGCTCATCGGTAAAGATAGCGTGGACAAACCTGTCGGGATTTATCGTTTTCTTGGTGTATTCTTTCAAGGCCTTGACAGCTTCGGGAGTTTTACGGTATCTGTATGCTGTAGCATCTTGGGTATCCATATACCATACGTCATGTTGGGATGCATCTGTCTTGATGGTCAGTTGGGGGCAGCATTCCTTGAGTGTGATGCATTGGTTCACCATCGACATCATGGTGCGTTGCAGAGGGGTGGACAGAGCGTCAACGTGGGTATTGTTTGTAAATAATTCGGGGAAGTGCTCATAAATCCTTTTGGCAATGCCCTGATGTTGCCGGGCACCTACGATGGTAAGTTCTCCTATGCGCCCGTGTGCCATTCGCTCAAGGGAGTCAATGACACTCATAGTTCTTTTTCCCAGTGTTGAGATGCATGCTTTGCTGTATGCTTTTCTCAGCAGCGCAAGAGGTTCCTCATAGTCTTTATAAACCGAGAGATGGCGTGAACCATGCCGGGCATACATACTCAAGTAAATGGGCTTGTAGCCTTTAGGAGCATCGGTGTAAACAATGTTCGCAGGCTCAATGTAGCTGCATAGGTTGCTTCCGGATAATTTAAAGTCAGCGAAGATGGCATCTTTTGCAGTGTGTTGAGCGTGTATCCCTGAAAGTATGCCGATAAAGAGTATGAAGGAAAAAAAGTATTTCATATTGTTACAAAGGAAAATGAGTGCAATAAATGTAAATAATGGCAGCGGGAATAGCAAACAAAGCGCTGTCAAAGCGGTCAAGAACTCCACCGTGGCCGGGCAGAAATTTCCCGCTGTCCTTGATTCCGACTTCCCGCTTAATCTGGCTTTCAACGAGGTCACCATAGGTGGCAAAGACACCGATGACTAAAGCAAGACCCATCCACAACCATGTAGTAGCGGTGCCTGTGAGATAATGGAGGAGGATCCCTGCTGCAGTTACAATGACGAAGCCTCCGATGCTGCCAATCCAAGTCTTGTTGGGAGAGATGTGAGGTGCGAGTTTATAGGGGATAAGGTTGTGCAGCAAACTGCCGCAGAGGTATGCCCCCGTGTCATTCAGCCATATAAAGACGAAGATGCATAGGGGAATGATGCAGGAGTATCCTTTTTCGGGGGTGTATGCAATGCAGTTGAGCAAGGTGAATGGCAGGGCTATGTATATTTGTCCAGCCAAGGCGTATGCCCAATTTGCCAGTGATCTATGATTCTGCCTCTGATATAACTCGCTGGTTATGATAAAGAGCAGAGAAAATAGATAGGGCATGAAGATTATTTCGGAATAGTTACGGGTAATATAAAGGAAAACGGATAAAAACAGATATACTCCCGAAATGACATTAACCGTTTTGTTAGGAACGGCCAGTCCGTGCGCTTCGATGATTTCGTCAAATTCGCTCAGGGCAAGGGCGGTAATAAGGGCAAATAGCAAGCAGAAAGTGTTCTGCCCGAATGCGATGCACCCAACAAGAACGGCAACATATAGAATGCCTGAAAGTGTCCGTTTGATAAAATTATTCATCTTCAGTAGATGTTTTGTTGCTGTTGTCTGTTTCTGTTCTATCGCTTTGCGCTGTTTCAGGGTGGGATGTTTCTTTTTCCTGCTGCTCCTCTGGAGTGGCAGTCCCGGGTGTAAGGCCAGCGGCCTGAACTCTTCTTTCAGCTTCTTTGATGGCTTCTTGGGCTTCTTCCTCTTCGCGTTGCTTAAGCAGTCTGTCGTTTTCCTCAATCAGTTCGTCCGACCGGCTCTTCCAAGGGCGTTTCCCAAAGATTTTCTCTACATCTTCAGCAAATATTACTTCGCGTTCAATAAGCAGTTGGGCTAATTGGGCATGGCCTTCCTGATGCTCTTGCAATATTGTTTTTGCGCGATTGTATTGTTCTGCAATCAGTTTCTTTACTTCATCGTCAATTTTCTCGGCGGTGTTTTCAGAATATGGTTTGTCGAAACTGTATTCCTGCTGGGTATTATAGTAGCAGATGTTTGTCAGTTCCTGGCTCATGCCCAGGTAGGCTACCATGCCGAAAGCCGATTTGTTGACTCTTTCCAAATCGTTCAGTGCGCCTGATGAGATGTGGCCGGTGAAAAGTTCTTCGGCCGCCCGTCCGCCGAGTGTGGCGCATATTTCATCAAGCATTTGCTCTTTTGTTGTGATGGTGCGCTCCTCTGGCAGATACCATGCAGCTCCAAGTGCATGTCCGCGCGGTACTATTGTGACTTTGACCAGTGGGTTGGCATATTCCAGGAACCAGGATATTGTGGCATGGCCTGCTTCGTGTATGGCTATAGTGCGTTTCTCGTCGGCTGTCATTACTTTGGTCTTCTTTTCCATACCGCCGATGATACGGTCAATGGCATCAAGAAATTCCTGCTTGCCGATAGCTGTCAGGTCACGGCGGGCAGCGATGAGTGCTGCTTCGTTGCAGACATTGGCGATGTCGGCACCGGAGAATCCCGGTGTCTGCCGGGCAAGAAGGTCTACGTCTACGGTATCGTCCATTTTGAGCGGTCTCATATGGACGTTAAATATCTGCTTGCGTTCCGGTAATCCGGGTAGTTCTACATGTATTTGTCTGTCAAATCGCCCTGCCCGGAGCAATGCTTTGTCCAATATGTCAGCACGGTTTGTGGCGGCCAGGACGATGATGCCGCTGTTGGGTACAAAGCCGTCCATCTCTGTGAGCAATTGGTTCAGGGTGTTTTCTCTTTCATCATTTCCTCCCATGTTCGGATTTCTGCCTCGTGCCCGTCCGACAGCGTCTATTTCGTCAATGAAGACGATGCATGGTGCCTTTTCCTTGGCCTGTCTGAACAGGTCGCGGACACGGCTGGCGCCTACGCCTACAAACATTTCGACAAAGTCTGATCCTGAGATGGAGAAGAACGGAACGTTGGCTTCGCCTGCAACGGCTTTTGCCAGCAGGGTCTTACCTGTCCCCGGAGGGCCTACAAGGAGAATTCCCTTGGGAATCTTGCCTCCCAGCTCGGTATATTTACGTGGATTCTTCAGGAACTTGACGACTTCCTGAACTTCCTGTTTTGCTTCATCCTGTCCGGCTACGTCCTTGAAGGTGACGTGTACGCCATTTTCCTTGTCATATATCTGAGCCTTGCTCTTGCCTACATTGAAAACGCCGCCCCCTGCGCCTCCGCCACCGTTCATGCGGCGGAAGAACAGCCAATAGATGCAGAAGAAGAATATGATGGGTAGCAACAGGTTGATAAGGACGGAACTGAAAATGCTGTTTCCAGATTCGTAGTATACCGGCCCGTTGAAGTGCTTGGCTTTCTGTTGTTCTGATATGAAGTTGTCAACATTTTCCACGCTGGAGATTTCTGCTGTGACATTGGCATTCTCATCGGCCTGTTTTGCATTGCCGAAAATCTTGCCTGCCGAATCCTTCTTGACATACATCGTGACGATTCCTTCGCCTTTGTTTACATTGATTTTGCTGGCATAGCCCTTTTCTACATACGACTTGAAGGTTGAATAGCTGACTTCCTTATGAAAGTTGCTGAAGTTATTGGAGTTGCCGGTAATCAGGAGGTATGCAAGCGGAATGATAATGATGGCATATACCCAGTTCAGATTAAATCGGGGCATGTTCATCTTATTGTTGTTGGGGTTCTTTGAACTCATATCTGAAAAAATGATTAATTTTATTGGTTGGAAATAGAGTCAGGATCCGGTATTTCGGTTAAGCGGGCATCTTCCCATAGGTGTTCCAGGTCGTAGAAACCTCGGGTCTGTGGCTCAAAGATATGTACCATGATGTCCCCGTAGTCAATGGCTATCCACAGGGCGTTGTTCTCTCCGCTGACGGCAATGGGCTTTTCGCCGGCATGGGCATAGGTATATTCGCCGACATTCCGGGCAATGGCCTCAACTTGCGGTCGTGAGTTGCCTTGACAGATGATGAAATGGGTGCAAATGAAATCTGGTATGTCCTGAAAATCAGCTACAACAATATTCTGGCCTTTCTTGTCCTGAATGGCATCGACAATGGTGTCTACAAGTTTGTTTTTTTTCTTACGCATTAATAGTCTTTATGTAATTTGCAAATTTAATCTTTTTCCGGGATTAATTTATGATGTAAATTGGAAAATCAGCATGAAATAATAAAACATTAACCATGCCAAAACACCTTCCGTGTAAAAAAAGTTAGGTTATTTGATTTTTTTTCTGATTTTATTTTGCGGGAAATGGAAAAGATTGTAATTTTGCAGGTGATAACGATTGGGATATGGTGTAATGGTAACACTGCAGATTCTGGTCCTGCCTTTCCTGGTTCGAGTCCGGGTATCCCAACAGAAATAGGGCGCTGAAAATTTTTCAGTGCCCTATTTCTGTTTTGCCAATCACCAATGCTATTGTCAGGCAGATATGTTTTTCTTCTGTTTTCAGGATAGTGGAAGATGTTGTTTCCTGACTGCTTCTCAGAAGCGTCGTCCTGGGGATATTGTTTATGTTTACCGATGTTGAATGTATGTTTCCCGTTGCTGAACGTATGTTTCGCATCGGTGAATGTACGTTTCGCGATGCGAAACATAGATTTTTCAGGCTTGGAGGATGTCATACCATACTGGTCAGAAATGACTGACAGGCTGATGTCGTTATGATTTTGGATTGACAAGAGGGGATTTGTCTGTTTGGCTCCTTGTGTACAGACGGGCTACGATGGCACCGCTCAGGTTGTGCCATACGCTGAATACGGCACCGGGAATGGCAGCCATGGGGTAGGCGGCAAAATGGAGTGTGGCGAGACTTGAGGCCAGGCCTGAATTCTGCATGCCGACCTCGATGCTGACGGCTCGTCGTTTCGTGGCGGTCATACCTGCCAATCTGCCGATGGTATAACCCAGGCAGAGGCCGCATACGTTGTGGAGTATCACGACCATGATGATGGTCAGTCCCCCTGCCTGCAGTTTCGGGGCATTGGCGGCAATCACGATGAGCACTATGCTGCAGATGGCCAGTGTCGACAGGGCCGGCAACCAGGTTGTGGCCTGTTCTGTCAGTTGCGGCCAGAGACGCTTTGCCGTCAGACCGAGCACGATGGGCAGGATGACAACCCAAAGGATGCTCATCAGCATGCCTGTGACATTGACATCGACAGCTGTTCCAGCCAATAGCCATACCAGTAGCGGTGTCATCAGTGGAGCCAGCAGTGTGGAAGTGGCGGTCATGCCTACCGACAGGGCCAGGTCGCCTTTGGCCAGATAGGTAATTACATTTGATGCCGTTCCGCCCGGACAGCAACCTACGAGTATTACGCCAATGGCCAATGCCTTGTCAAGGGCAAAGACCTGAGCCAGCACCCATGCGAGCAGGGGCATCACCGTGAACTGTGCGGTACATCCTGTTATAATATCCCTGGGGCGGCTGAATACAGTACGGAAGTCGGTGAACCTGAGATTCAACCCCATGCCAAACATGATCAGGCCCAGCAGGGGATTAATCAATATGGTCTTCAGGTGGCTGAACAAATTGGGTTGCCAGAACGCCAGTACTGCTGACAGCAGTACCAGTAACCCCATGTAGTCTGAAATCAATTTGCAGAGTTGTTTCATTTCATCGTGATAGTGTAGCGATCGGGATTCCTTCTTGTGCCTATGCGGGGGAATAAAAGTTGATGTATATGTAGGAAATGTGAGTATCGGTATCTGCTTTCTGCCGGCAGGGGCAGTCTGTGCAAATACAAAAAAACAGATTGGCTATAGTGCCAATCTGTTTTTCCTTTCTTGTTGTTATGCTTTCTTGGGCTTAGCTGTGGATACCCAGTCCGAGCAAATGGGTTCTCCCATCTTGCCGAAGCTGTTGACGGGGCGGACATAGAAACGTACTTTCTTGTTGGCAGCCAGTTCGCTGACGGCAAACGGACAGATGACCTCGTCCTCGTCCTTATCTTCACTGAGGTAGAATCCCTTGGAGAATACGCGCTTTGTAGACATAATCTTGCAGGTGTCGTAGTCTTCAATCTCTGCCTGTATTTCATATTCGAAGGCGCGCGTACCCATGGTCTTCTTGAGTACGGAGGGGAAGTGAACCGTTATTTGGTCTTCTTCCTTGTCCTGACGGTCTTTGCCCATGGCCCGTGTCGTGGTAACCTTGGACCCGCTGGAGAATTGAGGCACAGGGGCTGTCTTGGCTCTTCTTTCGAACGATAGTTCGCGGTCGCCGTCGTAGGGAAGGTTGATAATCCAGTTGTCGGCCAGCTGCTGGTCGTAGACAAACTCGCGTCGTTCCAAGGTGATGTGGTCGCTGTATACTGTCATGAGCTGACCATGCTTGCCGTCCTTGGTATCAATTTTCTTCATTTGTGAATGGATGACTGATTTGTCACCGGTATGTGTGGAGTTCTCCCTGCCGCCGAAGGGGATGACATAGGATAGCGAGGCAGTGCCTACGCTGGTGAAGGCCCCTTGCCATATGGTTTTCTCGTCGGTCAGTGGTGTGTGGGAGTGGCCTGAGAAAGAGATGACATTAGGATACTTGCTCAATGCAGCAGTAGTCTTGCCGTCATCCTGTCCCCATGTCCAGGGAGCGGAACATGTATCCTTGGGATGCATGTGCTGGAAGTAGAAGAACGGCTTGTCGGTTGGGAGCTGGCTCTTGACCGAATCCAGAAACTCCTGCAGGTTGTTGATGCCGTCGAAAGTGGTAAAGTGGCCGCCGATGAATTTGTAGCCTTTGACGTCTTTCATGTAAATGGGTGCCCATTTCTCCTTGAAGAGTTTCTTCCAAATCTCTGCCCGTCTTGGACCGATGGCTTCGGCTTCAGCCTGCTCGCGGGTGACCTTATATTTCTTCAGGATGGCTTTGGCATCTTTAATGTCGTGGTTGCCGTAGATAAAGAGTTTCTCAACTCTGTGGCCGTCGGGAGCCTTGTCCTTGGGGAATACGCTGTACCAGGTATCAGCAAACCATTTCAGTTGGCTTTCAAGAGCCCAGTCAGCAATGTCACCGGCTACCAGGACACCATCTACATTGTTGTCACGGAAGTATTTTAACGCTTTCTCAAAGTATTTTGTATCCTCCTTATACCTGATGTGAACATCACTGAGAATGCCGATTTTCAGTCGGGGTTCTCCAAAAGTCTTCACCTTTTCGGCAAAGGCAGGGAAATCCAGACATACAGCTCCGGCAATGGCTGCAGATCTTTGCAAGAAACTTCTACGATTCATAAATAGATATATTTTTATATGTTTTGTATTCTACTTTCAAAGTTAGGAAAACTTTGCTGAAATCAAGAGAGAAAAAAGTGAAATAATGACATTTAGTCTGAAGTTTTATTTATTTTTGTCATATCAAAAAAGAACAATCTCATTAAAATGGCGGTGACGACAGCATCAAAAGTGCCGTTCATAAGTAAGATGGCTTATGGGTTTGGCGATGTGGGATGTAATTTCAGTTGGAGCTTTGTGGTGGCATTCCTGATGATATTCTATACCGATGTCTTTGGTATCGGTATGGCAGCGGTGGCCACACTGATGCTTGTGGCACGAGTGTGGGATGCTGTGAATGACCCTCTTATCGGGACCTTGAGCGATATGACCCATTCCCGCTGGGGGCGCTACAGGCCCTGGCTGCTGATAGGAGCTCCGTTTACGGCCGTGGTCTTGGTGTTGACCTTCTGGGCTCATCCTCAGTGGAGTTCTACAGCCAAAATTATCTACATGAGTGTAACTTATTGTATACTTGTCTTGGGTTACACTTGCGTCAATCTGCCTTATGGAACATTGTGTGGTGCCATGACTCAGGATATAGACGAGCGGGCTCAGCTTAACACTTCACGTTCTGTGGCAGCAATGATAGCTATAGGAATAATCAACATTATCACGGTTCCGCTGGTGAAATTCTTTGGTGACGGAACGCTCAGCAGTGCCAGAGGATTTATTTCCGTGGCTGCAATTTATGGAATGATTTTCCTGTTGTGTCACTGGTTCTGCTTTGCCAAGACGCGTGAGGTTGTTGCCGTTCCGAAAACCCAGAGACTGCCACTGACGGTTCAACTGAAAGCCGTGGCGCAAAACCGCCCCTACCAACTGGCAGTGATAGGCCAGTTGTTGTTTGGATTCATATTATATGGCAGAAATGCTGATTTGATATACTATTTTAAATATGTAGAAGGTAACGAAGACTTGTTTTCCTTTTTCTCCTTGGTTATTATCATTCCATCTGTTATCGGGGCAGGTCTCTTTCCCATAGTCTTTCGTTGGACACACAATAAAGGGTGGGCTGCATCGGTCTTTTCCCTCCTGATGGGGGTGAGTATGATACTTCTCTATTTCTTCAGTCCACGCACGACCCCCGTGCTGTTTTATGCCTTTGCAGCCTTGGCGCAGTTTTTCTTCTCCGGTTTCAATACGGCAATCTATGCTATTATTCCTGACTGTGTAGAATATGGAGAATGGAAAACCGGTATCCGTAACGACGGATTTCAGTATGCGTTTATCTCCTTAGGCAATAAAATTGGTATGGCATTAGGAACCTCCCTACTGGCGCTGGCTATGGATGGTGCAGGCTATGTGGCCAATATGGAGCAGTCTGCTATGGTAAAGGCTGTGGTTCACCATGCATTCAGTACCGTGCCGGGTGTGTTGTGGATTATTACAGCAGTTATATTGCTTTTTTACAGACTGAACAAGGAGACCTATAACAAGATTGTACGTGAAATAGCAGAAAGAAAACAAAACAAAATATAAAAAACTATTATGAAAGGAATGATGAAAGTTGCCGTCATGAACGGCATCGGAAAGATGGGTTATACAGAACGTCCCATCCCTCAGCCTGCCGATAACGAGGTGCTTGTCAAGTTGGAGTATGTCGGTATATGTGGGTCTGACATGCATTATTATGAGACAGGTCGCATCGGAGATTACATAGTGAAGCCACCGTTCGTTTTAGGGCATGAACCAGGTGGTACGGTTGTGGAGGTTGGCAAGGCAGTCAGCCACCTCAAGGTGGGTGACCGTGTAGCCCTTGAGCCTGGCAAGACATGTGGTCATTGTGAATTCTGTCGTCAAGGCAAGTATAATCTGTGCCCGGATGTCGTGTTCTTTGCTACGCCTCCTGTTGACGGCGTTTTTCAGGAATATGTTGCCCATGAGGCAGATCTGTGTTTCAAATTGCCTGATAACGTAGATACTATGGCAGGGGCGCTCATAGAACCTCTTGCCGTTGGCTTCCATGCAGCCAATCAAGGACGGGCCCATGCAGGGCAGACAGCCTTGGTTTTTGGCTCTGGTTGTATAGGCCTGGTATCGATGATGGCTCTGAAAGCTGAAGGTGTAACCCGAGTAATACAGGTAGATATCATGCAGAAGCGCCTGGATAAAGCCAAGGAACTGGGTGCTACGGAAGTAATCAACTCCAAGGAAACAGATGTTGAGGCTGAGGTCAGCCGGTTGACAGATGGCAAGGGGGTTGATCTGGTTATAGAAACTGCCGGTACGGAGATAACTACGCGACAGGCTATTCGTGTTGCCAAGAAGGGGGCCACTATAGTTCTTGTAGGTTATTCCAAGTCAGGAGAAATGACTCTGCCTATGAGCTTAGCGTTAGACAAAGAATTGACGTTCAAGACTGTGTTCCGCTATCGCCATATTTATCCGATGGCTATTGATGCCGTCGCATCGGGTAAGGTTAACTTGAAAGGCATTGTGACAAATGTATTTGATCTTGATGATATACAGAATGCCATGGACCAGAGTGTGCACGACAAAGCTAATATCGTAAAATCAGTAGTCAAGATTCAAAAGTAAGAATGCAATTCGCATGAAGTTATTGCCTGTTATCATACTTTTGATGTTCCTGTTCTATGGTTGCAAGTCTGCGGATTCCTTCTCTGGATATAGTGAAGTACCATGGTTGAATTTTTCATAAAGTGCTGCAGGTGCTGACGCACATGAAAATTTTGAACTGATGCACGTATATGCAAATGGAACAAGCAGATTTGCAAACATAGAGAGTTATGAAAGAAGTCGGATAGATGAGTATAAACGCAAAATATCTTATGCTTCTTCCTCGAAAAAAGAAAAGTATGAACGACAGCTAAGACAATATGTAACTTCTCTTCAAAATCAATTCAAAAAAAACGTAAATGACCGAATGTCGTTTTTGCTTCTATGATGGTGATGACAAAAGAAATCAGGATATGAAATAGGAAACAAAAGAATCTATGCGTTATTACAGAATAAGAAGCATTAAACACAGTCTTGTTAAGTATTCCTGAGAGAAATGTTTAAAAAACCTGCCTCGGCTTGAAGGGAAGAAAAATAGTCTTTCTGCTGGAAGCATGGTTTTAAGGATATTGTTGCAAGAGGGTAAATGGCAGAAATATTGCCGCCTGCCTCGTTGTATAAGACAGTCAAGCCCTGCTATCCCATTGCGGGATTAGCAGGGCTTGACTGTGATTTGTGAAATAATTATTTTTCTGGAATGTTCTTCAGGAGTTCAAGTACGAATTTGTAGTATTTGGCAACTGAAGGTATGTTACAGCGCTCAAACGGTGTGTGAGGTGACCGCAGAGTGGGGCCGAAACTGATAGCATCCATATTCGGGTTGACGGTCTGAATGATGCCACACTCCAAACCGGCATGAACGACTTCAACTTTGCATTCTTCGCCGTTAACCTGCTTGTATACTTTTTCTACGACGGCAACGATAGGAGAGTCATTGTTGGGTTGCCATGCAGGGTAGCGTCCGCCGAAACTGGTCTGCATGCCTGCCATGGAGAAAGCAGCCTTGACGGCATCGGCCAGATAGTCAAGCATTGTTTCGCATGAGCTGCGTACCAGGACATCAGTCTCAATCTTTCCGGCAGCGATTTTTACGATGCCCAGATTGCATGATGTTTCCACGATGTGAGGTATGGCTGGTATGTTGCGCAGTACTCCACAGTGGCATGCCATGACAGCATTGATGATGTTATCGCGTATTTCTGTCGGGACAATTTTCTCAGGCATATCGGTAGCTTCGATGGTAAGTTCCAGTTCGTCCTCAATACTGCCGTATTCGTTGATGAAGGTTTGTTTCCATTCTGCCACGGCAGCTTCGAATGCAGCTTTGTCTTCAGGATTGATAGTCAGTACGACTTCGGCTCTGTTAGGGATGGCGTTGCGCATATTGCCACCAGTCCAGCATACGAGGTCAGCGTCAAATTCCTGTACTGCGTCTTGGAGCAGACGGGCCATGAGTTTATTAGCATTGGCTCTGCCCAGTGATATTTCCAGTCCGGAATGACCGCCTTTCAGACCCTGCAGGGTAACTTTTATGGCAATGTCGTCTTCCTCGGCATCGGCTTCCTTGTAATCCAGTTCGCCTGCCACATCCATACCACCGGCGCAACCTATGATAAATTCGCCTTCGGTCTCGTTGTCCAGATTGAGCAGGATGTCACCTTTGAGTGTGCCTGGTTCCAAGTGGCTGACGCCATACATGCAGGTTTCTTCGTCTACGGTGAATATGGCTTCCAGCGGACCATGTTCAAGCGTGTTGTCTTCGAATATCGCCATGGCGGTGGCAACGCCCATACCGTCGTCAGAGCCCAGAGTAGTGCCCTTAGCCTTTACCCAGTCGCCATCTATATAGGTTTCGATAGGGTCAGTCTCAAAGTTGTGGTTGGAATCGGCTGCCTTTTGGGGAACCATGTCCATGTGTCCCTCAAAGGTTACCATTTTCCTGTTTTCATACCCTGGAGTGGCCGGTTTGTGCATGACGATGTTTCCTGCATTATCCTTGAAAGCTTCAATATTTCTGTCCTTGGCCCATTGCAGCAGGAAAGCCTGGATTTTTTCCAGATGTCCTGAAGGGCGCGGAACCTGTGTGAGAAGGTAGAAATTCTGCCAAATGCCTTTTGGCTCAAGATTTTTAATTTCCATAATGATGTGTTATTTGTTATATTGTTTTATGATGTTCAATGTGGGGTGTCTGCTTGGGATTTGTGTCCAGACAGGGTCAGGGTGAGGTAGCCGTAAATGCCCAGCACAATGACGAGTAATGTCTGCAGGGCATGGACAATTAGAGCAAAGAGGATTGCATCGGCAACACTGATGCTGAATTGCATGAGCACTACTTTAACGGCAAAGTGCCATGGACCGGCACCATTGGGCGTGGGAACCAGTACGGCTACGGTAATCATGCAGAATGCCAGCAGGCCGGCATGTATGCCGAGATGACTGGTGAAGTCAAAAGCATAGAATGCCAGGAAGAAATGCAGGAAATAGCATACCCAGATGCTGATGGAATAGAAAATATACAGTGGAATGCTGTGTACCTGTCGTACCGAAGCCAGTCCCTGGGTAAATTTCTTGAAAACATCCTGGAATTTGTTGAATGTCTTGAGTCGGTAAAAGATGTATATCAGTCCGCCGATGATGAGAGTCAGGCATATTAATGATATGGTGATACCGCCGACGGAGAATTTTTCAAAGAAGCTGTCGGCTGTAAATCCTATGGTGCCAAAGAAGCGCAGGAAGGCAGGCAATTCGCATACGAAAGTGACAAACAGAATGAGCAACACCAATGCGGAGTCGATGATGCGTTCTGTGACAACGGTGCCGAGGGAAATGGGAAATGAGGTGCCTTCCATCTTCTTCAGGGTTGCGCATCGGGAAATTTCACCGATGCGTGGTATAATCAGGCTGGCAGCAAACGACATGTATACGGCTGATATACAGTTGCGGCGTGAAGGATATTCATGGAGTGGTTCCAAAGCCTGTCGCCAGCGTAGCCCACGCAGTATCTGTGGGATAATGCCAAAGAGGAGTGAGAACAGCATCCAATCCCAGTGAATGCCGTGGCAGAGGGTATCGGAAACCTGTGAGAAAGGGAAGTCCCGATACATCCAGTACAGTATTCCTGTGGCCAAGGCCAGTGAACAGAATATTTCAATGAGTTTGCGCGGGGTGAGTGTCCTCATAGGGTATCCTCCTTGCCGAGATTGTTGTTCCTTGGATGGAAAAACTGCAGTGCAAACAGGGCATAGATGCCTAAGGCAACTATCAGGAGGGTCTGGACGGAGTGTACAATCAGAACATAGGATACGGCATTGATCTGCTCCAGACCATAGAGTACCAGAATGGTTTTGACGGCAAAATGCCATGAGCCAGCTCCGTTTGGTGTCGGTACGATAACGGCTATACTGCCGATACAGAAGGATATCAGGGCGGCAGTGAGCCCCATGTCGGTGGTAAAGTCAAAGCAGTAGAAAGTCAGCCAGTAGTGTAGGAAATAGGCTACCCAGATACCAACAGAATAGAAAATGTATAGTTGGATGTTGTGTATCTTCTTGAGCGACAGGATACCGTCGATGATGTCTTTGATACCGTCGTTGATTTTCTTGGCTACAGAGAATTGCTTGATGGCAATGAATAACATGACAATGATAAGGATGGCGCAGACAATGGTTACAATGATGCCTGTGGTGGTAAATCTGTTCATCAATGCCGAGAAACTGGTCCCTGTGAGGTTGAAGAATTCCATGATAACCGGCAGTTGCCACAAGAGGATGGCTCCGGTGAGCAGCATCATGAGGAAACTGTCTACCATGCGCTCGGTGATGACAGTGCCGAGCGACTTGCCGAAGGATGTGCCGTCATGGGATTTCAGGATACCGCAACGCATGATTTCCCCGCTGCGTGGTATAATGAGGCTGACAGCGTAGGATATAAAGACGGCGTTGATGCATACGCTCTTACGCGGAAATTCTCCCAGCGGTCCCAGTGCCTGCTTCCAACGCAACCCTCTGAAGACCTGTGCCAGAATGCCCGGTATGAACGACAGGAACATCCATTCCCAATGCATCTGATGGAAAAGTATGTCATCCAGATCCGCAAAGGGGAAATCCCGATACATCCAATACAGGATAACTCCGCCTAGGATGAAGGGGAACAGGATCTTTAATATCGTTGCAATATACTTCTTCAAAACGCCATTGTTAACGGAATAAAATCCGTATCTTTGTATCAAGTACAAAAATACGAAAAAGCCGCGAATGAACAGAGTACATCCTAAAAAAAATCTGGGCCAGCATTTCCTTACCGATATGACGATAGCCCGGCGCATTGCCGACACCGTGGATGTTTGTCCCAATCTGCCCGTATTGGAAGTGGGGCCCGGAACAGGAGCCTTGTCCCTGTACCTGCTGCCCAAGGGGCGCGAGATGAAAGTCGTAGAGATTGATGTGGAAAGCATTGAATACCTCCATGATGCCATACCTCAGCTGCGTGACAAGATAGTGAAGGGTGATTTCCTGAAAATGGACCTTACGGCTTTGTTTAAGGGCAGACCGTTTGTGCTGACCGGCAATTATCCTTATAATATCAGCAGTCAGATTTTTTTCAAGCTTCTGGATTATAAGGACCTGATACCTTGTTGTACAGGAATGATTCAAAAGGAAGTGGCAGAGCGATTGACCTCAGGGCCGGGAAATAAAGCGTATGGCATACTGAGCGTGTTCCTGCAGGCCTGGTATCATGTTGAATACCTCTTCACTGTGCCTGAAACCGTGTTCAATCCGCCTCCCAAGGTCAAGAGTGCCGTGATACGGTTCATGCGCAATGATGTGACGGAGTTGGGTTGCGATGAGAAACTGTTTCGCCGACTGGTCAAGGTTGTGTTCAATCAGCGGCGCAAGATGATGAGAGGCTCTATCCGTCCCTTGCTGGCGCAGCTTGACAATGAGAGGGAATGTCGCAACGATCATGCAGCCCTGCTTGCTGATTCCTTCCTGACGAAGCGTCCTGAACAGCTTAGTGTACAGGATTTCATCAGTCTGACCAACCGCGTTGAGAAAGACTATATCCAATAATTTTTTCCATTAAACCAATCCGGACGAAAAGTATGTGTTTCGTCTGGATTTTTGTATGCTGCAGAAAGAGCTTGTCCTTAATGGCATAGTTCTTGCGTTGCCGAAATATTTCGTGGCGCAAGGATTATGGGGTTGTCTGCCCTCTGTTGAGATAAAATTGTCCTTACGCCATATCAGTGGTGTTGTATCGCTTGAAAAGTTATTTTACCTCCCGATGTAGTTTATGTTCCCCGATGCTGAACGTACGTTCTCCGTTGCGAAATGTATGTTTACCGATGCTGAACGTATGTTCAGCGACGTGGAATATAGAATATATCGGGATATGAACGTATTTCTAAGGCCGTTGTGCCGGATTTCTAAGGAGTGTCGTAAATTGTTATCATGAAATACTGATGTAGCCGGCTCAAGTATCTTTAAAAGCATTCCTTTTTCCCACAGGTGATGGCTGTCGGTTTCCGCAGGGTTGTTTATACTATCTGATGAGTTTATAGCCGATACCTCTGACGTTGATGATTCTTATCTGCGGGTCTTTGGCGAGTTTGTGGCGCAGTTTTGTGATGAATACATGGAGGCTGCGTGTGTTGAAAAAACTGTTGTTTCCCCAAAGCTCTATGAGTATGTCCCGGATGGATACCACTTCTCCCTGATGACGGCACAGCCGGTGGAGGATTTCGGCTTCGCGATGAGACAGGGGTATGACTTCAGGGTGTACGGACGCCTCGCCTTGTCTCAGGATGGGATAAAAAACGAGTTGTTGGGTAAGTGTGTCAAGTTGGTAATTCCCAATGCGGTAACAGTGACCGTCCTGTTGCTTGTCGGGCGCAAGGTAGGCACGCCCCGTAAGTGCCTTGATGCGTATTATCAGTTCCTGCATGCCGAAAGGTTTGCGGAGATAGTCATTTGCGCCGATTTCAAAACCATGTACGACATCCTTGATGTCGGTCCGGGCCGTGAGGAAAATGACAGGAGTATGCGTGTCGTGCTGTCGGATGTGGCGTATCATTTCGAAACCATCCATCTTGGGCATCATGATGTCGGCAACGACAATGTCAGGGTGGGATGAGAAGAAGAGATTCAGACCCTCTGTCCCATCTTGAGCTGTCTGAATGGAGAATCCCTGCTCTTCGAGTGTTTCCTTGATGATGAGCGACAGCGTTGTCTCATCTTCAACAAGCAAGACGTGTATAGCATTGTCAGTCATGGAATTACTGATATTAGAGTAGTCATAGTCCCAATGAAGCAGAGTGGCGTCCGAAACTGGTTACTGTTCGGTGCAGGCGGAAATTTCAGGGTAAAGGTGCTGCCCTTGCCGGGTGAACTCAGTACTGATACCGTTCCGCCATGAAGGCGCATCATGGTTGATACATAGTAGAGCCCAAGGCCATAGCCCTTGACATTATGGAGGTTGCCGTTTGGAACACGGTAGAATTTTTCAAAAATGTGTTTCTGATGTTCCGGAGAGATACCGGTGCCATGATCCTGAATGGAGATGGAGACAGTGCCGTCGGTTGTTGATTGTGCGTTGAAAAGAATGGAGACTTCTTGGGGAGAATATTTAATGGCATTGTCTAACAAGGTGCTGAGCATTTGGGCAAGCTGGTTGCGGTCGGCACAGACAGTCATTGTTGCGGGAATGGAAACGGCCGATATAGTCATGGGACTCATACTCTTTTGCCTGTGGGTGTCGATGACGCTCTCAACGATGTCCTTAATTATGGCAGTTTCTTTGTTGAGGGTGTATATTTTGGAGGAATCGGCGCTTAGGGCGAGTATTTGCTCTACCATGCTTTCCAGGCGTTTCAGCTGGTGCTGTGCAACTTTGAGATATTTCTCTCTGGCCTTACTGTCCTCCCATTTTTTGAAATTGAGCAGGGCATCATTGGCGGCATAGGCAACCGAAATGGGCGTTTTCAGTTCGTGGGTGATGTTGTGGGTAAAGTCTGTCTTCATCTCATCCAGTGACTTCTGTTTCAATAATGTATGGATGAGATACCAGAAAGTGAAAATAAGAATGAAGATGTTGAATATGGATATGGCGATAATACCTTTCAGGGATTTCAGTACACTGGTGTCGACAGGTTCTGTCCATAGGCGATAGATGCTGTGTTGGCTGGTTGTGTACTGATAGTCGTAGTGTATGGCCTTGGAGGAAGGAGTGTAGTGAGACGTGGAAATGACTTTCAGAGTGTCAATGGTAATGGTGTCAGGGCTGTCGGAGGTCTGCATGTAGAAATGGAGCTGTTCTAATCTGTGGGGAATATTTATATGATGCCTCATCAGCCTGATGGTCAGCATGCTGTCAAAGACCTCGGCATCAGGCTCCATGAAAAGGTCAATGCCGTCATGTATACCCTGTTGCATCATCAGTGTCAAATCGTTGGCAGATTTCTTGTCTTCGGCGATACTGCCGAAAAGTCCTTCGCCGCCGCTAATCAAGGCTTTGTTCTGTGGCTTTTCCTCTGTAGGATAGGAGTGGACATTTATGTGCATGTGCCTTTTGCCTTTTTGGGTGTTGCGCTGAATGGTGATGGTGTCGGTCAGATTCTCATCTTTCAAGATGATGGCATCATGTCCTTTCTCGCGGATGGTTGTGACCGTCCCGGCGGAGACAAACTGACTGTCACCATTGAGCTTGTATCCTGTGGCATAGCTGATTTCGCCATGTTTACTCCCGCTTTCTGACATATTTGCAATGCGGATAACCATTTCGTTGTAGTCTGTAATACGAAGCGACTCAATGATGTAGTCTGTGATTTCCTGCTTGCGGGTTTGATAGAGTTTGCACAGCCAGTAGACCTGATAGAGGAAAACGGCTGCAACCGCAGTGCATACAAGAATAGTGATGGTGCGAAGGGGCAGTTTCATGTTTCTTTGTCTGTATGTAATACAAAATTAGCCTTTTTCGCGGTTCGTTTTTTATTTGGTAAGACTAAATAACACTTCTCCTCCGATATGTTAAGATTACATAACTCTAAAACTTATCCGGCGAGATAGAAAGCAACATAACTTTGCCTCAAAAAAAGCGATGAAGTTATTACTATTGTTGTTTATGGCTGGAATAGTGTCTGTACAGATGCCTGCACAGAATGACAGCTTGGATGCCGGGAAAGGAAATGAGAGTGTATTAGACAGTATTATCAGAACATTGCCGGAGATTATGTTGGTCAAGGAAAAACCGATAGTAAGAAGCGAGGGCGGAAAACTCGTCTTTAATATGCCGGGACTGCTTAGGGGCAAGCCTGTTACCAATGCCTATGATGCTTTGAAAGAACTGCCCGGTGTGACGACTGACGGGGATGACGTGAAATTGGGCGGCACCCCGGTGACGATAATGCTGGATGGCAAGGCGACGTCGATGACAAGAGAGCAGTTGACAGGTCTGTTGAAAAGTATGCCGGCCGACAGGCTGAAAGACGCAGAAATGATGTATGCAGCACCTGCACACTATGGGGTGAGAGGCAAGCTGATAAATATCATATTGAATAAAGAAACTGACCGTGATGCTGCCTTGCAGGGAGAACTGTTCGGCTCGGTTCAGACAGAGCATGAAGCAGCATTTAATGAACGCTTGTCGTTGGTATATAAAAAAGGAAAATTTTCCGTGGATGCGTTTTGTAAAATGCAGCACGGAAAGGAATACTATACGATGTATAAGACAGGAATACACACACTTGCTGACGGCAACCGATATGATATTACCATGAACAATGTAACGCATAAGGACTCCCAGCCAAAATATGACTGGCGGCTTGGTGCGGACATGGATTTTTCTCAGAAACATCGGTTGAGTCTGTCGTATGCCGGGGACTATGCTGACGGCCATGCTGCCAGTGACATGACGGGATTGCAGTGCTCCCGGGTGACGAATGAGAACAGGCATGTCATGCACAATGGGAATGTAGAGTATAAGCTTCCGACGGGAACCAAGATAGGTGCTGACATCACGTATTACAGCAGTAGTTTCCTGCAGAATCTGAAGAGCAATATGGGCGGTATTCAGATGGATTTTATCAGCAGCAATGCACAAGGAATAAACCGTTCGAAGGTCTTTATTCAGCAGGAACATCGTTTCCGGTATGATTGGATGTTGAATTATGGAACGGCATATACCTATACTGTTGATCACAGCAGCCAGAACTATGACGCTGTCGGAAATACCGTTCGGGAGTCATTGCCGGAAAACCTTAACTCCAGGCGGACGGAAGATACGTGGAATATGTATGTTGGTGGGAATCATTCCTTTGGTACAAAACTCTCCGTGGAGGCTTCTCTGGCAGCCGAACACTATCATGCTATTGTATGGAATGAGTGGGAACTGTATCCAACTGTCACTGTCTCATTTACTCCGCAGAGCCGTCGTGTCTGGCAGTTCTCGGTAAGCAGCGATAAGAGCTATCCTGAATTTTGGGCTATGCAGGAAGCAACAAGCTATTACGGAGGGCGATATGATGAAATAGTAGGCAATCCACTGCTGCATCCTTCCAAGAGTTATGATATAGGACTGATGCATGTGTATGAGGGCAAATACTTCTTCCGTATGTGGTTCAGCCATGTTAGAAGACGCTTCATGCAGACAATGTACCAATCTCCGTTACGTCTTGCCGAGATAGACCAGCACAATAACTCTGATTTTATGCAACAGGTGGGAATGATGGCATCAGTACCTGTTAAAATAGGGTGGTGGATGGACACGCGCATGAATCTCTTTGGGGTATGGATGCGTGAGAAGGACAGTGACTATTATGATAGTCCTTTTGACCGTAACGTTGCTTACGGGATGGCCATGTTGCGTAGTACATTCCGCTTTTTTCGGAATCGTGACCTGACCTTGTCGCTTAATGGTTTTATTCGTTCAAAAGCAATTCAGGGCTCAATGGACTTGCCGGCATCGGGCGATGTTGATATAGCGTTGTGTTATGCTTTTGCCAGACATAAGGCTGTGGTCAATCTGTATTGCAACGATGTGTTTCAAACGCGTAGTATCTCGCCGATATGCCGATGGGCAGGCCAGAATCTGCGTACAGAATTTTCTTGTTATCGTGTTGCGGGCATATCTGTAGCATATCAGTTTGGTGGTTACAAGGAGAAAAAGCGTGGCGAAGTGGATACGTCAAGAATGCGGAAATAAAAAAAGAGCCACGGCGACAGAAAGGATAAGTCTCTTGACTTTATTCTGTCGCCGTGGCTCTTCTAATTCAATCAGAACTTATAGTCAATGCCGATACCGAAGACATTGTTGGTGCGCGAGTAGGTCTCGCTGACGGGAATACTCATGTATTCGGTCTGGCGTGAATAGTCACTGTATAGTGAGCAGAAATAGGCTATGTTCAGACGGAGGTGTTTGTTGAGGTTTACAGCGCCACCCAATCCTATGGAGTAACTGTCACAGGCAAACGAGGTGTTGGATTGGTATTGATCACTAAGCCCGTAGTCGGTGCGCTGGCCGCCGAGACTGACGGTAAAAGTCTTGTTGATATCCCATTCCACACCGGCAAGTATTTCACGAGTGCCATGCTTGAGCTCTTTTTGGCGGTTGCCCTGCATCTTGGCATGTCTGTCATCAAACCAGTGATATTCCAGTGCTCCGCGCAGTTTGTTGGGGATGAACTCATAACCTGCAGCTAAGGTCAGTAGTGCAGGCATATCGTAGCGGGTCTTCACACCATCCTGATAGGGCGCAGCCAAGGGCGCAACATTGCCCAGCTGAGGCTGTAGGCTTGGTGCGGCAGTAATGCTTAGTGTCTTGGTGTCGTTGGGGATATTTAGTTTGCTGCGGAATTCGTAGCGTCCACTTAGGACGAAGCGGTCTAACTTGTAGTTAATGCTGAACAAGGGGTTGATGCCCACACCATTCTGGTCAACATCAAGGTTTAAGCGCAGCAAATCACTGCTACCCATGGCATTTTGTACGATGGGATTGTCACTGGTAACGTAGACATGGCCACGGTTGAAGCCATTATATATGTTGGCACGTAACCCTACGGCTGCCGACCAGTGTTTGTTAAAGCGATAGGTGTAATTAGCTTGTATACCATAAATATATTGTTTGCCTTGCATGTATGCATCTTGGTTATAAAAGTTGCCTGGAACTTGTGGGTATCCGGCAGGTAGTTGGGCATTGATACCTGCAGCAACTTGGCTCATCATGCCTCCAACGGGTACGGCAAACATGGGGATGCCTTCCTTATAGGTTACCTTGCCACCGCTCCCAACGATGCCAGCCATGAAGCCCAAAGCCCAGTTATTATGCTTGTAGGACACAAAAAGGGCGGGTACGAAGGGGTCAGCAGTAGCTTTCCCTTTGAACTTATGCCGTTCAATGCCGACAACTGTTGCGTAAGGCTGATTTAGAGAAGCTTCAATGTCGCGGTATTGAAATGGTTTTTGTACGTTGAATGACAGCTGCCAGCCTTCATGTCCCCAAGCCAGGCCGGCAGGGTTGCTGTAGATGGCATCAATGTCGAAAGTAGTACCGCGTGCAAACATGCGGTCAAAGGCAATGTGGTAGTTTGTGTTGGTCATCAATCCTCCTGCCATACTGTGAAGTGCATTGAACGGACTGCAAAGGAGAAGGAGTGCAATGATTTTCTTGGTCATAACGCTCTTATTGTTTTATGTTATGACGCAAAGTTATAAAATGCTTTACTGAAAACGCAATAATATCCTATGAAAACTTATAGAAATAGATAAAATTAGTCAATTATATCCTATTCGTGTGGAATATAATCCTATCCGATGAGCTTTTTCCTGTATTCCTCTGGTGTGAAGCCGATGTGTTTCTTAAACAGACGAATAAAGTAGGAGGTATCATGAAATCCTATAGATTTTGCTATTTGATTAATACTCAGGTCTGAACTGAGCAATTGCATTTGAGCTTGTTGTATTTTCTTGCGTGTTACATATTGCAGTGGTGTGATACCTATGCTGCTGTGGAAGGCTCGGATAAGGTAAGATTTTGTCAGGCATGCCTGGTGCGCCATCTGTTCAATTGTTATCGGCTCTTCTATGTGTTGCTGTATATAGTTTAGCAGTCGGCTGATTCGTTCGTCACTGATGATTGTCTGTGGCTCGGCGTGTTTCATGAAGTAGGAAAAAATGATTTCTACGAGTCCATGCAATTGCATCCGTTTGTAGTCTTCCATTTGGGTGTAGGCAATGGCGTAGTCGCGGTAGGCTGGGTGCCGGTCAAATGCTTCAGCGTTACTGGTTGGCAGATGAAGTTGTGGATAGAGCATGCAGTAGTTCTCAAAAAGCAGCCGGGCTGCTTCGTTGGAGCGTACTTCTGTGGGGAAGTGGTATTTGTCGAAAGGGCTTTCCTGAAGTGAACGTTGGTATACAAAAAGATAATAGAAGTCAAATCCGGGGTCGCATTCATAAGAATGGGGAATGTAGGAGGGAATGAGATACATGTGCCCGCCAGTAGCTTCCATGTCACCTTGAGGCAAATGCAGGATGGCGCGTCCAGACTTGACATAATATATGCGGATGAAGGGTGACGAGATGTCCTTGTTCCCCCAGGGATGTATGGTGCGGGCATGTCCCAGATTGAGCACGATGAAGTCTATGGCGTTTATGAATTTTACCATGTGCAGAAATTTGTGGTCTAATATGTGATATTAGCTTTAGTGAATGAAAAAATGACGTCAGTCATGTCACGGAGGCAAAACTGACGCCATATTATGATGGAAGGGAACTGTTTTAGTTCTCTTCCTGTTGGGAGTTGTTTTCTTCTGCAGGAGTTGCTTCTGTTGTTTCTGCAGCTTTTTTCTGGGCTTGCTGTTCCTCCTTTATTTTCTCCATGATGCTCTCAACTTCAGCCTTCAGTGAGTCTATTTTCTTCTGCATGCTGTCAATCAAGGCATTTCCTTTCTTAGAATTGGTTGTAAGGAATGAGAAGTTTGTTTCATAGGTTGTCAGTTCAGCCTTTTTGGTTTCATACAGGCGGAACAGATTGTTGCCGTCGGTTGCCTTGTCGGTGTTTCGGGGGGCATTGTAACCCTGTCGATGTTGGCGCAGGTTGAACTTGGCATATAGTTCATCGCATACTTCCTTGTAGGCATTGTAGACTTTATCTTTGCTCTTGAAGGGGACATGACCAGTGTTATTCCATTCTGCCTGTAGTTCCTTGACTTTATCAGCTACAGCGTCGCTGCCAGTTTCTACAAGGGCTTTGAGTTTTTCTATGATTTCGTTTTTGGCGCTGAGATTGCTTTGCTCTTCTTTCTTTTGGTCACCTAAGGTTTTCTTCTTCTGGTCAAAGAAAGCATTGCACGCTGCGTTGAAACGTTCCCACAGTGCGACAGAACTCTTGTGGGCAACAGGGCCGATTTCTTTCCAAGCTTTCTGGAGGGCAATGAGGGCTTCGGTTGTCTTGTTCCATTCTGTACTGTCCTTCAAAGCTTCGGCCTGTTCGCAAAGTTCTATTTTTTTTGCTACGTTTTCCGAGAATGTCTTGCGCTGGGTCTTGAAGAAATCAGCTTTTTTGTTGAAGAAGTTGTCGCAGGCTGCACGGTAGCGCTCATAGATTTTGTTGTTCATTTTCTTTGTTGCGCGCCCAATAGTCTTCCATTCTGCCTGCAGTTCTATAATCTTTTTAGAGATGTCATCCCATGACGAGAAATTCTTGAGGTTGGCTGTCTCAATGTTTTCAATCTTCTCGCAGATTTCGGTCTTCTTCTGGAGGTTTTCTGTTTCCTTTTCCTTGAGTTGCTCAAAGTATTGTGCATGACGTTTGTTGATAGCCGATGAGGCTGTCTTGAAACGATTCCACAGTTCTTCTCTCAGTTCTTTGGCTACAGGGCCTATTTCGCGGAACTCCTGATGCAGTTCCTGTAAGATGCGTGAAGCGCGTACGATATCAGGATTGTTTTGTAGTGCTTCGGCTTCTTCGCACAACTTTGTTTTTGCCTCAAGGTTTTTCTTGTAGTCATAGTCGCGCAGGGCATTGTTGGTCTTCAGTAGGTCATAGAATTGCTCTACGACTAACTGGTATTTTTTCCATATCTCATTGGCTGCAGCAATAGGAATGGGCTTGATTTCTTTCCATTCGTTTTGCAGACCGCGTACAATCTCATAGGCTTTGTTGGCATCTTCGGGACTTGTCAGATATTGCTTGATGCGCTCTATGATGACTTTCTTTTTCTCAAGATTCAGTTCCTTTTGTTTTTCTGCTGCTATCAGTAGTTTGTTGCGCTGTTCCTTGATGGCGCTCATAATTTTCTTGAATTCCTCTTCCAAAGGATCATTTTCAGGCTGATAGTCTTCTTCTGTACCGCCGTTCTTGATGAATTCGGCGTGTGCTTGGCTCTTTTCTTCCTTGAGGCGTTTATAGAATACTTGTTTCAGAACGTCAAGTTCAGCTTTCTCGCTTTGTTCTGCATTTTCAGCCAATGTTTTAAGGCGTTCAATAATACCTTCATTAGTATCGGGCACGGTTATTTCTTTTTCTTCCTCGTCATCCTCAATGTTGGGTATTTCGATGTCATCAACCTCTGTCTCGGCAGAATCGTCAGGAACGGGTATAGGGGTTTCCTCGGCGTTAGGTTTGGCCTCAGTCGATTCTGTTTCAGTTTTTTCTGTCTTGGGTTCGGCAGAAGATGTATCAGGCTGTGATTCTGCAGTTTCTTCGGCTTGAATGGGTTCAGGGTTGGTCACTTCTTTAGGAGTCTGAGATTCTGCAACTGTTGTGCCTGCCTCGGCCTCTGGCGCAGGGGTGTCACTGGTAGGAGTGGAGGACGTCTGGAGCTGTTGCTCTTCCGTTAGTTCATTAGGAATATTTTCCATGTCGTTACTTTTGAAAGTTATTAATATCGTTGGTCTCGGGTATACCTTAACAAGTTACAAAAGAACAAATAAATTTTCAAATATCCAAAAAAAAAGGCATTTTTTTTTGATAATGGTGTTCTGAAAGTCCGAAAAAGGGTGCAAGGGTATGGGTGAGCCTTATACCCAGGAGCGGCGGCGGAAAATGAAGAGCGATACTCCGGCAACGACAAGTGAGATGATGCAAGCTAGTGGGAAGCCCCACCATGTCTCCTCCATACCGTTGATGAGATTCATTCCGAACAAACTGGCAATCAACGTTGGGAACATGAGAATGATGGAGAAAGATGTCATGGTTTTCATGACGCTGCTCATGTTGTTGTTGATGATGTTGGCATAGGTATCCATCGTTGTGTCAAGGATATTGGAGTAGATGTTTGCGGTTTCGCGTGCCTGATTCATCTCAATGGTAACGTCTTCAATCAAATCGGCGTCAAGTTCGTCGACGGGCAGTTTGAATTTCAGTTTTGACAGCAGGGTTTCATTGCCGCGTATGGAAGTAATGAAATAGGTCAGGCTATCTTGCAGGCGTAGCAGGCCAATCAAGTCATCGTTGCTGATTTTATGGTCCAGTTTACGTTTGGATTCTTCAATCAGGGTGTTGATCTGCTTCAGTCTTTTCAGATACCAGACAGCGGCAGAGTAGAACAGACGGAAGGTCAAGTCAACGGAATCGATGAAACCTACGTTGCGCTTCTGCTGGTATGATACGAAGTCAATCATCATGTTGGTTTCCCAGTTGCAGATGGTGATACAGACATCTTTCTTGATGATGATACCCATGGGCACTGTGGTATGGGGCGTGCGAGAGCGTATCTCTTTGACATAGGGGATGCGCAGGATGATGAGCACCCATCCGTCATCAAAGTCGTAACGAGAGCGTTCATCCTTATCCTTAAGGTCTTCAAGAAAGTAATCGGGGATTTTAAGTTCTTCGAGAAGATATTTTTCATCTTCATCGTTGGGGCATGTTATCTGAATCCAGCAATTGGGCTGCCATGCTCGTAACGCGCTAACTGTACGATTAATATTCCAAAATGTTCGCATTGTGTATTCCTCCAATAATGAAAAACCAGAACGGGGTGAACACACTGGTGAACATCCTGTTCTATTACTCTAAGTTTTCCGCGTAATAATCGTCCATAAACTGTTGATAAATTATTTTAACAATGCAAAATTAAAGAAAACCGCGGAATATTCTTTACGTCCCGATGCTTTTTTTGCTATTTTTTTCACCGGTGTGGTATATCTTCCAGCCGATTGATGCCACAAGGATGCTCATCAAGGGGCTCAGGTAGTTGAAGATGCAATAGGGCAGGTAGGTTAGTGTGGAGACACCGAGCACGGTGCTTTGGGTCAGGCCGCAGGTGTTCCAGGGTATCAGTACCGAGGTGACTGTGACACCGTCTTCTGTTGTGCGGCTAAGCAGCCGGTTCTCCAGTTTCATGTCTTGATAGGCTTTCTTGTACATGTTGGCTGTGATGATGATGGAGAGAAACTGGTCTCCTGTTGCGATGTTCATCAACAGGCCTGAACCAATAGTGGAAGAAACCAGCCCTATGGTGTTTTTGACATATTTCAGAATGGTCAGTGTGATGCTCTCCAGCATACGGCTGGCTACCATGACGGCACCAAAAATCATGGCGCAGATAATCAGCCAAATGGTATTCAGCATACCACTCATGCCGCCTGTTGCAACGAGTTCGTTGACGGCCTGACTGCCTGTTTCCAGCGATGTGGAAGTACTGAACATGACGATGATCCCTTTGAGCAGTGATAGCTGGTTATGGTCTCCTGCGATGTCGTAGAGAATATCTGGTTGGAGAATCAGGGCGCAAACGGCACACATTGCCGATGATACGAACAGTGTGACCAAGGATGGTATTCTGTTGATGATGAGAATGGTTGTCAAACAGGGAATAATGAGTGTCCACAGTGAAATGTGGAAAGTGGATGCCAGATGGCTGGTGTATTCTTCTATGTGGGTTTCTCCGTTGCCGGAAAGTGCCAAGCCGGCAATAAAAAAAACAATCAGTGAAATGGAAAACGAGGGTATGGTTGTGAAAAGCATGTAGCGGATATGGGTGAAGAGCTCTGTGCCGGCGGAACTTGAGGCGAGGATAGTGGTGTCGCTCAACGGCGAAATCTTGTCTCCGAAATATGCTCCCGATATGATGGCTCCGGCTGTCCAGGCGACAGAGATACCCAAGGCTTCCCCTATGCCCATCAGGGCCACGCCGATGGTTGCGATGGTGGTCCATGAACTGCCGGTCATGACGGAGACGAGTGCGCATATCAGGCATGTCATGAACAGAAATAGTTTAGGGCTGATAATCTGAATGCCGTAGTAAATCAGTGTAGGCACTATGCCGCTGAGCATCCAGGACGCAGAAAGCATACCAATCAACAGCAGTATAACGATGGCAATAGCAGAATTACCGATGGTGTTGATAATTTCTTCTTCAAAAGTTCTCCATGAATATTTATATACTCCCACTGATATAGCAACGCAAAGCGCTGTGCTAAAAAGTAGGGAAATCTGACTGCTTCCCATCAGAGCATCATTGCCGAATATCCAGATAGATAACGAGATGAGGACAATCAGCGTGGCAAGAGGTATCAGGGATACCAGCGGATGTGGTTTTTTCATGTTTTTTGTAGCAGGGAATTGTTCTATCCGTGAATGTAACCGTCATCTTTGATATTCCACAATGTGCTGACTAAAACCCCGCCTAAAAGGGCGACGCCTGCCATGAGAATATAGAGGTTTCCCCAACCGAATTGATCGGAGAACCAGCCTAAACCGATGCCTGTGAACAGAACTGAGCCATAGCTCATCAAACCAATAAATCCTACGGCTGAAGCGGCAGCCTTCTTAGTGGCTTGTTTGAATGCCACCACACCGAGCAGTACTTGTGGGCCATAGAGGAAGAATCCTGCCAAAGCGAGAATAAGCAGGAACAATACAGGACTGATGGTGTCAGGGAGGATATGCAGGATTATCATGCAGACGGCAACGAGGATCATGTTTATGGCGCAGACCCTTTGTGCCTTACCTGCAAAAATATGGTCGGAAATCCATCCTGCGGCAATCATTCCAAAGCATCCTGCAGCTTCAAAGATACCGATTGTCCACCCCGCAAGTTCTGGCGAAAGTGGGTTGTCACGTTGTTGAAGAAACGTAGGCCCCCAATCTAATATTGCAAAACGCACAATGTAGACAAAGAGGTCAGTCAAGGCAAGAATCCATATGATTGGATTGGCGAAAACTTTCTTGCGAAGATAGGCTTTGAAGGCTTGAGGACTGTCGTCGTCGTCAATTTCTGTCTTGGTGTCAGGCAGTTCCGGCAGGCCGACGGAACTTGGGCTGTCTCTCAAAGTATAAAGGATAAAGAAGACGCCTATTGCAGCGATAATGCCGGGAATCCAAAAACAATAACGCCAGTTGTTTGTCGTGGCAATGAGATAGCCGCATAGCACCGATACGATGCCGGCGCCAATGGAGTGGGAAATATTCCATACGGAGGCTTTAGTTGCCAATTCGTTCTGCGGAATCCAGTGTACTTGCAATCGGTTGCATGGTGCTGCACCGCAACCTTGGAAAACATTGTTGAGAACCAGCAAGGCACCCATAATGACAATCATAGTGTTGATAAAATCGGCACCTTGTGTGTCACCGGTAATCAATGTGCTGAGTTTGTCACTCCAACTGAAAAGAAAGTTGAGTAAAACGCAAATGGACAGTCCTATGACCAAATGCCAGCGTGCGTTGGCTCTGTCTGCGATAATGCCGTTAACCAGTTTGGAAAGACCGTAGATAATTCCTACAAGCGACAGGATGATGCCGAAACTGGTGTTGGTGATACCATATTCATCGGACAAAGCTGGCATGGCAAAAGAGAAGTTCTTGCGTACGAAATAGAACATGGAGTAACCTATCATCGAGCAGATGATGACTCGCCATTGCCAGTAGTTAAACGATTTCGTGGTTTTCATTTTCTGAGAGATTTTAACGTCTTGCGGTCAGTAGGAAGTCCTATCCATTGGGCAGGATAGTCTGTCTCAATGAGGTCGGGCTGGTCTACCAATGTCCGGAGGTAAGCTGTGTGGCGGTTACGCTCATTGGAAATTTTGTCATCGCTTTGAGTGACGGAGACGATAATCATAACCCCTCTGTCATGGAGTTGCTTATATAAGCCTTTCAACCTGGGGTCCATTGCTGTCCGGCTTGAAGCGATGATGTGATCCCAGGGTACGGGACTGGCCTCAATGGCGTCAAATTGCTCCTGAGAACTGACTTCCATGCAGAACATCAGGTCGTGTACTCCATTATTCCAGTACATCATCATTTCATCCATTGACCGTGGACAGACAAACATGTTGTGGTATTTTGACCAGTCGCCACCAGGCAGAAATTGTTTGATAAAATACTTCATGGCGCGGTCTTTGTCCGCTTGGCCGATTCCTTTGGTGTTCATATATTTGTTATCGAAGTTGAAAGCAACTTTGCCCTTTCCCCATTCCAGTACCTCAAGCAATGTCGGGATTTTATATTTGGTTACATTGCCATTGCGGTCAACGAGATTGAATTGTTGTAATTCTTCATACGTATAGTCAGCCACACGTCCTTTACCATTTGTGGTCCGGTCGATGGTCATATCGTGCATGAGCACCATGACGGAATCCTTGGTAAAACTGAAATCCAATTCTATGAAGGTTGGCATTTGCCGGACAGTCTTTTCACATGAGGCAATGCAGTTTTCGGGATACCCCTCCTGCATGCCGCCACGGTGAGCGGAAATGATGATGTCTCTGTCGGGATAGTAATGAAAATATGCCTGCATATCTTTAAATGAAGAAATGTTGACATAATTGTTTTTGTCAGGAACAGGATATGGTTTGTTCCTCTTTGCTGTCAAGGTGGCGCATACTCCAAAGCATAGGCATATGGTAAACAGTTGAATGTATTTCATTGGTTGAGTAAATTATATTTTTCTGTAATTTGTTGAACGACAACGGGGTCTGTGTGCCCAGTGATATCTGTAATGGCCTGTTTTAATCCTTTCTGGAGGATAAGCTGCTTAATCTCTTTGCATTGAGGGTCTCCGCTGATTTCTTCTGTCATTCCCGCTGCAATCGCAAGGGCCAGCTTGTCGGTTGGAAGATGAAAAGACAATGCCATGGAGATGGGATAGGAGAAATACAGTGTCGGCCCTAACTTACGCTTGGGGTCGTGCCCCACGCGGCTGGTCAAATCTTTTATATGGGGATTGGCAAAACGCTCCAATACGATATTGATATATCTCTCCTGAGCTTGACGGTCAAAATGGAATTTGGCAATCAGTGCGTCACCGCTTTGCCGCATGATATCTTTTATTGTAGCTTTGAGCTTGGTGTCGGCAAGACACTCATGAATGTAGGTATATCCGCTGAGATTACCTAAAAAGGCTGTTGCACAGTGACCTGTGTTGACGGTAAAAAGTTTGCGTTCAATATGTGCGGTCAGGTCGTCAGTAAGATGTAACCCTGAGATATCTGGCAAGACGCCTTTAATTTGTGTTTTGTCAACATTCCATTCGTAGAAGGCCTCAACGGCTACATCCAAAGGATTGTCGTATGTGGTAATTGGCACAATGCGATCTACAGAACTGTCTGCAAAACCGATATATCTGTCAGCCCATATCCTGTATTCTTCATCGAGGAGGGCATATACCATGGTTTTGATTTGACTGGTTGCCCGTATGCCATTTTCACATGCCACGATATTCAAGGGAGTCGTATTCTGTATAGCCATTCTGTGTTTTATGCCGTTGGCTATAATAGGTGCAATGGCAGGAAGCACTTTCATGCTTACGGCTGTGGTAACGATATCGGCTGTGGCAAAATTATTAAGAAGTTGTTCGGAAGAAGTATGAACAGCGCTTACACCGTCAATGAAGTCGTCATATTTGTTAATGTCAAGAACGTGGACAACATAGTGCTTTTCGGTGTTAATGAGGTCAATGAGCTTCGTGTTTATATCAGCGAAACAGATGTCGTACCCTGATTTTCTTAGTACTGCACCGATAAAGCCTCTGCCAATTTTCCCTGCACCAAATAGAAGGGCTTTCATGACAGGTTATTTTCTTAGTTTCTGTATAACCGGCAGTACGAGGCTCTCCATGACGGCATAGCCTTCGGCATTGGGATGCACACCGGGGGTGTCCTTGGCATAGTTGGCTTTCATGGCTGTGCCTTCGGCATTGACCATGGCACTGAAATAGTCGATGTATGGAATCTTGTTCTTGTCGGCATAAGTTTTTACACGGGCATTCAGGTGGCGTATCTTGTCCATGGCTCCAGTGATGCTTTTCCTCCAGCCGAAACCTTCAGCAGGCAGGCATGATGTCAGAATAACCTTGATGTTATTGTAGCGTGCCAGTTCCACCATGGTGATGACATTCTCATAGGTCATGTCTTCAACATAGGGCCCTGTGTTCTCTGCAATGTCGTTAGTACCGTAATTGATGACTACGACAGCAGGTTTGAGGTTGATGACATCCCGGCGGAAACGCAACAGGAACTGGTAGCTGGTCTGGCCGCTGATGCCGCGGCCAATCAGGTTGTTTTCCTTGAAAAACCCGGGGCGAGTCTTGGGCCATCCGTCCGTAATGGAGTTGCCGAGTAATACGACACGTTTTTCTCCTTTGGCAGGCTTGCCTAACTGGGCATTGGCTTCTGCATAGCGCCCAAATTGGGCAAATTCGTATTTCTGGCCGATGGCGGGAATTGCCATGATGGAAACAATTCCTAACAATAGAAATTTTATAAGGGACTTCATAGTTAATATTGTTTTTACAAAAATACGAACAACTTCTGATATTCTCCCCCAAATGTAACAGATTATTTTTCAAGTGGGCTTGCGGAGCCTTCGGAGATGTCGATGTTTGTTTCTGTAAGATAATTGTATGGAAAGTCGTCTGCAGATTTTATCTGCCCTGAGAGGATACAATTACTATAGTGTGGCAGACATCATTGTGTGCCTGTCGGGGTTATGTTTACCGACGCTGAACGTACATTCACCGATGCGAAACATACGTTCACCGATGGTGAATATACGTTCAGCATCGGTGAACATAAAATTCAGAGGACTGAAAATACTTTTTTAACGGTTGTTATGTTTTATTTCTGCGCCTTGAGGAGACAACATGGCATGTTGCGGAGAATTCAGTTCCTGTGCAGTTTGATGCAGTCTATGGCAGGCATGGCCTTTGGACACGACAGGCGGATACTGTTAAACCCTTTCTTCAGTGTCACGTTGTCTCTGGCCGATACTGGCTGACCATTTACCGTCAGGATGATTTCTCCTGTCTCTGTGTTTTGTGATGTGGGGAAAGTGGCGATGTTAATACTGTATGTTCCTCCCTTGTAAGAATAGATGTCGCTCCATTCAATGTTGTTGCCTTCACCACCCAGGCCATCGGCAACCATTCTGCCTGATGCCTCTTCCTGGGGGCGGTAGGTGGGGCCTGCTGCTATGGCTGTGAAACGGGGCATGTATGCCCATTCGGCTTCATAGCATGTCTGTTCTCTGCGTTTGCCGTTGGTCTTCAGCATTTGTACGCCGTGTGCAGGGACGGTCAAACTGATATTGTCAGTAGATGTCAGGTCGGTATGTTTCAACAGGTCTCTGACCTTCATGGCCCCTTCGTAGCCCAATTCATCGGCTGTGACGGAAACCATTTGCGGCATGTCGGTGGGGTTGTACAATGCAACAGCCCGTTGGGGGCCTTCATGCCTGAGCAGGTCTTTGGCAAAGACATAGGTGCTGCCGGTATGTTGTACGACATGGGCCTGCAGTCCAAGCGGGTCTTGGTCCAGAGCAATGAGTTCCTTGTTTTTCAGCAGGTTCAGGGAACGTTGAGGAATGCCTTCAATCTTGCAGCCTATCAGCAGTGGTGATGCCATGATACACCATATTCCGAAGTGGGCATCTTCCTCGTCATCGTTGAGATAGTCTTTTGTAATGTCAAAAGCGCTCTTGCCACCCAGGCCGGACTGGTTTCCCTTGTAACCTATGGCCAGCATGTCCATGTCGTTATAGTGCCCATTACGTGCATAGGCCGACAGGTACATGTTTTTTGCAATGATGCCACTTACAGATTTCCAATTAGGGCGTATGTCGCCTGTTGTGCGCCATGAATCACCCACTTCGGTTACCCATGTGCCGGGATAAGCCCATCGGCAGATGTTGATGGATATGGGCTTGTGGGCTGTGGCATCAATGTTGCGGCGTATTTCTCTGTAACGGGCCTCTTCGTTCAGTTTGGCGTGACGGCCGCCGCAATAGTCAATCTTGATAAAATCAAAATTCCATTCATTGAAGTAAAGTTCTGCATCCTGTATGTCGTGGCGGTATAGTCCGGCACCTACTCCTATGGTGTCGTGATTATACTGTGAGCCACAAGTGTTGTCACCGGCGTCAGAGTAGATACCAGCCTTCATCTTCTTGCTGTGGATATACTCTACGATGCCTTTCATCCCATTTGGAAAGCGGGTGGCATGGGCAGTCATCTTGCCCTCTGCGGTTCGCTTGCCGAAAAAACCGTCATCAATGTTGATTTGGGCATAACCGGCGTCGCGCAGTCCGCTTTTGACCATCTGGTCAGTCTGAAAGCGTATGATGGAGTCGGAGATATTGACCATATAGGCATTCCAGCTGCTCCATCCCATCAGTGGGGTTTTATGTTTTGCTTGAATACTGGCAGACAGGCAGAGAAATGCAGAAATGGTGAACAGGATATGTCTCATAATATAGTGTCTTTTGAAGTTTCTTTTTCAGTACAGAATGATGTGTTGTTGTTTCTGCGTATGTTTATGGGCTGAGGCCATTGGGGGATGAGGCCAGAGCATTAAAAACTCTTATTTGTTGTATCCCTTGTGAGTCATGAATTCCCAGATGCGATCCAGATATGTATAGCTGCCGGTGCCTGGAACAGCCTTGGCCTGGAAGCAATGGGGACGCAGTGCCAATGTGTGCAGTTCACTCTGGATACCCATGCTGCGCATCTTTTCCCATGTTTTGACAGAATTCATGGCTGCCCATTTGTCGGCATCACCATGGACGAAAAGCATGGGGACGGTCTTTAAATCAAAGGAAAAATCTGGTACCAGCACGTCGGAGTCTTCATTGCCTCCGTTAATGTTGGGCTTCATGGCACCGTCGGTCAAGGCATAGGCTGGATAAATACCGATGCCCCATTGTACGTTGCAGGGTTGCTTGTCGATATCATCAATGGGGAGATATGCCTGGTGCATGGAAGAGGTTACCCCCATCAGGGTAAGGTGACCACCTGCCGAACTGCCCATAATACCTATCCTCTCGGGATCCAGGCCACGTTGTGCAGCTTCGCTGCGGACTATTCTGATGGCACGTTGCAAGTCTTGCCAGGCTGTGGTGTGCTTTGCCAGACCACTTTCGGGAGTAGGACGGGGAGTACGGTATTTCATGGTTACTACAGTCATACCTTTCTCGTTGAGGTAACGCCGGGCAGGGGTTACCTCAAAGCCATCGGGGCTGTTGCTGTTGTAGCTCCCGCCAGAGTAGATGATTTGTATAGCTTTTGTCTTGAGCTCCTTGGGAAGATGCCATTCAAGGTAGGGTTTGCATTGGTTTTCCTGTACATCGGGCATTTTGCCTTCCGGCCAAATATCCTCGGTGATTTTTTCTGTGCGCGCATCGTCACTGGCATAGCGATTCATGAGTTCCTCTTGGGGTGCCAGCTGGCCGAGATATCCCATTTGGCGCATGAATTCCACCGCACGCTCAAAACCATAGACACCATGAGGCATATCCGGGTAAAGATGTAACTCGGCAGGAATGTTCATCTTGCGCAGTTGTCTGTAAACCAAAGTGGATGCCATGGGTGAATACTTGTCGTTTCCACCATGGAGCAGGCACAGGGAACAGGTTTTGTCATCAAACTTGAAGATGTTGCTCAGTTTTACATCAATGCCATATCCCAGACGGGAATTGGGCGTTCCTTTTTCACTGTCGTTGGTGGCATAAGCCGGTGAGTTGACGATTCCCCAGTTGATATGGCAACTTACCGTGTCGAGTTTATCAATGGGGGCATATGCAGGTGTGAGTGAACTGGTAGCCAACAGTAATGCAAGATGAGAACCTGCTGATTGTGAGATGACTCCTATCTTTTCAGGATCGTATCCGCGTTTCTTGGCTTCATGGCGTACGATTCGTACAGCACGCTGACCATCTTCCCAGGCCGTCTGGTAGACAGGAAGGCCTTCGGGACGAGGGGTGCGGTAAACAAAGTTTACGCATTGGAATCCCAGTTTGGTGAGTTCGGAGTGCCATTGTTTGATGAATTGCATGTCACAGCAAGTATTATATCCGCCTCCACTGATGAGAATCATGCAACCACCATTAGGCTTGTCTGGTTTCTCATACCATTCAAGGTATGCTATTTTATGGTCTTTGGCTTTGAAATTCGCCTGCTTTGCTTCATCAAGCATTGCGGCAATTTGTTTTTCCTGACTATTGGGCATCTTGCCTTTGGGCCAAACAAATTCTCTTTCCCATGCGAATGCTCCTATACAATATAGGATAAAGATAAGTGTGACAATTTTTCTCATATCGGTTGATGTTATTGATTTTGCTACAAATATAGAGAAAAAGTCTATTGTTTAGCGGCTGAAAATGAATAAAAATGAAAAAATCATAAAAAAAGTTTGTCCGCGGTAGAGTCTGTTTTACAAAAAAAGCGCTACGACCTATAAAAGGTGTAGCGCTCTCGGATGGATATAGTTTATTTTTTTACATGCCGTAGCTCAGATTGCTCAGAATATCAATATATCCGTAGATACAGCTGATAATGCCTCCGAAAACGACACCCAAGGTACAGATGACGATGGCAATCTTGCTGTAGGAATCGCTTTTGAACAGGGCAATTGGCTCATTACTCTTCATAATATACATGGCTTTGACAATGAGCAGATAGTAGTACAGGGAAATAACAGTGTTGACCAAAGCTATGAACACGAGTACGGGAAAACCTGCGTTAAAAGCTGCCATGAAGATGAAAAATTTGGAGAAGAAACCTGCAAAGGGTGGTATGCCCGCCAGAGAGAACAGGCAGAGTGTCATAATAAACGACAATTTGGGGTTAGTCTGGTAAAACCCGTTGTAGTCGCTGATGTTGATTTTTCCGCTATTCTGTTCGGTGACGTTGATAATGAGGAAGACTCCAAGGTTGGCTACCATGTAAACAAAGAGGTAGTAAACCAAAGATGTCATGCCTTGAGCTGTTCCTCCCATGACACCAAGGACCAAATAGCCAGCTTGGCTTATGGCAGAGAAAGCCATGAATCGTTTGATGTTATTCTGGCGTACGGCAAAGATGTTGGCAATGGTGATGCTGAAAATGATAATCCACAGCATAATGATGTCCCACTGCTCAATCATAGGTTGAAATACCTTGAAAAGAATGGTAAATAACACAAATGCTGCAGCACCCTTGGAAATAACACTGAGATAGCCGGTTACTGTAGTTGGAGCTCCTTGATAGGTGTCGGCTGTCCACAGATGAAAAGGAACAAGTGAAATCTTGAAGCCGATACCGCTGATGAACAGTACAAGGGCAACTAATTGCAAAGTGTTGTTTGTATCAAACTTGCAGGCAAGTTCATTGAAGTACATAGTTCCGCAGGTACCATAGATAAGCGAGATGCCATATAGCAGCAGACCACTGGAAAAAAGTGCCGTAAGAATGTATTTCGCAGCAGCTTCGGCTGATTCCTGATTATTCTTCGTATAGGCAATGAGAGCAGTCATGGGAATGGATGCCAGTTCAAGGCCGATAAAGAACATGAGGAAATGACCAGACGACATCATGTAGTACATACCGAGCAGTGTAGAAAGAGTCAGCAGATAGAATTCCCCTTCCTTGACTTGGTTCTCAGGGCGTTTCAGCCAATTGTTAGCCATGAGGAATACAATGATGGTGCCGATGTTGAGAACAACCTTGACTAGGGTCATCATGGGAGTGTTGTGGTACATACCTCCGAAGGCATCAACAATGCCGTTACCGCAGGGACAGATTAAGGCCGATGCGATATATGCGGTCTGGAGAAGCAAAAGTCCAGAAGGAAGTAAGGACATAGCCTTGGATGCCATCTCGGACTTGTGTTCTCCGCAGAGAAACAAATCTGCTAAAAACAGGATGACGATGACAGCAATGAGAGATATCTCGTCATGCATATTTAAAAATTGAGAATAATCCATTTCTTTTTGATTTTAAGTGATTACATAAAGGGATTGGATTGTGAGATTAAGTGACCAACGGTTTTTACGTTGTCAATGACTGGAGCTACGCTGTGGCTGATAAGCTCGCTGAGCCATCCTGGAGCCATACCGATGCCTGCAATACAGCAGATCAGACAAATGACAGCAAAACGTTCTTCCCAGTGGGCATCATGAATCTTGGCATGCTCGGGATTCTGGTTGACACCATAGAGAATCTTGCCAATCATGCGCAAAATATATACGGCAGCTACAACAATACTTGTTGTGGCCATGATGGTGAGTATGCGGTGGAAAGTGTCAGCATTCTCAAAAGAACCGACGAAAATGGTCATTTCGGCAACAAAACCGCTCAAACCTGGTAATCCCAAGTTGGCCAGACCGGCAATGGCGAATCCAACAGAGAGGAAAGGTACGATGCGCATTAGCCCATTTAATTGACGGATGTCACGTGTATGTGCACGGTGATAAATCATACCGATGATAGCGAAGAAAAGGGCTGTCATTAATCCATGGCTGAGCATTTGGAGAATGGCACCAGTTGATGCCGTAGTGGTCAGCATAAGGATTGCGAAGAGTACCATGCCACAATGAGACACAGAAGAATAAGCATTAAGATATTTCAAGTCAGTCTGTACACATGCACTCAAAGCTCCATAGACAACACCTGTTGCTGTGAGGATAAGGAATATCCAACTTAACTCATTAGCGGCTTCTGGAAGAAGATAGATTGCAATGCGGAAACAGCCATAGCCTCCTAACTTCATCAGTACACCTGCATGAAGCATGGATACAGCTGTAGGTGCTGACGCATGACCATCTGGACTCCATGTATGGAATGGGAACATGGCGCCAAGTACACCGAAACCAATAAAGGTAAATGGGAACCATATACATTGTTTGGAAAAGTCAATGATATGGGCACCACCGGTGTGATTGGCAATATCAACGACATTCATGGTCTGACCACCGGCACCATAAAAGATGCCGAATATACCAAGCATCAGGAAAGCAGAGGCTCCCATCAGCATAAGAGTCAGTTTCATTGCAGAATATTCTTTATGGCCAGAACCCCATACTCCGATAAGCAAGTACATGGGAATGAGCGCAATTTCATAGAACATGAACATCATGAACATGTCAACGGAGATGAAAAATCCAAAAACGCCCATTGAAAGGAGGGTAAACCATAGGAAATATTCTTTGCACATATCCCAGGAAACAAATGTACCCGTGAATACGATGACGCCCGAGAGTAGCAGCATAGCTACGGATATGCCGTCAACGCCGACGGAGTAACTGATGTGTAATGGCTCAAACCATACGAAACTTGCGGTGTAGAGCATTTCAGCGGTAGCTCCTCCTGAACGGTCGCTGATAAATTTGAGTGTCAGGGCGATAGCTAATGCCAAAAGGGCAGAACTACCGACGACCATGACGGTACGGATGCCTTTTTGCTCCTTTGCCAACCATAGACCAAATAGCATAAGGAGCGGAATCAATACAAATAATGATAGAAAATTCATATCGCGGTAGTTTTTAAAGAATCATTAATATTAGAACCAATATACCGATGAGGAATACGAGGGCGTATTGCTGTACACGACCACTTTGGAAACCTTTGATGTTGTTGCTTAGTGTGTGTGTGCCCCATGCAAGGAAGTTGAAGAATCCGTCAATGACGTGACGATCAAACCATGCAATAGGACGGCTTACATATGCAAAAATGATTCTATGGGTTATAAATTGATATACTTCATCCATATAGAAACGTTTGTATGCCCAGCGGTGCAGGCGTGGAGCAGCATTGTACATTCTGTCTGCAACGGGTTGTGTCTCTCCTTTGAAAATGTATGTAGCCAATGCAATGGAGCAAATAGCAATAATAGTGGAAAGACTTGCAACAGAGGGGTCAAAGTGTATGCGATAATCTTGCCCGTCGGCGCTGATGAGGCTGCCGAAGCTGTAACCTTCAAACAAGCCGAAACCTGCCAGAGTCGTATAGATACCGACACCAACGGTGATGATACTCAGTATAACGAGAGGTGCCGTCATGATTGTTTCCTCATGTGGGGTATGTTCTGTGTGCAGTTCCTTGTTTTCTGTTCCCCAGAATATGCCGTAGTACAGACGGAACATATAGAATGCCGTCATGGCGGCGATGGCTGTCATGATGTATCCTACAGCGGGACTGTAAGCCATACATGCTGTAATAATCTCATCCTTGCTGCTGAAGCCGGAGAAGAATGGAATGCCACTGATAGCCAAGCAGCTGATGAGGAATGTGGCATGGGTGATGGGCAGATATTTGCGCAGACCTCCCATGGCTACCATTTCATTGCTGTGAACTGCATGGATAATGCAGCCGGCACCGAGGAATAGACAAGCCTTGAACATGGCATGTGTAAACAGGTGAAACATTGAAGCCATGTAACCGATGCTTCCGGCATGTTCATGCCCAGTGGTTATTTCTGTGCAGACGCCGAGGGCAACCATCATGAAAGCAATCTGTGAAATAGTAGAGAATGCCAAGACGCGTTTGATGTCGCTCTGTGCGCATGCTACTGATGCTGCATAGAAGGCGGTAAATACACCGACCCAGATGATGATGGGCATCCAGTCTTGTGCATAGGTTACCCACAAGGGAAACAATCGTGCAACTTGGTATACACCTGCAACCACCATGGTAGCAGCGTGAATCAGTGCACTGACAGGAGTCGGACCTTCCATTGCATCGGGCAGCCAAATGTGGAGTGGGAACATAGCACTCTTGCCGGCGCCACCAATAAACATGAGTGTCAGTGCTGTCGGTAGGATAAATCCTCCGGCTGCTATAGCCTTGTCTATACCGCATGGAATGAAGGGCGTCGTGCCTTCTGCCATCTGTAGGTTATTAACGAAGTCAAAGGAGAAACTGCCAGTGTAGTAACCGAAGATTAGGATACCAATGAGGAAACCTAAATCAGCAAAGCGCGTTACGATGAAAGCTTTCTTACTTGCCGCAACGGCTGCAGGCAGGGTGTAATAAAATCCGATAAGTAGATAGGAACTGACACCTACCAATTCCCAGAAGAGGTACATCTGGAAGATATTGGTTGCGACAACTAGTCCCAGCATGGACATGGTGAAAAGGCTGAGGAATGCGTAGTAGCGTTGGAAACCGCGTTCACCTTTCATGTAGCCGAAGGAGTAGATGTGAACCATGAATGATACTGTCGTAATGACAATGAGCATCATGACAGAAATAGGGTCAAGCAATATACCTAAATCAAAGTTTAAGTGTCCGAGGGGTAGCCAAGTTGCGTTGTATGGTACTAATGTGGCATAGGAGCCATCAGCACAACGGTCGGCAGTGAAATACGTGTATGCAGTGCAATAGGAGAGAATGGTAATGGCAGCAAGTACTGTGGTTCCAATCAGTCCAGAGGTGCGATGGCTAAGCCATTTTCCTGCAAGTCCCAGGAAGAGGAAAGAGAGAAATGGCAATAGCAGAATGAGAATTGTATATTCCATAATTTAAATTCTTATTTTTAGTGTTATTACCATTTAAGTTTGTCAAGATTTCCAACGAAGTTGTTCTTCAGATTGCGGTAGATGTTAATCATTACGGCAATAGCAATGGCTGTCTCTGCTGCTGAAATTGCGATGGAGAACAGTGTGAAGATATAACCTTCTTGTCCGTTGGGGAAAAGCAGGCGGTTGAATGCAGCGAAGTTGATGTCGGCGGCATTCAGCATCAGTTCGACGGAAATCAGAATGGCCAGTGTGTTTCGGCGGGTCAGGAAGCCATAGATGCCGATAAACATCATCAGGGCCGATAGAATGAGAAACCATGAAATGTCAACGTGGATCCCCAATACAATATTTAATATATCATTTAATCTATCCATGTCTTTTGATTTTTAATGTTTACGGGCAATGATAAGACTGCCGACAATACATGCTAAAAGTAAGATACT
This sequence comes from uncultured Bacteroidales bacterium, assembly GCA_902773055.1. Taxonomy (GTDB): domain Bacteria; phylum Bacteroidota; class Bacteroidia; order Bacteroidales; family Bacteroidaceae; genus UBA6382. The sequence goes on from CACYCZ010000091.1 coordinate 48,505, forward strand.
CACAATTTCAAAGGGAAGGAGATAGCCGAATTTGTCGGATGAGAGCAACTGTTCTCCGAGGAGGCTGACTGGTGTTGTCTGTTCTGACGGAGGTGTGAGGATGTTCTCGGCAAATTGGTGTGTAATGATGGCGAAGAGGAATAATCCTGCACCGCAGAGTGATGCAACCAATGCTGCAAACTTCTTTGCCAGTGAAACGGTGGGATTCTTCTTGTCTTGGCGTCCTGTAAGCATCAGGGCGAAGATGTAAAGCACTACTACACCTCCGGCATATACCATTACCTGAACTGAGCCTAGGAAAGTGTATCCCATGAGAAAGTATAGTCCGGCTGTACCGAACAATACAAACATCAGATATGTGGCGGCGCGCATGATACGCTTGGTTGTTACCGCCATGATACCGCAGCCTAAGATGATGGCTGCAAGAATGAGAAATATTATTGTCTGTGCCATAGGTTAGTCCTCCTTTTTTGTTTCTATTGGTTCTGTGGCGGCAACTTTTTCCTGCTGTGGCGTTTCGCCAGTTTCAGTTTTGGGCTCACCTGTTGTTTGTGTTCCGGCAGGTTGGCCCTGGGGTGTTGCAGTTGGTTTGGAAGCTATGACAGGTTTTGGCCTTTCCTGGCATTTGCTGCCGGGGTGGTTGAGAACCTTTATCAGTTTGCTCTTATCAAATACAGCCTGTTCAAATTCTTGATTGAATTGGATGGCGCCCTGTGGACATGCTGTAACACAGAGGTTACAGAACATGCATTGACCAATATTGTATTCATACTTAACGAGCTGTTTTTTCTTTTTGCCGTCTTCGGTTGTAACCATTTCGCTTGTTACTGTGATGCTGTCATTGGGACAGGCCATCTGGCAGAGTCCGCAGGCAATACATTTGTGCTCGTTGTTTTCGTTGTGTGGCATTTCCAGACAGAAGCGGTTCCTGTCTGTGAATGTCAACGTAGCTCTGTTTTCGGGGTATTGTTCTGTTTCGTGGTGCTCGAAAAAGACCTTGATGGATGTTTTCAATCCAATTGTAAGGCTCTTAACGGCATCAAGAATACCACCAAAATATGTGTTGTTGTTCATAATGTCTGTCCTTGATTTACAATGTCAGGCCGAAGCATACGACAATGGCCATGAGAATAATGTTAAACATACTGATAGGCATCAGGTATTTCCATTCGAGTGACAACAGCTGGTCTATTCGCAGGCGCGGATAAGTCCAGCGTATCCACATGAGAAGGAATACTACGAAGAATGCCTTGCCGAAGAACCAAACAAATCCCGGAATATAGCTCATGATAGTGTTGAAGCCGTCCAGTCCGGGAAAATAGAGTGGAGCCCATCCTCCCAGGAATATGGTGGCTGCCATGGCGGCGCATATAAACAGGTTGAGGTATTCTGCCAGATAGAAGAAACCGAATCCCATACCTGAATACTCCGTATGGTAGCCGGCTGTCAGTTCGCTCTCTGCTTCGGGGAGGTCAAATGGACCACGGTTGCATTCGGCGTTGCCGGCAATGAGATAAATGATGAAAGCCAGGACAGCGGGTACATGTCCTCTGACGATATTCCAGCCGTAATCTGCCTGCTGTTGGACAATTTCTGACAGTTGCATTGTTCCGCAGAGCAGCAACATGGTGAGCATGGTCATGCCTATACTCAGTTCATAACTGATGAGCTGTGCACCGCTTCGCATGGCACCGATCATGGGATATTTGCTGTGGCTGGCCCATCCTGCAAGAAGGATGCCTATTACTCCGATGCCCGACACGGCAATGAAGAAGAAGATGCCTACGTTGAAATCCAGGATCTCCAGCCCTTTGTTCCATGGAATGCAGGAGAATGTCAGGAATGATGCTGTAAGGATAAAGAAGGGAGCCATGTCGTGGAGCATACGGTCGGACTGGCGCATCTTGATAATTTCCTTTGAGAGCATCTTGAATACGTCGGCGAAGACTTGCAGCAATCCCCATTTGCCAACACGGTTGGGACCGATGCGGCATTGGAAGAAAGCGCATATCTTGCGCTCAAGATAAATCAGTGCTATGGCCAGAATGGCATATAGCACAATGATGAAGAGCAGTACGATGACACACTCTATACCAATGACCAGCCACTCGGGAATGAAATCTGTCAGCAGGTCATGAAACCATTTTGAAACTATACTAAAGTCAAACATACTCATTCTTTTTAGCGGTCAATATCGGGGATTACAAAGTCCATGGATGCTCCGATGGCGATGAGGTCGGCAAATTTCTGCCCGCGGCATGCTGTATCCATGGCGTTGGCCAATGGCAGGCTGCTGCTGCGGTAGTGTACGCGGTAAGGTGTCTTGTCACCCTTGCTCTCGATGAATACGCCGAGTTCTCCACGGCTGGATTCAACGGCTTGGTAGTAGCTGCCTTCCGGCAGTTTGATGATAGGCTTGCGTTTTGCCTGGTATTCGCCTTCGGGAATGTTGTCGATGAGCTGGTCAATGATGTTGAGGCTCTCCAGTATTTCTTCCATACGGTTCCAATGGCGTGCGTTGGTGTCGCCCTCTGTGCGGATGATATCCTTGAATTCTACGTTTTCGTAGAGTGCATATGGATGGCGTCGGCGCACGTCGTTCATCCAGCCGCTGGCACGGCCTACAGGACCGGTAGTGCCCAGCGAGATGGCATCTTCGCGGCTGATCTTGCCTACTCCGATCATGCGGTTTTTGGCGATGATGTTGCCCGTATAGATGTCCTGGTATTCGTGGAAGCGCTTGCGGATGTTTGCCGAAACTTTCTTGACTTCTGCGGCAAAGTCGGGCTGAATGTCATACATGACACCGCCTATGGTATTGTAGTTCTGGATGACGCGCCCTCCGAAGTTGTCCTCAAATATCTTGCATATTTCCTCGCGTTCACGGAAGGTGTAGAAGAATGCGGTGAGCGCACCTGTATCCATGGTCATACATGCATAGTAGATGAGGTGGGATGCCACGCGCTGAAGTTCATCCATGATGGTACGTATATATTGTACGCGTGGGGAAACCTCAAGTCCCATGGCTTTTTCAATACACATGCACAGGGCATGGCGGTTCTGCATGGCGCTGAAGTAGTCCAGACGGTCGGTGAGGGCGAGCAACTGCGGGTAGGTCAGGCTTTCGCTGATTTTTTCTACTCCGCGGTGGATATAGCCCAGGACTAAGCCTACTCTCTTGACGACTTCTCCGTCAAGGCTTGCACGCATGTGGAGCACGCCGTGCGTGGACGGGTGTTGCGGGCCGACGTTGACAACATATTCATCGGCACCCCATACGGTATTGGTCTTTTCTGCGACTTTGCCATCGGGGGTCAGGAAGTATTCTTTTGTAGTGTCACTGAGTGGCGCATCGCTCATTCTCAGCTTGTTCAGCAGTTCTGTCTGGTCGTCTTTGCGCAGGGGATAGCCTACCCAGTCTTCGCGCAGGAATATTCTGCGCATGTCGGGGTGGTTGAGAAATTTGATGCCGAAGAAGTCATAGACTTCTCTCTCATAGATGTTGGCTATCTGCCACAGGTCGCTGACGGTGGGGATATACGGGTTCTGACGGTCTTCGGCAACGGTCTTGATGTTGATGGTCTCGCCGGTTTCGGTTGATTCCAGCATATAGATGACGCCGAGTCCTTCTTCTCCCCAGTCCATACCGATGAGGTTGACCAGAAAGTCCATCTTCTGCTCGTTTTTCTGTCGGAGCATCTCAGCATGGAGCTCCGAGGGTGCGATAGTTGTAAATTCCAGTGTCATGCCTCTTGTTCTGTGTTAATAACTTCTTTTTCTTTCTTTTCCTCTTCGCGCTTGTAGGCGTCGATTTCCTTGCGGTTGACGGTGCCGAAGTAGTTTTCTATCTTCATTTTGCGCTGCAGCTGCATCATGCCGTAATAGAATGCTTCGGGTCGCGGGGGACACCCCGGGACATAGACATCGACGGGCAGTATCTTGTCAACGCCTTTTACTACATGATAGCTCTTGGTGAACGGTCCGCCGGTGCAGGTGCATCCGCCGATGGCTATGACATACTTGGGGTCGGCCATCTGGTCATACAGACGTTTCAGCACCGGTGCCATCTTGTAAGTGATGGTGCCGCATACCAGTATGAGGTCGGCTTGTCGTGGACTGGTGCGGGTTACCTCGAATCCGAAGCGCGCCATGTCAAAGCGTGCGGCGCCCATGGCCATCAGCTCTATGGCGCAGCAGCTTGTGCCAAAGTTCATTGGCCATACACTGTTGCTGCGACCCCAGTTCATCAGTTGGTCGGCCGTAGTGACAATCACGTTGGTCCCATTCTCGTTGAGTTGGTCAATCATCTGCTCAAGGGTCTCGTTGTCCTTGAACTCCTCGTAGGGAATGGATTTGATATTTGGTTTCTTGATCAGTGCCATTTCAACGCTCCTTTCCTCCAGGCATAGGCTAGGCCCAGAACTAAGATGAAGAGGAAGAACAGCACGGCAAACAGCCCTTGCGGGCCTAAACTGCGGGCAACGACTGCCCAGGGAAACAAAAACATTGTTTCAACGTCGAACATCAAGAAGAGGATGGCAAACAGGTAGTATCCCAGGTGGTAGTGGCCCCATTGGTCACCACGGGCAGGGATACCACATTCGTAAGGCTCTTCTTTCATCTTGTTGTAGCTTCGTGGGGCGATAAAATAAACCATTATCAGCACGATAAGCACGAACAAAATGGCTGTCAGTACGACTGTGGCTAAAAGCGTAAAGTTCATGACTTCAATTGATTATATGATAAAATATGTTGTTTCCTGTAAAAAACATACAAAGTTAACTTTTTTTTGCCTAATATCGGTCGTGAAACTCATTCTTTTAGACGAAAATATTTAACTTTGTACTAAAACGTAAACCGATGCAAAAACTTCTGTCCAATGAACAGGTATCCTTGATTCTGGATTTTCTCAGTCAAATCAGGGACAATAACAACCGCCCTTGGTTTCTGGCCCATCGTGATGAATATGACCATGTGAAGGATGTCTTTGAAACTGTTGCTTCGCAGTTCATTATGCGCCTTGCAGAATTTGATGAGAGCGTGCGCCACCTGACGGTAAAAGACTGTACTTACCGATTTTACCGCGATACCCGTTTCTCTTCTGACAAATCGCCCTATAAACGCCATATGGGCATCTATGTTTCTGCTCAGGGAAAAAAGTCGTTTCACGGAGGCTACTACCTGCATTTTGAGCCTGGCCATTGCATGCTTGCCGTGGGCTGCTACTGCCTGCCGACCAACATACTCAAGGTGTTGCGGCAGGTTATCGTTGATGATGTGGAGACGTTCAGTTCAATAGTCGAAAATCCGGCTTTCAAGTCGGTATACGGCAGTCGGCTGACCATGACTCCCCTGAAGGTCCTTCCTGCAGGACTTCCCCGCGATTTTGTCCATCCGGAGTATCTCAAATGCAAGGACTATCTTGTATGGACAGACTTGAACGACAAAATGTTCAGCCTCAACGGCTGGATGGATGAAGTCATCTGTCAGGCAAGGCTGGCCAAGCCTTTCCTGGATTTTCTCAATGACGTGGTGGATGACTATATCTGAAAATCGGAATAGGCCTTATCATTGTTTTTTTTGTCTGCATACCGACGGGAAAGTGGGGTAATGCCTTCATGGATGGAGCATTATGCCGATATATTTTATATTCCCCGATGCGGAATGTACGTTCCCCAATGCGAAACATACGTTCAGTATCGCGGAACATACATTCACCGACGCTGAATATAAACTTCCAGGGGGATAAAGACAATTTTTGTCGGCATTACTCTCATCTCTTCTCCTCCATGCTCGGGAATGTCAGTTCAGCCAGACTCCGCAGGCAAAGTCTTGAAGATGTAGCCTTTATGGTAAAGGAGTATCACCAGGGGAAGACGTCCGTCTGATGATATGTTCATAGAGTTTTTTGTAGAAAGTATGATGTGAGAGGGTGGCGCTGTTGCCTAGAATGATAAGTTTCATGCGGGCTCGGGTCATGGCTACGTTCATGCGACGCAGGTCAGAAAGAAAGCCGATTTTCCCCTCTTGGTTGGAACGGACAAGGCTGATGATGATGATGTCGCGTTCCTGACCTTGGAAACCGTCAACGGTGTTGATGCTGATAAGATTCCTGAATGGCTTGATATCCTTGTGATTTTTGACCATGCAGCGCAGTTTCTGTACTTGAGCTTTGTAAGGAGATATGATGCCTATGCTGATGCGCTCGTCCAACAGACGCCTGGGGGTTATCTTGCCGATGAGTTCCTGAAGGATGTGGACGGTGAGCGTTGCTTCGGCCTCGTTGATTCTGCCATAGGTGTCTCCAATGAATTTTTCTTCCGCATTCTCAATACTCGACGTGTCAATCCATTCCAGTGGCTTTTCCAGTTCAAGGATAGTCTGATATTTTACCGTTGGGGCACTTTTGACCTTTCCCTCATAGAACCATTCAGAGGAAAAGTGCATAAGTGTTTCACTCATGCGGTATTGTATCTGCAGGAGACTGACAGCCTGAGGCTTGTTGGATACGATGGTTTCCATAAGCGTCTTGGCCAACCCCTGCTTCTCGGCGTCATAGCATTTTATTGTGGGTGGCAGCTGGCAATGGTCACCGGCCAGTATGACGCGGTCGGCTTTCCGTATGGCAATCCAACATGCTGCCTCCAGGGCTTGTGCAGCCTCGTCAATGAAGACGGTATGATAGTGCTCGCCCGTGAGAAGCGGATTGCCAGCTCCGGCCAGTGTGCATGCAATGACCCTGTTTTGTTCAAAGAGATGTTGGCGGATGCGCAGCTCTATCTCGTTGGCTTTATCCTTCAACCGATTGATTTTCTGGTGAAAAGACGCACCTCGTTTTTCGCGTGCTGTATTGTATAGTTGGCGGATGCTTCGTCGGATAGCCCATAGCTCAGGGTAATCAGGATGGCTTTCAAACTGTTTTTCGTAAGTATAGCTCAGCATTTTGTCGTTTACCCTGCTGGGATTGCCTATGCGCAGCACATTGAGCCCTCGGTCTGCCAGTTGCTCGCTGATCCAGTCAACGGCCATGTTGCTCTGAGCGCATACCATTACCTGGCTTTCCCTTCTCAGCACTTCGTAAATGGCTTCAACGAGAGTCGTTGTCTTTCCAGTGCCGGGAGGACCGTGCACGACAGCCACATCCTTGGCTCGGAGGATTTCATTTACGGCATGTTCCTGTGTAGGGTTGAGCCAGGGAAAGCCAACGGGATTCATGGTGAGCTTGTGAAGTGGGGCGGAGGTGTGGAAAATGTCGCGCAGTTCTGCAATGCGGTTATCCTTGGCATTGATGACAGCGTCGAGAGCATCAAACATCAACCGATAGGTTTGTTCATCGAAGTAGAGCTGAATTCCCAGCCAGTTTTTGCCTTGCAGTGAAAGTAGTGCATCCTGGCTGGGCAATGTGACGACCATGCGTTCATCCTCTGCATAGCTTACGGTACCGAGGGTGGCAAGGTATGTTACTTCGCCGTTACCGTTCTGGTAGAAAAAACAAACAGGTTTTCCGTATTCAAAATTATGGCTAATGTCTTCGTCCTGTTGGCGAAAGACTTCAACGGTGAAACGATTCAGGGAGTTGTACCGTCCTTGTCCCAGAGTGATGGGAAACCAGCAGTCACCGCGTTTGACCTTTCGGCCGATGCCCATAGTCTGAGTTTCCTTGCGGAAAGTGTCCCGCTCAAAGTTATACTCCATCTGGAGCAGTTCCCGGTGTCTGGCAAGTTCCTTAATCATAATGTTTCTCTTGGGGAGACCGGCAGCCTTTAAACTCCTCTTCAGCAAGCTGCTGGGCACGGCTCTTGCTCTTCATGACTAAGATGACGCCCGAAATAACAAGCAGGACAGCCATGGCATGGACAAAGCCGAAGACGCCTAATCCGAGGGCTACGCTCACGAGGCAGGCTACAATGGGTTGGATGTAGTTGTAGATGCTGACAACGGTGGGCCGCAGTGCTTTTTGGGCAGCCATGACAAATAGATAAGAGAAAAAGGTGGCACCGATAACTACAAAGGCTATGCCTGCCCAAAAATCAGTGGAGTGGCCACTCCATTGAAACTGTTGGAAAGACAGTCCTGTAAAGAGAGCGGCTGCCAGACCAAAGGTAAACATCCATTTCATGATGGTGATGCCATGGTATTTCGGCAGGAAATTCTTAAACAGAGTGAGATAGAAAGCAAAACTGAGTTGAGCTACAATGACTAAAAGGTCTCCCCAGATATTACCTGCTTTTTCGGAATTGCCGTCGCGGCTATGAAGAATGATGAGAATGACACCGGTAGCTCCCATAAGGATGCCTAAGGCTTTTTTCCATGTAATAGGTTCAAGGAGAATAAAGAAAGCCAGAAACATCGTAAGGAGAGGCATCGTCGTTGTCATGATAGCGGCATTGACGGGTGAAGTTAGGTTGAGGCCGACAGTGAATGATATTTGATTGATGATGACAGCCAGACAACCTGCACCGGCAAGTTTCAGGTAGTCGGCCCGAATTACTTTTTCGTGTCTGACAAACAGTGAGGCCAGCCAGAACAGAAGACATGCACCGGCAATGCGGAATGTTACAAGCTGCAAGCCTGTAATGCCCTCGTTCATGACCATCTTTGATACAGGAGCTGATAATCCCCAGAATATTTCAGCAGCTAAAATGCTGACATGCGCTTTGATGACGTTCATTATGGTGTTGCAATTACCAGTCTTTTACCGTGCCGGTGCCGATAGATACCTGCATAAAGAAATTGTCATTAAATTTAAAGTTGACGGCACCGCCTACATAGCTGTCAAGATTCATCATGAAGGGAGATGCGTAGTGATAATGGTAGTAATAAGGAGATAGCCTGTCAGGGTGAACAAGTTCCTTGTAGCCCATGATACTGAAAGAAACTTGGTCACTGTGGACATAATTGAGTTCGCCGCCTATTGTCATCTGGTTCCATTGCAGACTGCCCCATTTCATGTTGTGCATGTTGGCAGCCAAGGTGTAGCGCCAACGGTCGGACAAGGAATTGGCATAGGCAAGATTAATATCTTTCCCGAAGCCAACACCTTTAGGCCTGTTATGCCCTATCCCGAAAGATGCATAAAGACTGATAGTGGAGTTAAGCCCCTGATGGAGAGGTGATAGGCTGAAATGTTCCCACGTGGGTAATGCAGGATAAAATAATATGGAATCCCGATTGGTGTGGATAGAATTAAAATGGTTGGAACGTGCTGAATCCTGTAGGAATGAACCATTCTCTGGAACTGACTGAGCTGTTGCTCCAACGGATAAGGATATCATCAGTAATGCGGTGAAAAACGTCTTCATTATTTCTGAAATACGATATTCGATGCAAAAATAAGGATTTTTAAGGCATAAGTCATAATAATAAATGTAAATCTTTCATGAAGAGCGTTAATAGTAATTGCAAAAATATTATCTTTGCTTTGACTTAATTATTAACATGAATATGGCAAAGTTTGCACAGTATATCAAGAGTGTGGAGATTAAGAGCCTTTGGAACGGCAGGAAACATATAGTTTGGAATTTGAACCCCGAAGTCAATGTCCTCAGTGGCGTGAATGGTGTGGGCAAATCTACCATTCTAAACAAAATGATCAGTGTGCTCAGACAGAAGGCTGACCATAGTAAGTATGTCAATGGCGACTTCCCTGGAGTGACGGTTGAGTTTGAGCCTGCAGATGCTGTCATGGTGCATTTTGATATTATACGCAGTTTTGACAGTACTTTATTGTCGGGTAATGTCGTGGATAGGATTGCTGATGGGCATATACGCTCCGAGCTTGACTGGAACTTATATGAACTGCAACGCCGATATTTGAACTATCAGGTTAATATAGGTAACAAGATGATAGCCTTGTTAAGCAGTACCGACGAAAATGCACGTCAGGCAGCCATGGATGTGTCCAAGGCTAAGACGAATTTCCAGGATATTGTTGATGACTTGTTCTGTGACACGCAAAAGAAAATAGATCGCAATAGTAATGAATTGCAATTTGTGCAGTTTGGTGAAAAACTTCCTCCCTATAAATTGTCATCTGGCGAAAAACAACTGCTGGTTATATTGCTGACTGTTTTGTTGGAGGAGAATGAGCATTACGTACTTTTGATGGACGAGCCTGAAATCAGCCTTCATGTGGAGTGGCAGCAAAAATTGGTTAATATTATTCGTCAGTTGAATCCTAATGTGCAAATCATACTGACAACGCATTCTCCGGCTGTCATTATGAACGGATGGCTTGATGCCGTGACGGATGTTGCTGATATTACCATGGACGAAACTGTTAAATAGTCCTTTTGCAATGGCTCGTAGGTTATCGGGAAATCTGAATAGCGACTATTTGGCTGCAGCTCAAAGGCTCAGGCCAAAGAATGCTAAAAGAAAGATTGTTGTTTATGTAGAAAGTTATGATGATATTTTTTTCTGGCATTCATTGCTTTCTGAGATAGAGATTCCAGATGTTTTTTTTGAGGTGATGTTGCCTTCACGGACTTCTCTTGGAAAGGGCAAGAAGGTTGCCTTGATGAATGCCTTGAGTGAGGGATTAGGGAAGAACCTTATTGCCTGCGTCGATGCAGACTATGATTATTTGCTTCAAGGTGCGACGGAAATTTCTCAGATGATATGCAATAATCCGTATGTATTCCATACGCAGGCATATGCTATAGAGAACTATCAGTGCTATGCTTCGTCGTTGCATACGGTATGTGTCATGGCTACGTTGAATGATAAGTCTGTGTTTGACTTTGAAGCTTTTCTGACGGCTTTTTCCAAGTTGATTTTCCCATTGTTCGTGTGGTCTATATGGTGCTACAGATACAATTGTTATAATAAGTTTAATTTACATGATTTCGGCCAGCTATTCCGTTTGGAGGAAATTAAACTATCTCGGCCTGATAAGATGCTGTATGTGTTGCAGCGGAAAGTTAACCAAAAAATAGCATGGCTGCAACGTCATTTGCCTGAGGCTCATGCTACTCTGAAGAATGTTGAAGCTGATATCAGACAATTGGGCGTCACCCCTGAAACGACATATTTGTTTATGCGTGGACATGATATTTTTGAGAGCGTCGTGCTTCCCCTGGTAGAGCGGGTTTGCAGGGAACTGACGAGCGACAGGGAGCGAGAAATAAGACAACTGGCACTCCATGAAACGCAAAAACATAATGAACTATTGGCTTATGAGCATTCTTCAGCACCTGTTGTTGAGATGTTGAAGAAGCAGACAAACTATAAGCGTTGTCCCTTGTATCAGAAAATTATTGAAGAGATTAAAGCGGTTATTTGAACTTTTACGGGTTTAAGTAAAAGAGTTGAGTGTCAATACTGATAGGTAAATGTTTTGTTTTTGCCTATGGTCTTGATGGAAAGGTATATGCTATCCTGCCCTCTGGTAAGAGTGTCAGCGTATGCGCGGAGCGGGAGGGATACATATGCCGTGGAATTGAATGCCGCAATATCTTGTTTGCTGTCATGGTACAACTGTATGTGGGCGATTTTCTGCCCCATACTGTTGGTCGTGATGCTTTTTTCTACAAATCCTATTACATGTTTTTTGTCTTTGTTGGGGATTAACAGTGTGGCATTAATATAGTTGTTTGTCTTCCATACGCTTTGAATGCTGACGGGGTCACAGTATATGCTGTCCTCTGCCATTGTGACGGGGCGTGGTGCTATGGCTTGGCTACATTGGGATATGTTGATGTGTTGTTCTTTGCGGGTGTATATGGCAACAAATCGGTAAGTGGTGTCATTTTTCAGTCCTTTGACGGGATTGTCTATAGTCAGCAATTCACCTTCGTCATTGATTGCTTGTACTGCAGCGCCTGTAGCGTCAGTCACGAAATCCATAAGATCCATTTGGTAGTTGTCTGCCCATGAATTGTTATCGTCCTCGCATGAGCATAGAATACAGAGGGCCAATAGGCCGGCGAACAAAGTGTGGTATGGTTTCATGTTGTTTATTGCTCCTTGGCTTTTAAGTGGTTATAGAGTGGATTGGCATACATTTCCAGCATTTTCTGCTTGAGGAAAGTGTAATCGGGTTGTGGCAGGGTTATTCTGTTCAACTGTGTCTGCAGATATTGGCAGAAGCGTTCTTTTTCTTCGGTTGAATAGAGGTTCTTGAAGTTGTCTTCGCCTTTCAGCATGTCTGCGGCGATGTAGTTGTTGGCATATATCCTGTAATTGCTATGGATAATGTGGTCAATGCGGTGTGCGATGCGGGTGAAAAACTCATTTTTCGGCGTGTCGTCGGGTATACATTCCAGCCACTTGTTGAGGCTTTCACCGGCTTGATAATGAATGTGGCCCTTGTAACCGAACATGCCGGTTTTCATACTGAAGATGTCATCGTCGCGTGTCTTCTTGTAGTCTGGGGTGTCACGTTTAAGCTGAAATTCTTGAGCTTTGAGGAAGTCGCAAGGGTCAAATTCATAGGAAATGGCCAATGGTACAATGTTCAGTTCCATGATAGACTCTTTGGGGTTGCCTGTTCCTCCCATGCTCAGCATTTTTATGATGGACTCCTGTGTCATGTCGTTGGAGTCTTTGGCGCGTCCTTCGCGTTGGGCGATCCAGACATTGTCATGTTTCTGTGTAATGACGTAGTGAATGTATTGGCTGAGTTCCTTGCTGCTGACCAGCTGTTCGCGCAGGCCGAGTGCCCGTTTTACAATGATGCCTTTGTTGAGGCGTACAAGTTTCTTAATCCAGGGTACAATCAGAAGGTTGTCGCCTGTGCATAGTTCGGCAGTCTTGCTGAATCCGTTGTCTACCATCATCTCGCTGAGCAGGGCGGCATCCAGCACGATGTCGCGATGGTTGGAAATAAAGATGAAGTTTTCGTTCCTGTCAAGACTGTCGGCCTGCATGTCAATGCCCTCTGACAGTTTGGCGAGGAGGTTCTTCAGGAAGGAGTAGACAAAGGTCTTCTGTATTTCCAGCAGGCTTTTGCATTGTTTTGCCTTTGCTATGATAGCTTCAAACGGAATGTCGGGCAGAGCCTGAGTAATGGCGTCTTTAAACAAAGGGTCATTTGCCAGTTCGTTGACGACTGAGGGGATTTCCTCAGGGTTGTAGGGACGTATGTCATCAAATTCAGCAGGTGTAGTCATAGTGATTCTGCAATTGAATTTTGTTTCTGGATACAAAGTTAATCAAAATTTGTTCTCAATGATACTGCTCAGGACATTTCCGATGTTTAGTCCTGCGGCGCGTATCTGCTGTGGAATGAAACTTGTTGCTGTCATTCCGGGTGTGGTGTTGATTTCCAACAGGTTGATATCTTCTTCCCCATCTGTGCCTGTCAGGATGTAGTCAATGCGAATAATGCCTTCACAGCCCAGTATGTCGTATATTTCCGATGTGAGCCTACTTACTCTGGAGGCAGTCTGCGGGCTGATTCTGGCTGGTGTGATTTCTTCTACGGCCCCATTGTATTTGGCGTCGTAGTCAAAGAATTCGTTCTTGCTGACTACTTCGGTAATGGGGAATACCCGGCTTTCTGTCCTGGTCTTATAGCAGCCGCATGTTATCTCCCTGCCGTTGATGAAACTTTCAATCATTACTTGACAGTCCTCTTTCATGGCCTTGGCTATGGCTGGGCGCAATTCTTCTGGCTTGTTGACCTTGGAAACGCCGAAACTGCTGCCGTCGTTGCTGGGTTTGATGAAACAGGGCAGGCCGATACGTTCTATAATATCCTCATCGGTCCATTCATTCTCTTTTCCGTGGCGTATCAGGATGCTGTCGGCTATGCGCACGTTGAATGCCTTAAGAAACTGGTTGAGAAAATACTTGTTGAAGGTGAGCGACTCTACCAGTACGCTGCTGGTGGAATAGGGCATGTGTATCAGGTCAAAGTAGCCTTGTATGATGCCGTTTTCGCCTGGTGCGCCGTGTATGGTGATGTAGGCAAAGTCGGGGCGGATGGTCCTGCCGTCTTTTTCAAAGGTAAAGTCAGCCTTGTTGACGGGAATCATGCTGCCGTCGGTCATGTTGACGGTCCATGCCTGTCCTTTTATTTCGATGATGTAACATTCGTAAAGGTCTTTGTCCATGAAAGAATAGATGCCTTGTGCGCTGCGTAATGACACGTCGTGCTCAGAAGAGTCGCCTCCGGCTACGATTGCAATAATTCGTTTCATTGTCGTTGTGTTCTGTTATGGTTATAATTTATAGTTATTCCTGATGGCTGTATTCTTCCCACAGGTCTACGAGCTGTTGCATATCCTGTGGCAAGGGTGAGGTGAAATCCATCCATTTGTCGGTGTGCGGATGGGTGAATCCCAGTGTGCGGGCATGCAGGGCCTGTCGTGGGCAGGTGTCGAAGCATTTGCGGATAAAGAGCCTGTAGCTGTTGTCTGTAGTCCCCCTCAGGATCTGTTCTCCGCCGTAGCGTTCATCGTTAAACAGCGGATGGCCTATGGATGCCATGTGTGCGCGTATTTGGTGGGTCCGTCCTGTTTCAAGACGGCATTCTACCAAGGTGGTGTGCCGGTAGCGCCTCATGATGCTCCAATGGGTGACGGCAGGTTTGCCTGTTTCACTGTCAGGGGGAAATACGGCCATGCGGAGCCTGTTTCTGGGGTCCCGGCCTATGTTGCCCTCGATGCGTCCTTCGTTTTTCCCGGGGTCGCCCCAGATGAGTGCGTTGTAGCGGCGCGATGTGGTCTTGTTGAAGAACTGCAGTCCGAGCCTGGTCTTGGCATTGGCTGTCTTGGCAATGACCAGCAGGCCTGATGTGTCCTTGTCTATCCTGTGCACAAGGCCAACTTCGGGGTTGTTGATGTTGAAGTCGGGGTCGTCTTTCAGATGCCATGCTATGGCATTGACCAGTGTGCCGCTGAAATTGCCGCAGCCCGGATGGACCACCATGCCAGCTGCCTTGTTGACAATGAGCAGCTCGCTGTCTTCGTAGACGATGTCGAGTGGAATGTCTTCGGCTTCTATCGTGGTGTCAAAGGGAGGGTGATCCAGCCATACGGTGACGGTGTCCAGAGGCTTGACTTTGTAGTTGCTCTTCACCTGCCTGTCGTTTACGCGGATGAATCCGGCATCGGCGGCCTTTTGTATCCTGTTGCGTGAGGTGTCGGCAAGGTGCAGGTACAGGAACTTGTCTACGCGGAGTGGTGACTGGCCTTTGTCGGCCTGGACTCTGATGTGCTCGTAGAGCAGGTTCTCTTCGTCGTCTTGGGAACCTGGTATCAAGATGTCTTCGCTGTCTGAATTCATGGCTTGGGTTTATAGTGGCTCGACGTCAGACCCATCATAGTTGTCAATCATGATGCTGTCGATTGTTTCCTCGGTATCGTTATAGTCTACGTCGCTGTCAAAGTATGTACCGTCGCCTACGACCAGTGTCACCCTTGAGTCGGGTGTGATGCGTTCGCCTGCACTGACATTCCTCCCGTTTACCTTGACGGCATAGACCCAGTCTTTTTCTCCGTTGATATATTCCTGTGATGCCAGTTTTAGTCCCAGGACGGTGAGTTTCATCGTTGCTTCTCTGACCGAACAGTTGTCTGCAATGTCGGGCAGGGCTATCATGGGTGGCTGGGAGGCATTGACAGTGAGGTGTATGATGCGTCCCTTCTTGACGTGGCTCCCTGGAGCCAGCGACTGGCTGTAGATGGTGTTGGGTATCTGATGCTTCACATATACGGAGTCATCCAGAGTGGCAGTGAGACCTATGGCTTCAAGTTTGTTCACAGCCTGTGCAACGGTAAGGCCTTTGAGGTCGGGGACGTCAATCTCTTCACCGTGGAGGGTATACCAGCGCAGTCCTATCGTGGAGCCAACTAATATGATGACAAAGATAATTCCCATAAGCAGCAGGTTGATAATAAACCTTCTGACAAGGGGTGATGTGTTCTTTTTCTCGGCCATTTTTTCGCGCAACTTGTCAAGTTACTACAAAAGTAGTGAAGTTAAGCCAATCTGCCAAACCTTCCGGGTGTTTTTCTTGTCTGAAAAAAGCAAAGAAGTAAGACTTGCTTGAAAAGACTTACTTCTTTGCTATGATAAGGTGATGACACCAAACGAGTGTCAGAATTACTTGCCGTGGTTCTCGTCACTGACGCTCAGCTTCTTGCGACCTTTTGCGCGACGTGCGGCAAGCACCTTGCGACCGCCAACAGTCTGCATGCGCTGGCGAAATCCATGCTTGTTATTTCTTTTTCTGTTGTGAGGTTGAAATGTTCTCTTCATACTATATTTGTTTTATTATTTTCGTGTTTTTTGGCGTGCAAAGTTACTATATTTTTTTGAATTGACAAGAAAAATCTTTTCTTTTTTGGAAATCTTTCAAACAAACCTTTCTGTTGCTGCTTCTTTTCTCAGAAGTTCTGGGAAAGACATACGTTTTCCAGCCCTTTTTCCCGGTGCTGTCTTCAACCCTGTTTTTTCGTGCGTACGCAATACGTTTAAAATAATATGGTATGGGATTTCCTTGTGCTTGCTGAGCCATGGCCGTTCCAGGGGCAGTCGTTGTTGTATGTCCCGCTATGGTAATGATTTTTTGCCCCGGCATATTTTATGTTTCCCGATGCTGAACATACGTTCACCGATGCGAAACATATGTTCAGCGATGCGGAATATACATTCTCCGTCGGTGAACATAAATTCTCAGGAAGAAGAAGCACGCCTAAGTGGGGCATGGGTAAGATCTTTCTCTCCCTTCAACGGCCCTCCACGGGCATTCCAGCTGAGATTCTGACAAATACTCTTATATAAGTTGCTTGTCATAGAAAATTGCAATTCATTTGAAAATATATTTATATTGCGCCCAAATACGTTTTAATATGCAGGTGTGTCAGACCATCCAGGGAAGGGCATAGTCGGTATCCGTAGCGGCAGGAAGGTTACAGCGGAAAGGGAAAGACTGCAGGGCTGTCGCAGGTATCGGATGTTTTTTTTGCGCGTAATTGTGCGTAAATAGAAGATTTTGTGTATTTTTGCAGTCAAAATTTAAAAACAGATAAATTAGTTGATATGATAAAATCACAAGACATTAAAATCGGAACATGCATCCGTCTGGACGGTAAGCTGTTTTTCTGTATTGATTTTCTCCATGTAAAGCCGGGTAAGGGCAACACTTTCATGCGTACAAAGTTGAAGTCGGTTGTTGACGGCCGTGTGCTGGACCGTCGTTTCAATATCGGTGAAGTATTGGAAGATGTGCGTGTTGAACGCCGCTCTTTCCAGTTCTCCTATGCAGAAGGTGACATGATGCACCTGCTCAACCAAGAGACATGGGATGATGTAGCTATCAGCAAGGACATGATTACAGGTGTGGACTTTATGAAAGAAGGTGATGTGCTGGAAGTGGTAAAGGATGCCTCTACCGATACTATCCTTTTTGCAGAAATGCCAGTCAAGACTATCCTTAAGGTGGTTTATACAGAGCCAGGGCTGAAAGGCGATACTGCAACCAATACATTGAAGCCGGCTAAGGTGGAAACAGGCGTGGAAGTCAAAGTGCCCCTGTTTATCAACGAGGGCGAACTCATTGAGGTTGATACGCGCGACGGCTCCTATGTGAACCGCGTAAAAGCCTGATTGACGTTGTCGGTGTAAGAAAAAAGGAAGGCAACCTCTCGGTGCAGGGGCGATGTGCTCACCGCTTACGGATTTTTATGTTTGAGAATATATGGTGGAGCGTCCTCTTGCCGAAGGCCGTCATTCAAAAATAAAGGGAATAGCATACAGTATTCCCTTTTTTCTTTTTATATTTGCAGAGTTATGAAGTACTCAATAATAATCCCGGTATATAATCGTCCTGACGAGGTTGACGAATTGCTTGACGGGCTGAAGAGGCAGACAAGCAAGGACTTTGAAGTGATCATCGTCGAGGATGGTTCTAAAGTACCCTGCAAGGATGTTGTCAGCAAATATGCCGATGTAATGGATATCCATTACTTATGGAAGGAAAACGGAGGTCCTGCGGCAGCGCGCAATATGGGTGTAGAAGCCTGTAAGGGCGAATATGTGCTGATTCTGGATTCCGACTGTGTCATTCCCGAAAACTATATTGCTGAAGTGGAGAAGGAGTTGGCAGCAGATTCCTGTGATGCTTTCGGCGGTCCGGACAAGGCTAATGCGGCATTTACCCCGTTGCAGAAGGCTATCAACTACACGATGACAAGTTTCTTTACAACCGGAGGTATACGGGGCGGTAAGAAGAAATTGGACAAATTCTATCCGCGCAGTTTCAATATGGGTATGAAGACATCTGTATACAAGGCTCTCGGAGGGTTTTCCGATATGCGTTTCGGGGAAGATATAGATCTGAGCTACAGGGTTTTTGAGAATGGCTATACCTGTCGCTTGTTTCCCGAGGCATGGGTGTGGCATAAGCGGCGCACCGATTTCCGCAAATTCTTCCGTCAGGTTGTCAATTCAGGCATAGCCAGGATAAACCTTACCAAACGGCATCCCGGCACACTGAAGATTGTCCATGTCCTGCCAGCTGTGTTCACATTGGGAGTCGTGGTGCTTCTGATGGCAGGAATAGTATGGAAATATGCCCTGGTTCCCTTACTGTTGTATGCACTCCTGATATGTTCCGGAGCAACGTATCAGGAAAAAAGTCTCAAGGTGGGATTACTGGCCGTTCCTGCGGCGTTTGTCCAGCTTGGCGGTTATGGCCTGGGATTCCTGTGGGCTTGGTGGCAACGCTGTGTGCTGGGAAAGGGAGAGTTTGGTGCTTTCAAGAAAAACTTCTATAAATAGAAAACATTATGGCAGATAATGCCGGTAAAATAAAAAGACACAAATCTATACAGGATTGGAGCGCAGAAACACGCCCGCGTGAAAAGGCCATGAGACTGGGAACGACGGCACTTACCGATGCCGAACTCTTGGCCATACTGATAGGTAGCGGAAGCCCGGAAGAAGATGCTGTATCACTGATGCAGAGAATATTGGATGAACAGGATAACAACCTTGACCTGTTTTGCAGACTGGGATACGAAGACTTGATTCAATATAAGGGCATCGGGCCGGCTAAGGCTATTACCATTTTGGCAGCGACAGAATTGGCTACACGCCGCACATCCGATGACAGCCTGGTCAAGACCTGCGACAATGCCCGTGCGATATATGATATATTGTTCAAGAAAATGCGCGACCTGACTACTGAGGTATGTTATGTGGTGGCTATGGACCAACGACTGCATTATCTGGGCGACAAGCAGATAGCTTCAGGAGGATATACCGCCACGATAGTGGATCCCAGGGTTGCCTTGCGATATGCGTTGTCTAAAAACGCGGTGGCCATGGCACTTGCCCACAATCACCCATCGGGCACATTGAGACCAAGCAGGGAAGACGACGGGCTGACAATGAAAGTAAAGCAGGCGTGTGATGCCGTTGGTATAAGATTTGTTGATCACTTGATAGTGACAGGCAAAGGCTATTACAGCTATAGAGAAAATGATAAATTATAATATATATCCATGAACGAGCAAAAAGACGTAAATCAGGAATATACGGCAACTGTAGAGGACAAGATCGTAGAGGTGCTGCGTACAGTATATGACCCCGAGATTCCTGTGAATATATATGACTTGGGCTTGATATACAAGATCGATTTCAATGAGAAAACGGGAGTCTTGGATGTTGACATGACGCTGACGGCTCCGGGATGCCCGATGGCAGACTATATTGTAGAGGATGTCAGGCAGAAACTGATGGGCATACAGGCAGTGACAGATGCCAATGTGAATATCGTTTTTGAACCTGCCTGGGACGAATCTATGATGAGTGAACAGGCCAGGGCGGATTTAGGTATGTTGTGACGATGAAAAAGATATATTTCCTCAGTGATGCTCATTTGGGTTCTTGGGCTATTGGTAATGCCAGGGCCATGGAAATGCGTGTGGTGCATTTTTTAGACAAGATCAAAGAAGATGCCGCGGCAGTGTATATGCTGGGGGATATGTTTGATTTCTGGCACGAATATAAGTATGTGGTGCCGAAAGGTTATACCCGTCTGCTGGGTAAAATCAGTGAGCTGACCGACAAGGGGATAGAAGTGCATTTCTTCACAGGAAACCATGATTTGTGGTGTGGAGATTATCTGGAGAAAGAATGTGGCGTGATTCTCCATCGGGAGCAATTACAGGTCAGACTGGATGGGAAAAACTTTTATATGGCCCATGGTGACGGACTGGATGATAAAGAGAAACATTATCTCGTCTTGAGAAGTATATTTCATAATAAAATATGTCAGAAATTGTTTGCTGCCGTGCATCCGCGATGGGGAATATTTTTTGGACTGGAGTGGGCACGCCGTAGCAGGTTGAAGCATGAAAAGGTTGAAGGCTTCTTTGCCGGGCCTGAAACCGATGGTATTTATCGCTTTTCAGTATCTTGTCTGGAGCAAAATCCCGAAATAGACTATTTTATATACGGGCACCGCCATGTTGATGTAGATATAATGATGAATGACAGGACACGGTTCATCATACTTGGAGACTGGGTTACAAAGTTTACCTATGCAGAGTTCAATGGTTCATCACTTGAAATAAAGCACTTTCAAGATAACCAATAAAAATCAATGGTATGAAATGGTATAGTACAGGCAGATTGAAATATCTGGTTGCGTTTGTGACGATACTGTTGACGGTGTTGCCAATTTATGCTGATAAATATGACCAATTGTGGAAAAATGTTGAGGAAAGTTCTTCAAAAGATCTTCCCCAGACCACAATGAAAGAAGTAGACAGGATTATCTCTTTGGCCCGCCGGCAAAAAAATGGCGGGCACTTGATGAAAGCAATATTGGTAAAATACCAGTTGCATCAGGATATTTCACAAGATAGTGCGCTGGCCTATATCCCGGTGATTGAGAAAGAACTGTCGGCAGAGAAGTCTCCTGCGATGCAGGCCTTGTTCCATGTGGCTTTAGGCGCATTGTATGGTACTTTGCCTGATGAGGAAGGTCGTCAGATAAAGCAAAAAAGTATTTCTCATTACATGCAGTCGGTGAGCCAACCAGAAGAACTGTTTCAGGCAAAGGCTCCAGACTATGTCCCGTTGATAATAGTAGGAGAGGATAGCCGCTATTATAATAATGATCTCTTGAGCATTGTGGCTCTATATTCTGGGCGGGCTTTGAAAAATGCGAATGACGAAGAAAATGCCACTGATAGTATTGCCCAGAGAATATTTCATGAGACGATATGTCGGTACCATCGTGCCCGAATGCACGAGGCAGAGTTTTTTGTTCGATGTGATTCGGCAGATCTTTTTGTGCCTGAAAACCAAAAGGAAAAGTTCTATCAACAGTTAATTGACCGCTTTTCAGAAACGGATGTGTGCGGAGAGGCTTATCTTCGATTAGCCCAGTACCAACCGGATACAGCAGCATATCAAACTCTTGTGAAGGCTGCTGAACAATATCCGAAATGTAAGTTGATAGGTCAGATACAAAGTAGAATTAACCATCTGAGGCGTCCTGAGTTGAGGGTAGAATTGTCCAATTCCCAGATGCGGCCTTTGGCAAAAGGGAAAATATCTGTTAAAGGAAGAAATGTGGCGGTTTGCAGATTGGTCTTCTATAAGACGAACTATACTGCTCAAAGCCCTGATGTGTTGAATTTTGAACCATCTAATGATAAAATACACTTGGGTGAAGTAGCCAAGACTATGTCTATATCATTGCCACAGGGCGCAACAGCGCAATGGACTGAAGCGGAAGTGGATTATAGCCTTTCGGAGCCGGGAATTTATATTGTAAGTCTGGAAGGTTTGGGCCAAAGCAAGGACCGTGAACTCTTATATGTTACAAATGTCCATATTATGGACATACCATTACCCGATAAAAAAGTGCGTGTCGTAGTGAGTGATGCAGGGAGCGGTAAACCGATATCAGAGGCAGAGGTGGTGATGCGCTCAACGGATAAGGAAAGAACTTTGTACAAGACTTTGAAGACCGACGCCAATGGCGAACTGTTGATAGACTATGCAGATTTGGGGCAGAAGACAGTGTTCCCAGTTGTTCGCGGGGATAAGTATTGCCCGGGTGTGTATATTAATAAAATGTATTATCCTTCATCAAATTATGATGATTCTCATACAATGTTGTCGTTGTATACGGACAGGGCGATTTATCGTCCTGGGCAGACTGTGTACGTAGGAGGTTTCATGTATGCGAAGCAAAATGACGATCTGCATGTAATGGCAGGGCAAAACGTCAGATTAAAGCTGCTGGATGCCAATCATAAGGAAATCGCAACGGAAACGTTGCTTACAGATGAATTTGGTGCGCTGAAAGCTTCTTTTGTTTTGCCCGAGCATTGTCTGAACGGTACTTTCCTGCTGGAAGCAGGTATCTGGGGGAGTGTACATTTTAAGGTTGAGGAATATAAGCGTCCTACATTTTCTGTGAAAATAGACGATATCAAGACATCTTATGCTGCAGGTGATACGGTTACGCTTAACGGTACAGTGAAAACGTATGCAGGATTCCCCTTGGTTAACACCCCCGTATCATATATAGTGAAACGTTCAGAGGCGTTTTGGTATAATTTCCGTGGAATGGGAAAAGAATTGATGGCGCAGGATACAGTATATACAGATGAGAAAGGAGAATTCAGAATACCTGTGATATTGGGGATAGATGTTGATTCTAACCCCCGGTTCTATCAGTTTTCTACCGAAGTGAGAGTGACAGCAGAAAACGGTGAAACGGAAAATGCGTCTTATTCCATTCATGTCGGAAATCGTCCGGCAACGATGTATACAACGCTTCCGGAAAGGGTCTGTAAAGAGAGAATTCCTACATTTGTCATTGCAGAGCGGAATATGCAGGGGGAATCTATTCAAGGCAAGGCCCATGTCAATTTTTATAGAGAAGGGCATTTAGTCCAAACTGCAGAGTGGAATATGAATACTCCGTTGCCGCCTGCTGTCTTCAGGAATCTTCCTTCCGGTACATACCGGATGGTGGCAGTTCCGTCTGACAGAAATGATTCGCTGGTCGTATTGAAACATCATTTTTTCCTGTTTTCCTTAAAAGATCAGAAAGTCGATAAGGAGCCATTGTTGGTATATGCTACTGGCGATACATTCTCTGAACCTGTTTCTGTTTTTGTAGGAACATCTTTGAAAGATGTATACCTACATTATGACTGCTTTGCCGAAAACAAATTAGTTGAGAGCAGGTTGATTCGGATGAATGATAATGCAATCCTGTTAAAATATAACTATAAGGAAGACTATGGCAATGGTCTCAGGCTCGTATTTACATATGTAAAGGATAATCGTGTTTATTCGGAAAGGGTGACCATCAGGAAACCGGATCCGGATAAGCAGTTGAAACTCCAATGGAAGTCATTCCGTGACAGATTGCACCCTGGACAGCAAGAGACATGGATATTGCAAGTCCTTAAAGGAAATAAGCCTGTAGCAGCATCTTTACTGGCTACATTATATGATGCTGCATTGGATAAACTGTGTAAGAATGACTGGAGTTTTGGATTGTATTTCAATAGAAATATCAACATCTATAATTGGTCCTATCGTTTTGGAGGCTCTCTAGGCTTGAATGCCATTGAAACTGTTAAAGAAAAGATAAGGAGCCAATATTGGCAGTTTAGTTCTTTTGATATGGGTATTCTTTCACCTGTTGCAAGAATGGAATCAGTCATGTTGGCGAGTAATGCCACAGGTGTTTCTTCTGTCCGCATGCTGAAACGGATGGCAGCAAAGCCTATGATGTCTGCAATGGCAGATGTGGCAGTTCAATCTGCAGAAGCAAAGGTATATAAGAATGTCACGACAGATGGATCCATGCAGGAGGAGCAGGAGGAAGCTGGCAATCTTAGAACAGATTTCGGCGAGACGGCGTTTTTCTGTTCAGGTCTGACTACAGATGATAAAGGCGAAGCACAACTTGCTTTCCAATTGCCCCAATCTCTGACCCAGTGGAACTTCCGCGCCTTGGCTCATGACGAGGAAATGAATTATGGCAGATTGGATACGATGATAGTCGCGTCCAAAGAATTTATGGTTCAAGCTAATATGCCTCGTTTCCTCAGGGTTGGGGATAAAGCAACTATAGTTGCATCAATACGGAATGCGTCTGACCAGATTCAGAGAGGTATAGTTTCCTTTGATATTTTAGATCCTTCTACGATGAAGGTAGTGAATCATGAGGACAGAAACTTTGAAGTTTCTGTGCAGGGAGAGGAAAATGTTGTTTTTGACATTGCTCCTACGACCCAGTATCCTTTGCTGATTTGCCGTTTTGTGGCAAAGGGAAAGTCTTTCAGTGATGGCGAACAGTATTATTTACCCGTTTTGGAGGATTTACAAGAGGTGACAGAAACCTATCCGTTGACATTGGGACAGAATGGTGAAAGAGTTGTCAATATTCCTGATACATCGGCTTTTCGTAGGACGTCATCCTCATATCGTAAATTGATAGTTGAATATACGGCTAATCCTATATGGACTGCAATTGAGGCTCTGCCATCTGTTGCCAATTCAATGTCTTATAGTGCTACTTCTCTGGCAAATATGTTTTATGTCACTACTATGGCAGCCATGGAAGCACAGCGTCATCCCGAAATACTGTCTTTGGCAGATAGAAGGCGTGCTGCTGGCAGCGTGGATTCTATCTACCTGCAATTGGAACGGAATCAAGAATTGAAACAAATAGTCTTGAATGAAACACCGTGGGTTGCAGCTGCTGATGCAGAGCGTTCCCGCTTGGAGAATCTGGCACAACTGTTTGATACGCTTACATTGTCTTATAAGCGACAGGGCTGTTTGGACCGCTTGCTGGATTTGCAGTCTCCTGGTGGTGGATGGAGTTGGTACAAAGGAATGCCTGACAACTTATGGGTGACAATAAATGTGGCAGAAATCCTTGTGCGCTTGAATGCATCAGCATCTCAATGGATGCCTGAGAAAGGTTGGCAGGCGTTACTGCATTCAATGAACTATATGGATGCAGAGGTGAAACGGTGGATTGACGAACTTAAAACATCCGAGAAGAAGAACAAGACAAGGGTAACTGTCCCTCACACCTTGTTGCGTTATATATACATATGTGCCCTGATGAATCATCGTAGTCATTCCAATGTTACGTTCCTGTTAGACAGATTGGAAAACAGTGCTCCACGGTATGATATGTATGAAAAAGCTATGGCTGCAAGAGTGTTGGGATCCTATTCCAGAAAAAGTGCTGCAATGACAACGCTGCAGAGTCTGATGGAACACACTGTGTATACACCAGAAGCCGGGCGCTATTTTGATACACGTCGGGCGCCGTCGTTTTATGAGTCTTATCGTATTCCAACCCATGTCGCAACGATGGAGGCATTAGAGTCTATGAATGTTAATGCTACGCAGTTGAAGGAAATGCAACAATGGCTGTTGCATTCCAAACGTACTCAGGCTTGGAACAACCCGGTTTCTGCCGTAGATGCTATCTATTATTTGTTTTCAATGGACAGAAACGGGCTGAATATCCGGATGCAGATGCCGCAGATATCCGTCATATCTCCCGACGGGAGCCGCAAGCCGGTTGTACAGGCTTCTGATGTAAAAGAAGCTGAAACTCTGGGCTATGTTTACAAGTCAGTACCGCTTTCAGGCCAGATTCCATCAGCCATTGTGTTTTCCAAAGGTGATGAGCAGATGTCGTTTGCATCTGTATATGCTCAATATACAGTGCCTGTGTCGGAGGTTCAGGATATGCAGTCAGGTTTGTCCTTGCAGTGTACATGTGAGGTACAGCGAGGGGTTTCTTGGCAGGTCGTTACGGAGGCTACGTCCTTGCGGAAGGGAGATGTCTTGCGGGTGCGCTATGACATATCTGCCCAGCGTGACTACGATTTTGTTTCATTGAAGGCGGGCAAGGCGGCATGTCTGGAGCCTGTCAATGCTTTGTCTGGCTATTCCTGGCGCGACGGATGTTACCGCGAGGCTGATGATGTGTCAATGCAATATTTCTTTCAGCAACTGCCTAAGGGAAAACATGTATTGTATGAAACCTTTAATGTGGACAGGGCTGGTACTTACCATACGTCAGCACCTGTAATACAGTGTGCCTATTCTCCTGAGTTCTCAGCAAGGGCTGTTGCCCAAAGTATTTCTGTTAAATAATCAATTATGAAATGTTTAGTTTTTCTGTTGCTTGCCTTTTTTTGTTTTGCTGACATATATGCCCAGCAGGATTCTGTCAAGAGTGATACCGTCAAGGTTGCGGTTCAAGATTCTACCTTGCAGGATAGCGTGAAGAAAAAGTCAAAGTTGGATATATATCTTGAAGCCGGACGGGAAATACTTGCCCCGCAGACAGTGGGACAGGACTCTGTCATTTCATCTGTCTTGCCAGGCGACAATGCCAAACTTGCTAATGTTGCGAAGGTGGCGTTGCCTGCCGCGGCTATTATCGGTTCTGCTGTGGGTTTGCCCTTTATGGGTGCTTTGGCGGCAGCAAAAAAGGTCTCCTCAGCCAAAAAGACATATGACAAGTATGTTCCGGACGAAGTAAAAGATGATATCAATGCGCAGGTAAAGAATGCCAAAAAGAAAGTTTCCCAGACATTGAAGGATGTGATGAAGAAGACGAAAGAAAATGTCAAGATGCTGTCTTCTGCTGATTTGTCTGATTGGAAAATTCCATCTGCCAATTACAGCGGTATTGTTCCTTTGGGAAAAGATGATTATGCTGTTGTTGATGATAAGAGTCCTTCAGGTGGTTACTATGTGTTGCATATTGATATTGACTCTGTAAGCGGAAAGGTGTTGTTTGCCAAGCGCAGTCCGTTCAAGGGTATGGCCGAACCCTCGGCTGAAGATTGTGAAGATATCGTTTATTTACCTCAGTGTGAGTCGGTTTGGATTGTCAGTGAGGCAAACCAGACAATCTCGGAGTATTTGCTGGATGGGAAGAAGACGGGGAGAGGATTGGAGATACCTGCAATGTTCTCCAAAGACAGCATTGACAGCGGACGAGGCTTTGAGGCTTTGACATATGCTCCTGATTCCAACCGGTTCTATACTACGACAGAGGGCGCCTTGCCATTTGATGGAAAAACGGCTGAGGGGAGGGAACCTCTGCGTATTTTGTCGTTTGACAGTACGATGACGGCTGTTGCCCAGTGGCCTTATCTGATGGAGCAATCTTTGCTTAAGCATGATGCCAAATATTATGTGCATGGTGTACCTGCCATCTTGGCTTTGGGCAGCAATCAGTTTCTGGTTATGGAGCGTGAATTGTCGGTTCCGGCAAATTACATCGGTGCAAAGACGGTTATCCGTATTTTTTGGGTCGATTTAGATGATTTGCCATCTTTGGATAATGGTAATAAGCCATTGGCGTCTCTGCCGTTGGAGCAATTCCTGCCAAAGACAGAGATATGTAGTTTCACTACAAATATTTCTGTATCCAAGTTGAATTTTGGCAATTTTGAAGGTATGTGCCTGGGGCCGACCTTAACTGATGGCCGCCAGACGGTGATTCTGATAAGTGATTCCCAGAATGGCATGGGCAACGGCCTGTATCACCTGAAAGACTATGTCAAGGTGATAATCCTCTAAACAATCTTCCTGATGCTGATGGCCAGCCCAAATCGTGGCAGATGGCTGTATCGTAATGTTTCTTTCTCAGAAGATATCCAACTCTACGGGACAGTGGTCACTGCCATAGATGTCTGTGTGTATCTTGGCATCTTTCATTTCTTTCTGCAGACGATTGGACGCCAGAAAATAGTCAATGCGCCACCCTGCATTTTTCGCTCGGGCCTGGAATCGATATGACCACCAGGAATAAATGTCTTTTTGGTCAGGGTAAAAATACCTGAAGGTATCCGTCAGACCGCTGTTAAGCAGAATGGTCATTTTTTCGCGTTCCTCGTCTGTAAAACCGGCATTGTGACGGTTGCTTTTGGGATTCTTAATATCTATTTCCTGATGGGCCACGTTCAAATCTCCGCATATGATGACGGGTTTCTGTGTGTCCAATGCCATAACATATTTTCTGAAATCATCTTCCCATCTCATTCGGTAGTCCAGTCTTTTCAAGCCATCCTGTGAGTTGGGAACATAAACCGTGATGAGGTAGAAGGCATCATACTCCAGTGTGATGACTCTGCCTTCATGGTCATGCTCGTCAATGCCCAGTCCCAATCGGGTACTCAGGGGCTGGTGCCTGGTGTATATGGCGGTGCCTGAATAGCCCTTCTTGTCAGCGTAGTTCCAATAGGATTGGTAGCCTGTAAATGCCAGGTCAAGCTGGCCTGCTTGCATCTTTGTTTCCTGCAGACAGAAGAAGTCGGCATCGAGTGAATTGAAGATGTCGCTGAATCCTTTTCCTTCGCACGCACGAAGTCCGTTAACATTCCAAGATATAAATTTCATATTGTCATGATTATTTGTACAAATGTAGGTAAAAAAACAGAATAGGAGCCGAAAAATGAGTAATTTTGTATAAATACTGTGCGTATGAAATTCTTGTTTTATGTCATTTTGCCTTTCGTGATGTTATTTGCAGGTTGCCCTCTTTGTGCTCAGCTGACTTTTGTCCAGAAGGAGCATGATTTCGGGAAACTGATATGGTATACCGAAACGCATGCTACTCTGACAGTCATGAATAAAGGGGCTAAATCTGTATCCATCAGAGAGGTGCGTACTTCAAACAGCGCCTTGTCTGTAGAGTGGCCCAATACTCCGATATTGCCTGGTGCCTATGTTGAAATCAAGGTGTCGTTGACAATGCCGCTTGTCGGTCACTTTGACCAGACCTTGTCCCTCTATGCGGATGGCTCAGATGAGATGCAGGACATAATGCACCTGAAAGGATATGTCCTGATGCAGGAATTGCGTGAAAGAAATACTGATGAATTTCCCTATCATGTAGGTAAGGTTTATCTCAGTACGGACAATATAGAATTTGACGAAGTCAATCAGGGACAATACCCCCAGCAAGTCATATCAGTCTATAATGCCGGTAGTGATATCTATCAGCCCGAACTGCTGCATCTCCCCAAGTTCCTGACGATGGAGGCTATTCCCACCCGGGTTCTTCCCGGGCGTATAGGAAAAATGATTTTGACTCTTGACAGCCGTCAGTTGCCGTCGATGGGGCTTACGCAGACATCAGTGTATGTCGGGCGCTTCCCCGGTGACAATGTAGGTAAGGATAATGAGGTTTCGGTGTCAGCGGTTCTTGTACCCTCATACGATTCTACATCGGTTGTTCAGCGTGAACTGGCTCCACAACTGGAACTGCCGTCAACAACGATTGAAATGCCGCCTTTTGGAAACAAGAAGAGAGTGAAGGGCAAGATGCTGATTACAAACTCAGGTAAAAGCAGTTTGGAAATAAGCAATCTCCAGGTATTCAATCCTGCGATAAGTGTCAGCTTGTCAAAGGCTAAGGTGGCACCGAAGGAAGTGTCTTCGCTCAAGGTTACGGTGCACCGTGACTTGATGGGCGTGTCACGTGGTCGTTTGCGTATATTGATGATTACCAATGATCCGAAGCGCTCAAAGGTTATTTTTGATGTCAAAATAGCCAAGTAGTTCTATATCCCTGTCCCCCTCGGATATATTTCTTATAGTATTTTTTACATATATCCAGATATCGCTGTTTCTTTTTTGCAGTGGGTTGTTTGCTGTATTTCGGATACCTTTGCGGCAATAGTCCCTTGTTAAAAATTAACAATATTTAATCTTTTTACACACCGATTGTGTGGCCGGAAAATTTCTCTGGCCTGAGAGTTTTTGCTGGCAGGCCTGCCGGATTCAACGCGCAGGCCTGCTGGTTAAATTTTGTAGGCCTGCCAGATTTGCCCCCTTCGCAGACTGCTGTGGTGGGGGTAAATGGTATGAATCAGATGTCTCCGAAATATGTTAATGATTGTTAATGCTTGTAGCCTCGTACAGGACAGGCAGGGAGGGTCGGCATGGTGGTTCTCCAATCGCAACCATAGGTGGAATCTGTTTGCCGTAACGGGGAGCAGTTGTTTAACAATTTGCAGATTGTAATGTTGAGTCTAAGGTTGTTGCGTGGCTGAATGGCAAAAATAAAGAGGTGTTCATAAACTGAACACCTCTTATCTTATCTGTAAAATTTCTTTTTTGGGCGATTATGCTGGATTGATAGCACCAGAAGGGCAAACATCTGCACAAGTACCGCAATCAACACAGATTTCAGGATCAATAGAGTACTTGTCGCCTTCACTGATAGCACCTGAAGGGCATTCACCGATGCATGTGCCACATGCAACACAATCGTCACTAATTACGTAAGCCATTTTTATTCAGTTTTAAAATTGTTAATACCTATTTGTTGGTACAAAGGTAATAATACTATGTTGTTTATACCAAATAAAAAGAGAATTTTTTTCAGTTCGGAGTGTTAAATATGTCTGTTTTGATACCTAAAAATGGTTAGAAGCTATTCTTACCGTTCTGCCCGTATGGGGTTATTGAGAAAGTCTTCGTATGACAGTCTGATGCCATCTTCTAATTCGGTCTTGTATTTCCACCCGAGTTGTTCGGCCTTGCTGACATCCAACAGTTTGCGTGGTGTGCCGTTTGGACGGGTTGTATCCCATTTTATTTCTCCCTGGTATCCGACAATCTTAGCCACGAGTTCTGTCAGTTCCTTGATGCTGAGTTCTTTGCCAGTTCCGGCATTGACTGTTTCATCACCGCTGTAGTTGTTCATGAGAAATACGCAGAGGTTGGCCAAATCGTCAACATAGAGAAACTCTCGCAACGGAGTTCCGTCACCCCAGCAGGTAACTTCTTTCAGCCCGTTTGTCTTGGCCTCATGGAAACGACGGATCAGTGCAGGCAGTACGTGGCTGTGCTCGGGGTGATAATTGTCGTTTGGTCCATAGAGGTTTGTCGGCATGACGCTGATATAGTCAGTTCCGTATTGTTTGTTAAGATATTCGCAATATTTCAGGCCGCTGATTTTGGCCAGGGCATAAGCCTCGTTGGTTTTTTCCAGCTCGCTGGTCAGCAGGCAGCTTTCCTTCATGGGTTGTGGCGCCATTCGCGGGTAGATGCAGCTGCTGCCCAAGAATTCCAGTTTCTTGCAGCCGTTTCGCCATGCGCTGTGTATGACATTCATTTCCAGTATCATGTTTTCGTACATGAAGTCGGCCAATGCATTTTGATTGGCAATAATGCCTCCAACTTTGGCGGCAGCAAGAAATACATATTCAGGCTTTTCTGTCTCAAAGAAAGCTTCCACCTGTTCCTGACGGCAGAGGTCGAGTTCCTTGTGGGTGCGGGTGATGATATTGTTGTAGCCTTGACGCTGCAGTTCGCGTACAATGGCGCTTCCCACCATGCCCCGGTGACCGGCAACATATATTTTTGAATTCTGTTCCATGATGTATTGATATATATAGTTTAAGGGTATCTATAAAAAAGTTTATTTCAGCTGGTAGATTTTTTCCATGAGTTGCCATTTCTCTTCGCTGCGTGCTTCGGGAGGGCAACCTTGGAAAGATGCTACATAGGCCTCCCACTCAGCCTGACGTGGAAGGGTGGCGAGACGGGCCATGTCGCGTGTCCAATCAAAATCGTCAGTCGTGTCGCAGATCATAAATACTTTATTGTCTATGCGGTATATCTGCATGTCCAGAATACCTACTTCACGTTGTCCGGCCATGACTTCAGGCCACACGTTGGCGTGAATATCAATATATTTTCTGATGAGTTCCTCGTCATTGACTAATTCCAGGAATTGGCAATATCGTTTCATAATATTTTATGGTATAGGGAGTATTCTTATATTCTTTTCTCAGTTCGTATTACATATAGCGAGTAGCTTAGGATAACGGCAAAGCATATGGCAGGGACCATATATGATATGTTGATTCCCCAGGTATCACTGATTATGCCCTGCAGGGGGGTAAGTACGGCTCCGCCGAGGATGGCCATAATCAGGCCGCTGGCGCCAATCTTGGTGTCGCCTGCGCAACCGCCCTTTTCAGGATTCTCAATATCGGCCAGAGCCAGTCCGTAGATAGTAGGGAACATGAGGCTCATGAATATGCTGACTGCAATGAGGAAGATTACCAGTAGCCAGCCTGTTCCCGTTGCGGCAACTACTGCGACCGAGCTGACAATGCTCATTATGGAGGCTGCCAGCAGCAGACTGGATGGAGAGAAAAACTTCATCAGCGCAGTGAAGGCAAAGCGTGAAACACAGAATGCAATGATGGATATCAGGTATATGGTGGCGGCTTCTGATTCCCGCCAGTTGAGCTCTTTCATGACAATGCGGATGGTGAAGCTCCATACACAGGTCTGCGCTCCGACATAGAAGAATTGTGCAATGATGCCATAAAGGTATTTCTTGTTTCTGAACAGTCTTCTGAAAGTGAGGCTGAGCTGTCCATGCCTGTCTGTGTCCTGGCCTTCGGGCATGTGTGAGAAAAGCATGATGATGAGTATTGCCAATAGGACAAGTCCTAATGACATGTAGGTGCCCGAAACGGAATATAGAGATATATCCTGCAGGATGAAATATTTGCTCATCAAGATACCTGTAATAGAGCCTATGGGGTTGAATGACTGGGCTATGTTCAAGCGGCGTGTGGCTGTCTCGGGTGACCCCATGGACATGATGTAAGGATTGGATGTCGTTTCCAGTACAGAGCATCCGGCAGCCATGATGTATATGGCGATGAGGTAAAAAGCATAGCTTGCTGCCTTTGCAGCCGGTAGGAACAGGATGGCTCCGCAGGCATAGAGCAGTAGCCCGAGGATGATGCCGCTCTTGTAGCTGTGCTTGCGGATATAGAGGGCAGCGGGTAAGGCAATGAAGAAGTAGGCCCCATAGTAAGCCATCTGTATGAAACTGGTCTGTGTATCACTCATGTCCATGATGCGCTTGAAGGCTGCCAGCAGCGTGTCGGTCATGTTGTTGGCTAACCCCCACAATAAGAACATCGTGGTAATGAGTATGAAGGGTAATCTATATTTTTGTTCTATGACTTTCATCTTTTCTATGTTTATCTGGTGACATGTAGGATTCCCGTCAGAGTCCGCTGCGGCGAATTTTCAATATGATGGCTTCAGGGTGCTTCTGCTTGAAAAGGTTGCTGTCGTCAACAGCAAGAGCCAGGTATCCTCCTCCTCCGGCGCCGGGCATTTTCCATGCCTTGACATCTGGCATGGCGGCATAAAGGTCAATATATTCCTGTACCTTGCCCTGAATCATGGCGGGAAACATGGCTGTCTGCGCGTTAAAAGAAGCAAGGTATGCGTTGTGAAAGCTAAAAAAATCTTGTGTCATGATGGCTTTCCAGCATTCGTCTGCCGCCTGTGCAAGTGCCCTGACCTTGGAAGTGTTGATGTCTTTGCCGTCTACGACGGAACATCCGGGCTGACGGGGTGGCATGGGTATCATGCAGAGGTGGGATTCCAGCCAATTCAGTATGTCTTCGTTTTCGCAGGTTTCTAATTTTTCAGGCCAGAAGTGGTTGTTGTAGTAATGGCGGCACAAGCCCGGAATGCAGATGCCTATGGCATCTTGTGCCCCGCTGATGATGCCATCCTGGCGCTCAGGATTGTTCTCGAAGCAGAAAACCAACCGCGCAAGTGTCTCAGGGTCCATGTTGGGCAACTGGTAGGGCCAGATAGTCTTTATGAGATTGCGGGTACTGGTGCTTAACCCGCAACGCTCTCGTATTTCAAAATTGGGTTCAAGACTGACAGTTATAGCCCATCCGGGAGCATGGCAGCTTACATAGGGCTGGTCAATCCAGGTGCCTGCAATATCTAGCCGGGTTGGTATCTGGCATGGTGTTTTCTTCAGGCCTGTAGAACTGCGTGCAGTCAAGCCTTCGTGAGGCTCCCGTTCCAATACAATATATTTGATTCCCCGCTCTTCGCATAGTCTGCGTTTCGTGTCGCTGCCTCCATCGCTGTTGACGACAAAAATGTCGGGCTTGACAATATCCAGCGTGGGAATAAAATCCATAAAACCATCTCCGGCATTGATGTAAGCCTCTTTGACATAGCGTATGGCTTTAACCATGAAAAGGCGCTCCTGCTGGGAGTATACGGGCTTGTGGTTCTTGTAGTGTTGAATAGTCAGGTCGGAGCCAATACCGACATACAAGTCTCCGTACTGAGCTGCTTGTCTGAAAAATTCCACATGACCGCTATGCAGCAAGTCGTAGCAGCCTGATACAAATACTTTCGGCTTGGTAACCGACTGTGTTTCGTCTGCAGATGGTGCAGTAGGACTTCCGTTCATGTTAGAAATATTGAGTTCCTCCCCATTTCTCTTTCTTGTTGGTGCGCAAATGGGGGAGTGTTATTTAACAATACCTTTTTCCAAATATTCTGCAAGATTGGTGCGTACCTTGGCAGCGGCACCTTCAGCAGCAATTTTGGCCATGTCATGGTCTACCATGATTCTGATGAGTTCTTCAAAGGATGTTTTAGAGGGATTCCAACCAAGTTTTGCCTTTGCCTTTGTGGGATCTCCCCAGAGATTGACGACATCGGTAGGGCGGTAGAAGTCGGGTGATACGGCAATCAAGGTCTTGCCGGTGAGTGATATGTTGTGCTTGTTCTGTCTGTTGTCCTTGACGCAAACTCCAATTTCGTTGATGCCTTCTCCCTGGAATTCCAAGTCGATGCCGATATGCTTGAATGCATGATAAGCAAATTCACGCACAGAGTGTTGTACACCTGTTGCAATGACAAAGTCTTCAGGTTTTTTGTTCTGGAGGATGAGCCACATGCATTCCACATAGTCCTTGGCGTATCCCCAATCGCGCAGGCTTGACAGATTGCCTAAATAGAGCTTGTCTTGTAGTCCTAAGGCGATACGTGCGGCGGCAAGCGTGATTTTACGCGTAACGAATGTTTCTCCGCGGCGTTCTGACTCATGATTGAATAAAATTCCGGAACAGCAAAACATATTATATGCCTCCCGATATTCCTTGACAATCCAAAACCCGTATAGCTTGGCAACGGCATAAGGGGAATAGGGGTGGAAAGGGGTGTTCTCGTTTTGAGGAACTTCTTCAACTTTGCCATAGAGTTCTGAGGTGGAAGCTTGGTAAATGCGGCAGGTATGGGCCAAACCGCAGGAGCGTACTGCCTCCAGAATGCGGAGCACACCAATGGCATCTACATCAGCGGTGAATTCAGGTGAGTCAAAGCTGACTTGAACATGCGATTGTGCTGCGAGATTGTAGATTTCGTCAGGGCGGATTTGAGCAACAATCTTGATGAGTGACATGCTGTCGCTCATGTCGGCATAGTGAAGATGGAAATTCTTGCGTCCTTCCAGATGGGCAATGCGCTCGCGGAAATCAACACTGCTGCGCCGAATGATTCCGTGGACACTATAGCCTTTTTCCAAAAGGAATTCGCTGAGGTAACTGCCATCTTGTCCTGTTACGCCTGTTATAAGGGCTGTCTTTGCGGGCGTTTGTTCCTGAGCTAATTTTACCCCCAAAGCCTTCTCAAGCAATTGGATGCTGGATGCAGAGATACCTACTTTCCCTGCAACCCAACGGGAAATGACGGTTTCGTTTTTCCCTATCAGTGTTGCCAGTTCGCGCTGGGAAATACCTTTCCGTTGCATTGCAACTTTGATAGCTGTAATTAAATGACTGTCTATCATAATGAGTAATGTATATTGGCTGATATGTTGTATCGGATGCAAAGATATGGAATTGTATACAACTTAACAAAATTTTTGGCAAATATTTTTAGCTTGACAAATTTTATGTAAAGTTTCGTTTGTTGTTTCTTCTCTTGAAAGTGAAATAAATCGTATACGGAAAAGATATATTTCACAAAAAAGTGTGAACTTTGTGTGGACATCTCATTAAAATGTAGATAACTGCTTTAGTGTTATAAAAATGTGTTGTAAGATTATTTGTTGGCGAGTTCTCTGTATGCTGTTGTTTTCAGTGATGGTGCTGACAGCTAATGGGAAAACAGTGTCAATTTCCAAGGGTGTTTCTCCTAATGGCTTTAAGGGATCGGATACTGAGCGTATTCAGCAGGCTGTAGATGAAGCGGCCCGGTTAGGGAAAAAGGTTGTCGTCGGCTATAATGACCAACGCGGTGACTCTCTATGGATGATTGATAAGGCAATTTTGCTGCCTTCTAATACAACATTGGTGTTAAATCAGTGTGCGTTGAAGTTGTCTGACAGTTGCAGGGACAATATGTTTCGCAGCGCTAATGTGGGTATCGGTATTGAACATCCTCAGTGGAATAGAAATATATGCATTGTTGGCAAAGGTGCTGTCACTCTGAGTGGAGCGGATAATCCCCGGGCAACGGGTGACGGGTTACGTAATCTGAGTCTTAAGCCCGGGCCTTATTATAATTCCCGAGGGCGTACGAGCTATGGCAGTGATGCTGGTAAGAAGGGAGAAAAGCAAAAGAGTGACTGGAGAAATTTCCTTATTTTAATGGCGTATGTTGATGGTTTTACTTTGGATGGCGTGAGAATTGAGAATGCTCATTGCTGGGCTGTCACGTGTGAACGTGTGCTACATGGTAATATCAGTCACATTACTTTTTTTACTCCTGATTTTCGTATGGTCAATGGTCGCTGTGTGGGTACGTTCAATTGCGATGGTATTGATTTGCGCGAGGGATGCAAGCATTTTAAGATAGAATATATTAATGGTATCAACGGTGATGACCTCATCGCTTTGTCGGCACTTGATTTGGGAAAAGCTTTTCAAAGCAATGGTAATATTAATTCCTACCAGATTACGTCAACATTGCACAATACCGATGATGCCAATATTGAAGATATACGTATCAGTCATTGCGTAACTAATTTCATGGGCGTAGCAATACGCGCCAGTGACAGTGCGCAGGTTCACCATGTAAGGATAAAGGACCTTCATACAAAGGCAGCTTCTTTAATGTATCCGCCTGAGGGTGGTTCAAAATATACGCTTCTATTGGGTAATGACGGATATGGTAAAACTGGTGTAAAGGGAAATGTCCATCATATATATGTGCGCAATGTGTCAGGAGATGGGAAGACACTGATAAATGTCAATGGCAGTGTGGCGGATTGTTCATTTAAGCATGCCGTATATACGGGTGCGCAGGCTGAAGGTCCTGTCACGTATGTACGGGGCAGAGATTTCTCTGAGAGGATAAAAGAAAATGATTTGAAGAAAATACAGCCTTTGGTGGATTATGCCGTCGTTAAAGTGTCTAAGCGCCATAGCGAGGAGGAGGCTGTCCGGGATTTTATGCAGTATATCCGGAGATCAGGCGGAAAACTGATAGTAGAAGATGACGAGAGAGCCTTTCCAGACGAACGCATATTGTCCGTTATTATTTCTATGGAAACACCTCCGGCTGGCTACAGGTA
This sequence comes from uncultured Bacteroidales bacterium, assembly GCA_902773055.1. Taxonomy (GTDB): domain Bacteria; phylum Bacteroidota; class Bacteroidia; order Bacteroidales; family Bacteroidaceae; genus UBA6382. Next base: position 85,859 of record CACYCZ010000091.1, read on the forward strand.
TTGTATCAGGCAGACTGGATTCAATGAAATTTTGGTTTCGGCTGCCGATATGGACGGACTTGATTTGGCACTGAAGCATGTGGAGAGAAGCATGACTGTCAGTGAGGCTGGTGTGAAACTTGAAAAATGCTGTACACCTCCGATACCGCAATACGATGAAAATTTCAACATAATTAATCAAAACATGAAAAACAATGTTTACACATTTTCCTTGCCCGACAAGAAAGGGCAGGAGGTAAGTTTGTCACAATTTAAGGGCAAGGTCCTTCTTGTTGTGAATACGGCCAGCCGGTGTGGATTTACACCGCAGTATGAAGAATTGGAAGCTATGTACGAAAGGCTGAAGGACAAGGGATTGGAAATACTGGATATTCCTTGCAATCAGTTTGGTCAGCAGGCACCTGGTACTGATGAAGAGATTACTCAGTTCTGCCAGCTCAACTATGGTACTAAATTTCCACAGTTCAGAAAGTCTGATGTAAATGGTGAAAAGGAATTGCCATTGTATACTTGGCTGAAGAGTGAACAGGGCTTCAAGGGTTTCAATCAAGAGCATCCAATCGGCAAGATTCTCCAGGACATGCTGTCCAAGGCTGATCCTGAGTTTGACAAGAAAAGCGATATCAAATGGAATTTTACCAAATTCCTGATAGACCGTGAAGGCAATGTCGTTGAGCGTTTTGAGCCCACGGAGGATATGAAGGCAGTAGAAGCCGCTGTCGTAAAATTGCTGTAGTATATATTGGTCCGCATAAAGACAGGCTCACCCGATAACCATCTGTGTTGTCGGGTGAGCCTGTCTTGTTGCGGAACTATAATGCAGGAGTCCTGCCTACAATCTTTTAATGTCTTTCAGCAGTTGCTGGTTGTAGAATATCCTTTTTTCGTCGTGGAACCACCCCCATTTGTTAAAATATTTGATGATGTTCACGATGTGGATATACAGCAGTTTGGCACTTCGTCTGTCTGCGCGGTTAAACAGGTGCGTGATGGAGACTTTCGGATAGAATATAGTCTTATATTTTTCGTGCATGCGTCGGGTTATGTCAATGTCTTCGGCATACATGAAGAAATGCTCGTCCAGCAGGCCTATTTCTTGAAGTGCGCTCAGGCGGAAAAACATGAAGCATCCTGAAAGATACGGTACATTCATGATTTTTCGATAGCCTGTATCAGCCAGCTCGAAATGTTTGTTGCGGTTCTCCAGAAAGAAGTTGGGCAGTATGAAGCGTCCCAGCAGGTCCATCGGGGCAGGTATTTGCTTGCACAGGCGCTGCAGTTCTCCGGTTGCATAGAGCACTTTGGGCATGAGTTGTCCGACATCGGGGTTATCCTCCATGTAGCTGAATATTGCGGGGATGACCTTCTTGTCAAAGTAGACATCGGGGTTGACAATCAGGTGGTAAGTGGCACCATGCCTGATGGCGTCTCTGATGGCGCAGTTGTGTCCGCCACTGTATCCCTTGTTCTCCTGTTTAATGTATATGAATTTTATCAAGGCGTTTTCTGAGGCCAGATATGATGAAATGTCGGCCTCAATGGTGCTTGGCTCGTCTTGCGGAGAATGATCAATGACATATAATATAATGATGGGAGATGATATAATACTCCTGACCAATAGTTTTATATCATCAAAGCTATGCTTGTATGTTACTATAGATGCTGTAATCATTCCAACTGGCAAAGATACGTTTTTTCTGTTAAATCAACACTCTTTAACATATACATTTTTAAAGTTTGGATGCAGTGTCGTGGCTTGCATCAAAAAGAATCCCCCGGGCATTGAAGGCTCAGGGGATTCCTGTGATGTAAATTGTTAATCGGTTATGATTATTAGTGTCTTGTTATTTAACGAGACGTCCTTCCACGTCATACTTCTTGTCGCCCTTCTTGATGATGAGTCGTCCGTTTTCGAAGTATTTCAGCGTGGCAGTGTTCTCTGCGGCATTCTCCACCTTCTTGATGGCTACGACGAAGTCGTTGATGTCGCCGTCCAGTGTGACCGTGGAAACCTCAGCGAGTGAAATTGCACTTGCGGGCAGCCATGCCCTACATGCAGAAATAGCGCTGTTATAGTTAATGTCAAATTGTTCTTCGAGCAAGGAGAGGGTGTAGACCTGACCAGCGCCGACGGTTGTGGTTACATAGGAGCCTTCGAGGAGGTTGACAGCCGGAATGTCCTTGACGGTGGCTGTGGTGAGGTCGGCAGCCTTGAAGGTGTAGTTGCCAGTTGCACCCTTGATGATGACGGGAGTACCGTAAGGAA
>CACYCZ010000092.1 GCA_902773055.1 uncultured Bacteroidales bacterium
ATGTAGTGCAGTTGGCAGAGAGGTTGATGGAGCAACAACTGGCGGAAGCCACATAGTTTGAAAGCTCAAGCGGTTCCCAAATGGTGTCCTCGATAGAGAACTCCTGTATGGTGTTAGAAAAACGCCGCGAAATCCGGGCGATGAAGCCCGGACTAAGTGAAAAAATGATATAAAACGACGAGTTGGATGCGGCAGCAAACAAGGGATGGCTCCAGGCCGGCTCAAATTGAAAACAATAAACGACAATCCCTAAATAATACATGGAGGAAAGATTCGGGTTTATATTAGCTAAACCTCTTGGCTCGCTTAATACAGACGAGCTGGTATTTATTAAGCAGAATTCTGTTCACTATCCAGATGGATTAAAAGGAGCGTTATGGGGGAAGGTGATAGTAAGGGCAGTGGATGAAGAGAATAATAGAAACGGGGGGGCAAAAGCGCTTGGGCTTATAACAGAAGCATACCAAGAATTTGATCGGGTTTATCCTAATCTCTTTGACGTGAAATCAGTATTACTGAAAAAAGCCTGCTTCTTCTGCCTTGAAAGAAATGATTTAACTGAGGCTCATAAAAGGATGGAGGATTATCTTTTTAATGCGTTGGCTCAGGTTCACTATCATGCCGTGAACGAAAATATGCCGTATTACAGTTTTCGCAGTTTCTCGAAGTACTCACTTGAAGATATTGAAAAGGAGACGATTAGTTTTGCACACCCTAGGGAGTTTAATGATCCACTAGATACCATACTTTTGTATTGGCTTGAGCGAGAAATCAAAAACGCCAAAACAGATAGCTTACAGTTGCGTTATCGGCTAGTCATGAAAAAAGTTGCTGAGCATTTAAAGTTACGATGCCTTATCGCTGGGAAGAAGGATGATGGTAGTGATGTGCCTGTTGAAGACTTAAACGTACTAATGTGGTCGCATTATGCAAATAGCCACAAGGGGTTTTGTGTAAAATACGAGTTTGATAGAAGCCTTTTTGACATCATTGCGAATAAAGCAGAGAATAAAATACTTTTGGTGGACAGAATTACCTATTCGGAGTCAATAGATTTGAAAGAGGAGCCATCTATTAGAAAGGCACTGTTGGAGAAAAGTGATTTCTGGAAGTATGAGCAAGAGATGCGTGTGCTATTATTTGACTATAGTGGGAATGATATAGAGTTTCCGATAGTTGAATGTAGAGGAGCTGCAAAGGCTATTTATTTGGGTACGAAATGTTCCGATGTTAATCGTCGAGCTATGGAAAAAGCAATCGGAGACAAGAACATCCCTCTATTTCAGATGAGTGTAGATGAAACGAAACTGACCAGGTTCAAGAAAACGTTAATTGGGTAATAGTATGATAAGGAAAGATATTAGCCAGCAGGAATTGTTGGAGTGTGTGAATCTTTATGAAAAAGAGGTTCGCAATGCTATTTTTATCGCGGAAAGTGAAGAAAACCGCATATATCGATATAAAGCTGCAAGACGAGAAAAACTAGTTGTTGTTTTAACTGGCAATACTTTTGCTAACAAGCAAGAGGCGTTATTGGATAAGGCGATGAGGCTCATCCTCTCGGATGCGAACCTGTCGGACAACGTTGATTTGTATACAACGGGTATTATTACAGAGAAACGAGCTGAGGAATTGGAGTCTCCTCTACGAAAACAGGGGTTATCTGTTTCGTTTTTTGACCAGACAAAGATGGAGGAGTCACCTCAGTTTGTTAAATTACGCGATAACAATTCCGCGAAACAGAAAGAAAGAGAGATAGATCCTTCTTTTTTTGACTATTTGGCATTGAGTAACGACTCTACAGACATAAAGAATAGTTTCTTTTACTCATTGCTTCTGATGGAAGTGTATAGGCATGAGCCAGTTACAGAAGATGATTTTTATGACATATGCCAGACGAAATACAGCAGGGATAAAGCTGATATAAAAATTGCCATCAAAAACCTGCGTAAACTCGGAAAGTTGACTCCACTCCAGAGAGGAGGAGTGTTTTCGTTGACTGATGATGAAATGAGGGCAATCGAAAAAGCAATAAAAGAAGCAAGACAGGAAGAAGCCTCATTCAAGGACGAGTTGGGAACTATTGTCCGAAAATATGGTTATGAAGATGCATCTGTTTTTTATGATAAATTGAAATCTGAGTATCTCAATAAGTATAAAGTGTTTGCTAGAGATGATGATAATAGTGATGATAAAGAAAAGAAAAGTGCAGAGCGTTTGGGTGTATGGAATAGTGTTCTGAAGGGAATAGATGAAGCCGATGCAAGAGCGTTGCTTAGTGAACTCAAACATCTGTGTGATAGGAATGATTATATGGACCAGTACGGTTTGATTCATTCGTTCTTGGACCTCTTCCGCTCAGAAAACTATGAGAGGTATATTAAGCAAAAGCAACACTATGTGTATTTAGATACACCTGTAGTGGTGAATTATATCTGTGCCAAAAGTGCTTTCCAAAATGATTATGAAATAGTGTGGAATAATGCCGAATTCAATAGCGCTATCGACTTGTTTGGATACTGCGATGAAGCGAAAGATAGCATAAAGTTTGTTGTCCCACACGATTATTTGCAGGAAGCGTTGGGTGAATTGAAAAAGGCATTGCAGTTCAGTTGGTTCAATCAATTTGAAAATTTACCCATCCCCGTGGAAACAGCAAATGTATTCTATAATTATTATCTAGAAGTGAAAAAGGTTAAGAGTATCTATGAGGATAACGTCAACAATTTCACCTTTGAAGCATTTGCAAAGCAATTAGGGCTTCCCGAAACAAATACAGAATCGATAGGATTCTTCAATGAGAACCTTAGCTATTTGAGGTTTTATTTAAAGCAACTAGGATGTGACACGCTCAATAAAGTAGACGTAAACCGTTCATTATTTGACGAAGTAAAAACGGATTATGTATGGTATCTGCATGATATGGATAAGGACAAATCGGATTTGGCGATAAATGCAGATGTCAGACAATCTTTACATATTACTGAAGAAGCTGTCGCTTCAAACTATGAAAAAGAATACTATTTAGTGAGTTGGGATAATACCTTATACCAGCTAAGAAATAAAGTGAAGACGCTCATGGAAATAGCAGGACGCAGCTATAATATCTTTAAACCTGGTGAATTGGCTGAGAAATTAGCATTCCGGAGTTTTAGATTCAGTAAAGAAAGTGTAAGTAAGGAAGTCTTTGCATACGCTAATACCAGTTTTGATGTGAAAGAGAAGATTCGTAGTCTTTATGATAATGTGTTAAATCCCTTTTTTGCATCGTGTGGAAAGTCTAATTCTTCGTTGGTAATAGAAGTGCTGAAGATGCAGAAGGCTAGTATGGAGGGTGAAGAAAAAGCCTCATTAAGAGATGATAAGACTGCACTTGAGACAATTTTCCTTTCGATTATCTCAACTCTACCCAAGTATAACTGTTCAACACAAAACTTGAAAGACTACCTGAATGATGATTTGAACAATCCGGCGATTATTCCATTATTTACACAAGCTTTTGAAGATTATAAAAAAGGGCAAAATGTGATTATTGCTAATACGGTGTGTGAACTGGTAAAGGATTATGTGAGCAAGGATGATAAAGAAATAAAGTTGTAGTGGTGATGCTTTTGCAAGATACTTTTTCATCTTAATCGGTTCTTACTAAAGAACCCAATCGTCATTCAAGTGCTTCAGGATAATGGGGTAGAGATTCATTGAGAGTTTTACCAGATTAATCCAAAGCATAGGGACGGTAGTCGCTACAAGTCTCAGTGGACCATCCATAACCACGAAGAGGTTGCCGTATATGGATGGGCATTAGATCATAATTCGCAATCGGGAGGATATTATTTGGGCGTATTTCTGTATGGTGTCGTGAGTTGTGTCCTAGGACAAACGGCAAACCATCAGGACACAAAAATCGTCAGGTCCGAGTGCTCGGCACAACCCAGATTATGTCGTGAGCATCCGATAAACGAAATCTATTTTGGACTGACTATTGAGCATCAAAGACTAAACCATGATGGCAAGGGAATAAGTCTTCCTGGCGATAGCATCCTGCAACGAGGATATAATCAGTTATAAACCACACCTGGCAGGGATTGAATACCTTCATCTAAAATGAAATTGTGTATGATTAGGCAGTAGCGGAGAGGGTATCGACCTGGCTCCACCCTGTTCGCCGGAGGTGTGCAATTACGGCGATTTCTGAGATATGCACCTACTGCATCTACTTCTTGTTGGATAGTTGTAAGGCTTTAGATGTGGACCTGTTGGAATGGATAGAGGTTGTATGGCTCCGGATCCTCGGTAATGAGAACAACCGGGATGTCCTCTAGTTATTCCTACCCGACCAGTGGGCTATACAAACCAACTAGAATCATCTTGGTCTAACTTGGCCAAGTTGCCCCCCCCAACTTGAAATCAAATAAACAAGTTGTCTTTTACCGGAGTCTTACAGAGGTATTTCTGGTGTTTTCTCAGATAGTATTATCGTAAAGATTTGGAGTTCTATTCGCTAATCAATACATTTGTAGGAACAAAAGCAAAAGGATTATGGTCATTGAAGATATCACGAATGGGTTTATTCCTGGTATTACCGAGGCTAAGGCGCAATATTTGTCCGAATGCGCCGTTTCTTGTTTGGAACGACAGGGGCATTCAAGCGGAATTCACATGACTTGTGGTGGATTAGTGAATACATCAGAGGTTATAGAATGGTCAATACCATTTAATGATCAACTTCGGCGAAGTACTGATGACCTGCAGGAGGCCACGGAACATGGAGCAGAATGCATTTCCGTTTTGTTCGTAATAGAACATACTCCATATACTGTGGTCCGTCGTTCAAAGAAGAAAACAGGCTTTGACTACTGGCTTGGGAAGAAAGAAGACCCGCTTTTCCAGGATGCAGCACGTTTGGAGATATCAGGTATCCTTGACAACGACAAGATTATTGAATCAAGAAAGAAACAAAAGATTAAACAAACAGATCAATCAGACGACACTGCTCTTCCGGCATACGTATCAATTGTAGAATTCGGAACGCCCGCTATAGAACTTGAAAAGAAATGAACGCAGAACAAATTGAACAACTACACAATGAGGCAATGTGTTTGGCTGATGATGCAGATTATTTGAAGCATCATGGTCAAATAGAAGAGGCTATAGAACTCTTCAAAAAGTCATTCTCATTAGAACGAGAGGCAGCTTGGGCTGCCGTCGGTTCCGGTATAGATAATCTTTCGGCGAATGTTCTTATAAAAAGTGCTGCTTTTTTGGGTTATGACGCTGGCCTCATTCGTGAAAGTGAACAGATGGTTGGTCTGGCTTTGTCTCGTAGTTTGTCTGCCGACATTGCAGAGGAAATGAGAGACTTGTTGGAAAATATTAATTTCTCTAGACATCTGCGTCTAAACGGTATTACCCTCAGTGATAATGAGATTCAAATTGTTGTGGCAGGTAATGGGGTGGCTCATGGTATGGCCCGTGAAGATGATGTGAATGATAGAATCAGTACTTTCAAGCAAATAGCAATAAGAACAGCAGAGCGCACAAAAGGACGAAGATTCCGTACGAATGGGCAGCCGGCGAAGGATATAAAGGATATTTGTATGTCTTATCTTTCTATCCCTCGAGCGGCGAGTTTTGCGGTTACTATGAGAATAGGAGAAACATCTGAAAACTCATTGGAGGATTTTCAAGGTGGTACGAATGCACTTATTGAAGATATAGTAACCAACTTAACTCTTGCTAATAACGGCAATGTCACGGCATTGAAAGAACGAATCAAAGATCAGTCTTATTTAGAAAATTTTGTTAATCTCGCTAAAGAAATGGCGCCAGATGGAGAAAGAGTGAACTTGGTAGGATTGACATTCAAGAAGGCCGGCGCAGATGTCCCGGTAGAATTGAGAACACCCAAGTTAAAATATCGTGAAATTGCTTCGAGTCTTGCATTGTCGGATTCATCAGGTGAGGAATTAGAGAAAGATAGTTGGGTCAGAGAATCATTGTATGGTGTCTTATATGCCGCCAATTCAAATTCTGATGAAGTTAAACTCCAGGTGGAAAATAAAAAGTATACTATTAAAGTCCCCAAAGGGCTTACGGAGATTGTTCGTAAATATTTTAATACAGAGGTCATGGCACTGGTTTCCCATAACAAAGCCAACGAGTCTTTTCGACTTATATCTATTGATCTGAAAGAAGAGGAACCACGATTGTTTTGAACAGTTCTGGACTTTACCTTGATGGCGAGTGCGTTGCTTTGAGCATTCTCATTGGCCAGCGGCACACGGTGGAGGTGCAGGAGAGTGGTAAAGTCACACTGAAGTGCAATGATGGGGCTTATGAGCCGCAACGTTCTTAGGTTATTATGAAGTTATAAGCCTATGGAATTCAATGTAGTTCTGAATCGTCGCTATTCCTGTCGCGCGTTTGCGGCGCGGGGGGCAGGAGTAAGCATCCGATAAACGACGTCTCTTATGGCTGCCCGGTAGTGGCTACCTTTGCATCAAAGACAAAGAGCCATGATGACAAAGGAAGAAGTCGCCCAGGTGATAGCCTACTGCGACGAGAACAACCGCGAAACACTATGGAAACACCTGCCCGACTATTGGGTAAAACAAACTAATTAGAATCAGCTTGACTCACCTTGGCCCAACTTGAAATCAAATGTCAAATCGTCTTTTATCCGAGGCTTACGAGAAAATGGGAATACAAATAAGGTTTTTTTAGCGAAGTAAAGAGAAAGCCATGTCGCAAAGGTATATGCCCGAAATTACAAGCTATTGCTAGATGCTCCTTCTATGGGCACCAAGGGTAAATTGAGGACGAATGGAGATTGAATCTTTGAACCGTTTATTAGATGCGAGTATATTTGGATAACAACGTTCTCATTGACATAGAGGAGAGTGTGTATAGTCTAAATGATTTCTTGTCAATAGCAGGGGTAGAATATTATTACTCCAATGCACATATCAGTGAGTTGCTCAATGGAGAAGGTAAAGCCATCCCAGGACTAAAAGAAAGAAGGCTTTCATCGATTAGTGCCGTTTGCTGTAACAAATATCTTTTCCAAGATACACCGTCAGTAATAAGACTGGCAAAGGTGCACGCCAGAACAAGCATATGAGAACGTGAGCCGATTTGACTTCATGCGTGAGAGTATTAATGATTTGGCGAGAAGTTTTACTCCAAATAGGGCAGGTATATTGGAGGAGTTGCAGTATGGAGAGCTTTCGGTTCATGGCTCATGATTAACGGTTAAGGATTATGTCTGATTCATCGCTATACAATAGATTGAAGGATTTCATAGAGTGTGAAGGAAAGTCATGCTCCTTCGATCCTGAATTGATAACACCAGAGTATGTGTATAGGATGTGGGGAGGAGCAGTGGCTATCGAAGATATTGCCACTGCGATGGAAGAGGTAAGA
>CACYCZ010000093.1 GCA_902773055.1 uncultured Bacteroidales bacterium
ACCTTATATGAAAAAGGGCAGCAACAAGATTGCTGTTCTGACTTGTTTCTTCGGCAAAGAAGGTTTCAGCCATAAGAACAGCGGCCATGCCGGATTGCTGTTTGAGGCCCGGAACGGTGCAGTGGAAATACTGACAGACAAGACATGGGAGGCTGAGGTGTACAAAGCCTATGGGCGTATAGAGAAAGACGGTCCTAATTACAGACTTCCTGAAAGCGGTATCCGTTTTGATGGACAAAGGGCTTGGGACAAATGGTATGAAGTGAATAGTGACAAGCATTTTCCTAAGGCAAAACTGCTGAGCGGAAATGCAGAGAATGAAATTTATGGCAAACTGGTAAAGCGCCCCATTCCGCTATTTAAATACAGCAAGCTGCAGAAATATGTTTCCACACAATACAATGCAGAAAAGCGTGTCCTGCATTGCAGGTTGCCCTATGATGCACAGGTAACACCTTATCTCAAGGTGAAAGCAAAGGCAGGCAAGGTAATCGACATGCGCACCGACTGCTTTAACAAGGCAGGAGAAAACTCGGTGCGGGCAGAATATGTTACGCGCGATGGCATACAGGAATATGAGAGCCTGGGATGGATGAATGGAAACTGGGTAGAGTATACCGTGCCTGAAGGTGTTGAAATCATTGATGTGAAATATCGTGAGTCGGGTTATGATACGGAAATAGCCGGTTCGTTTGAATGCGATGACCTTTTTTGGAACGAGTTGTGGAAGCGTTCAGCACGTACGCTATACGTGAATATGCGTGATACATATTTTGACTGTCCTGACCGTGAACGGGCTCAGTGGTGGGGTGACATGGTAAATGATATCCATGAGAATTTCTATGTGCTGACACCATCATCGTGGAAATTGATAAAAAAAGGTATGTATGAGCTGATGAACTGGCAGAAGCCCGACGGGGTAATCTATTCGCCGGTTCCAGCCGGGAACTGGAATAAGGAACTGCCATGCCAGATGCTGATGTCGGTGGGACTGTATGGGTTCTATTCGCAATATTATTATAGTGGCGATGGCGACTTTATAGCGCCCTTGTATGACCGTGTACATAAATATCTTCATGAGGTTTGGTCTCTTGACGATGACGGCTTTGCCTATACCCGTAAAGGCGGTTGGAGTTGGGCTGACTGGGGAACAAATATAGACCTCAATCTGATGACAAATGAGTGGTATTATCTGGCGTTGACTGCAGAGCAGCGGTTTGCCCAGATCTTGCATAAGAAGGGTGATGAAAAGGATGTCGTTGCCCTGTTGGAGAAAATGGAGCGCAATTTTGACAAGCGGTATTGGAAAGGTTCGTCTTATCGCTCAACTGGTTATGAAGGTGAAGATGACGACCGTGCTCAGGCTTTGGCCGTTGTCAGCGGGTTGGCGAAGCCTGATAAATATCCAGCCCTGCTCGAAATATTTAAGAAAAACCATTATGCCAGTCCGCTTTTGGAAATGTATGTGCAGGAAGCAATGTTTAAAATGGGACAGGGCGAAGAAGCTCTGAAACGTGCTAAGCGCCAATACTCCAACATGCTGTCATTCAAGGATGAGACAACGGTGTTTGAGTTTTGGGACTATAAAGGCCGTGGAGGCACAAACCATGCCTGGGCAAGCAGTATGACGGTAATCCTCGGGCGTCATGTCTGCGGTATAAAGCCGACATTGCCGGGATTCAAGACCTTTGAGGTCGCACCTCAGCTTTGTGGCTTGAAATGGGTAAATACCAGTATGGTGACGCGTTACGGAAAGATTATGCTGAGCCTGAAAGAAATTGATGGACATTTGAAAGTGAAGATTACTGTTCCGGCCGGGACAGAGTCGGATGTGAAATGGCATGGTAAGACACGGCATCTGAAGGCAGGAAAATACTCATTTACAATGTAATTGAAAAAGTATCGGAAAACAGTGCTATGGGATATATCAAGTGGATTTTTGCTATCATAGGTTTTAGCTACGGTCGCTTTTGGGGAGCGATGATAGGATATTTCCTCGGCTCTGCCTTGGTAAGTCTGCTTGAAGGCTCTCCAAGCACAATGGATGGAACCTATTCCCGATATCAGAACAAGAGCCCTCGGGAAGGATTTCTGTATTCGCTGATGATACTGTCGGCTCATATCATTCAGGCCGATGGGAAAATCATGCATTCAGAGATGGAATATATGCGTAGTTTCCTGCGTCGCAATTTTGGAGAGAACATGGTGGCAAGGGGAGAAAAAATCCTGAAAGAATGTTTTCAACTCAGAAAACAAAAGGGGGAAGATGTATGGTATCATCAGATGCAGGATGCATGTGCCATGATTTTACAGACAATGCCCCGTGAGCACCGTTTGCAGCTTATTGCCTTTTTGGCAGAGGTGGCAAAGGCAGACGGTAAGGTGGAGCAGGTGGAACAGGAAGCCTTGAGGCAGATTGCAACGGCTTTGGGTGTCAGTACCACAGTCGTAGACCAGATGTTCGCTCTTGGTGGGCAGTCGCTGGAAGATGCCTATAAGGTTTTGGGCATCACACCAGATGCTACCGATGAGGAGGTGCGCAAGGCTTACCGCAAGATGGTGATACAATATCACCCCGACAAAGTGGCAACGCTCGGTGATGACGTAAAAGAGGCTGCAACACGAAAAATACAGGAAATAAATGAAGCTAAAGACCGGATATATCAGGCTCGAAATATGAAATAGAGTTAGTAAGCTTCATCTATAGGCAGCTTGTCTGAAAAAATATGTAATTTTGTAGAATTGAAAAAGAAATATATTTGTTATGAAAGACATAAACGAGGAGATTGCTCCTAAGAAAAGCCTCAATTTTATTGAGCAGATAGTTGAAAAGGATTTGGAAGAAGGCAAAAACGGAGGACGTATCCAGACACGTTTCCCGCCTGAACCCAATGGGTATTTGCATATCGGGCATGCTAAGGCAATATGTCTGGACTTTGGTATTGCAGAGAAATATGGCGGAGTCTGCAACCTGCGGTTTGATGACACTAATCCTACGAAAGAGAACATGGAATATGTTGATGCCATCATGGAGGATATCAGATGGCTGGGATTCCAGTGGGAACACGTGTATTATGCTTCCGATTATTTCCAGCAGCTGTGGGACTTTGCCGTGGAATTGATAAAAGAAGGTAAGGCTTATATTGACGAACAAACTCCCGAAGAGATAGCAGCGCAGAAGGGAACACCTACTGTTCCAGGTAAGAACAGCCCTTATCGTGATCGGCCGATTGAAGAAAACTTAGCTCTGTTTGAGAAAATGAATAGCGGAGAACTCGAAGAAGGCTCTATGGTCCTGAGAGCTAAGATTGATATGGCAAGTCCTAATATGCATTTCCGTGACCCATTGATATATCGTATAGTGAAAACACCTCATCACCGTACCGGTGACAAATGGAAGGCATATCCATTATATGACTTTGCCCATGGGCAGAGTGACTTCTTTGAAGGTGTTACACACTCTTTGTGTACATTGGAATTTGTTTCTCATCGGCCATTGTATGATCTCTTTATAGATTGGCTGAAAAAAGGAAATGACCTGGATGACAATCGCTCACGTCAGTATGAGTTTAATAAATTAAACTTGAATTATACATTGCTGAGCAAGCGTAACCTTCTGGCCCTTGTCAATGAAGGACTGGTGGCAGGGTGGGATGACCCGCGTATGCCGACAATTTGCGGTTATCGGCGGAGAGGCTATACGCCTGAAGCAATAAGAATGTTTGTGGATCGTATTGGGTATACTTTGTATGATGCTCTGAATGACATGGCTTTGATGGAGTCTGCTGTCCGTGAAGACTTGAACAAGCGTGCCACGAGAGTTGCTGCGGTAGTGAATCCGGTTAAGTTGATTATAACGAATTATCCGGAGGGACAGACAGAAGAACTGGATGCCGTCAATAACCCGGAAGATCCTGATGCAGGCACCCATAAAATCACATTTAGCCGTGAACTATGGATAGAGCGTGAAGACTTTATGGAAGATGCTCCAAAGAAATATTTCCGTCTGACTCCTGGTAATGAAGTGCGCCTCAAGAATGCTTATATCGTGGTCTGCACAGGGTGTAGAAAAGATGCTGATGGCAATATAGAAGAAGTGTATGCTGAATATATACCTCAGACAAAGACGGGAGAGGCAGAAGCTAATCGTAGAGTAAAAGGTACAATACATTGGGTTAGTGTCGCACATGCTATAAAGGCTGAGGTGCGTATGTATGACCGCTTGTGGAAAATTGAAAATCCACGCGATGAGCTGGCACGTTTGCAGAAGGATGAGAATATGACACCCGTTGATGCAATGAAGTGTATGATTAATGAAAATTCTTTGGAAATTCGCCCGAATTGTTATGTGGAGGCTTTCCTGGCTGATACAAAACCTTTGGATCATTTCCAATTCCAGCGCATAGGATATTTCTGTACAGACAAGGATTCTACATCTGACCATTTGGTGTTTAATCGCACAGTCAGTCTGAAAGATACTTGGGCAAAACTCCAGAAATAAAAAAGATTGTCTATGTTGACTGATTTGCTTCAAGGCTTGCTGGACGAGCTTAACTATATAAATGTGACAATACTGATGGCGATTGAGAGTTCTGCCATTCCCTTCCCGTCAGAGATTGTGGTTCCCCCGGCAGCATATATAGCGGCGGAGAGAGGTGAGATGAGTATTCCTCTGATAGTGATTTTTGCCACGATAGGTTCCTGCATAGGTGCTACTGTCAATTATGGGATATCCTATTATGTGGGGCGTCCTCTTGTATATAAATTTGTAAACAGCAGGTTGGGACATCTTTGTCTGCTTAATGAAGAAAAGATGCAAAAGGCTGAGGCTTATTTTGACCGTAGGGGTGCCGTTGCGACACTGATTGGCCGGCTGATACCCGGCATCCGCCAGTTGATATCCATCCCTGCTGGTCTTTCCAAGATGAATTTCGGCTATTTCCTGCTTTATACGGCAATCGGTGCTGGTCTGTGGAATATCGTATTGGCTGTCTTGGGCTGGTATTTGCAGCATCTTGTACCTTTTGATCAATTGAACGAGCAGCTTAAGGTATACGAGAATCCTATCAAGTATGGTATCTGCCTTTTGGTTGCGTTAGCAGTGGTTTACTATATTGTAAAGAAATATTGCTTGAGAAAAAAATGAGAAAGGCATTGATGTTTTTTATCCTTGCGGGCATGGCATATTTTGCCTCAGGGGCTGAATATGTCGATGTGTTTGAGGCGGGTAAGGAAGGATATGCTTTTTTCCGCATACCTGCTGTCATAAAGGTTCCTGGCGGGCCCATACTTGCGTTTTGTGAGGGCCGCAGATGGAATCGTGATGACAGTGGCGATATTGACATGGTCATGAAGCGTTCGGACGACGGCGGAAAGACATGGGGACCATTATCCGTGGTGTGGAACGACAAGGATAATGTATGCGGTAATCCTGCTCCCGGATGGGATGATGTGGCCCAAAAGGTTGTATTGGTCTGTACTTGGAATAACGGGCATGATTTATCGGCTGGTATCAGAAAGTATAAAGGGATAGATACGCGCCGTGTCTTTGTCATGGAGTCTCAGGACTATGGGACTACGTGGTCAAGGCCCAGGGAAATTACAGAAACAACCAAGAGGCCTGAATGGGGATGGTATGCTACGGGGCCATGTCATGCCATTCAGCTGTCAAGGACAGGCCGTATAGTCGTTCCGTGCAATCATAGTATCAATACCGTCAAGCATTCCCACCTGATATATTCGGATGACCATGGCGAGACGTGGCATCTGGGAGCAGTGCAGGATGAGGAAGGCGGTGACGAAAGCACGGTGGCAGAATTGTCCAATGGCGATTTGATTCAGAATATGCGTATGTATTGCTATCGCAGCAAGTATCAATGTCGGGCCAGTCTGACCAGTAAAGATGGCGGCAAATCGTATGACGGCTACATGACTTTTGTTGAGGATTTGATAGAGCCTGTATGTCAAGGCAGCATCCTGTCGGTGCGTAAAAGCAACGGTAAGATAGCTAAAATGCTTTTTTTCAGCAATCCTTCATCGAAGCGCCTGAGAAAAAATCTGGTTCTGAAAAAGAGTATGGATAACGGGGCTTCCTGGCAAGTCCATACAACTATTTATCCTGGTAAGGCTGCCTATAGTGATTTGGTGCAGATTGACGCAGATACTGTGGGTGTTCTTTATGAGTGTGGTGAGGTAAGTTGCTATGAAAAGATAGTGTTTTGCCGTACTGCAATATGATAAGTTTAATGGTGCGTCCATAGGTGTAATCAAAGCGTTTTTTCCTATATGCAACGTGAGGACATGGTTATTGTCCTCACGTTTTTTTTGTTTCCCTTGTTCTTGCACAATTAGCGGTTGCGGAAGAGCATCAATGGCTGACGTGCCACTGACACGTCAGCCATTGAAATGCTTGGCTACGGCGATGGTTCAGAACCATGTCACATAGCAGAATTCTTGCCGGTGGGCCAGCAAGGGGTGTTTGGGGAAGTATCTGTATGCCAGTTTGAAACTGCCGGCATCATCGATGCTTGCCTTGAGGCTGAATGTGTATATGTTGCCTTCTCGCCTGATGACATTGAACGGAAGAACTTTGTAGAGTGTGTCTTCGTTTTTCTCGTTGATTGTGGTGATGACCAACTCTACTCCCAGGGCATCTTCAAGTCCTTGTTCATCAATCTGAATGGTGATATTATAATTCTTGCCGCAGTACATGGGCGAATTTGTAATTTCTTCATCATTTTGGATGCCAACGACCTTGATGTTGTCCCACACGTCGGCAACGGATTGTTTCCATGCTACCAGTTCCTTGGCTTTGGCATTGTCGTTTTCGGCCAGCATATGGAAGCGTTTGGCTTCTTTATTGTAGAATTTTTCGTAGTAGTCGTCCAGTTGGCGCTTCATGGTGTAATGGGGCGCAATTTGGGCGATGGAATTCTTGATGGCTTCTATCCAGCCGTGTGAATAGCCTTTTTGGTTTCTCTGATAATACAGTGGTATGATTTCGCGTTCCAAGAGGTTATATATGGTGGATGCATCCAGACTGTCCTGATAATCCTGGTTCTGGTAGGTACGTTTGTCTGTCAGTGCCCATCCTGCACCCTCGCGGTAGCCTTCATACCACCATCCGTCTAAGACTGAGAGGTTGAGCAAGCCGTTCATGAGTGCTTTTTCTCCTGATGTGCCTGATGCTTCCAGTGGACGGGTAGGAGTGTTCATCCATATGTCCACGCCTGA
>CACYCZ010000094.1 GCA_902773055.1 uncultured Bacteroidales bacterium
CGAATCAGCACCGACCCTGACACGGCTGATGCCCTCAGGCTCGGGCATCTCCCTGATGCCGCCCTTGAACACCGACTCGGTCCAGCCTGCTGACTCGTAGATACGCTTGCAGCCATAGGGCACCGTCAGCACACAGCGGGGGGATACGCCGAAAAACGCGGCTTCACTCACCGTGCAGGGGGAAGCTATGTAGCTCACGACGGAATCCAGAGACTGGCAGCCTACAAAGGCGCTGTCGGCGATATATTCCATACTGCCGCGCAGCACCACCTTGCGGAGACTGCTGCAGTTGCGGAACGCACCGACGTCAATGTGGGTCGCACTGCCCGGGATATCCATCTCACGCAGGCTGACACAGTCCTCAAACGAGTTCCGGCCGATATATATCAGCAGCTGAGGGGGATTCACCTTCTGAAGGCTTCTGCAGCCGGCAAACACGCTGTCACGGATGCTCACACGGACTGACTGGTTCTGGAACGTCACCTCCGACAGGTCAGGGCAGTCGGCAAAGGTTGCCTGATAGAGATTGCTTATGTTGGGAGGGAGCGTTATGTCGGTCAGGCCGCAGCCCTGAAAGGCATGTCGCCAGATAGTAGTCACCGTGGGAGGGATGTCTATTGACTGAAGGCTGCGGCAATAGCGGAACGCACGATGGCCTATTTCGCTTATCGTGCAGTCGCTGAGGTTAATGGTCTTCAATGCTGTACATCCCGAAAAGACAGCATCGCCCAGATAGCCGGTCAGTACACTGGGCAGGGTCACTGTGGCTAATCTGTAGCAGTCCAGGAAGACGCCATTCTGCAGTCGCGTGACCTTTTGGGGAATAGTAAAAGATTTCAGTGCAACGCAATTTCTAAAGGCAAAGTTCCCAATCTGGGAAATTGTACTGGGCATCTCTAACCACGTCATACGCGTGCAGTTCAGAAAGGCTTCATTCTCAATATATGTAACCGACATGGAATGACCTTTTAACAACACCCTTGACTTGACAGTTTCTCCGTAAAAAGCAACTGGGAGTGAAACTCTAATAACGCCTCCAGTATATGTTGCATTAGGTGGCCATCCTGTCTGTCTGTAACCATACACTAACACATCACTCCATGCACACGATATTGAACAAACAGCAAGAAGAAAGGCAAGAATCCGATGTTTCATACTCAGAGCGTAAACACACACCATTTTCAATAGATTTCTCTTCACCATAAGTTTACATGTTTAAGACATTTACCGCTCCAAAAATAAATATATTTTTTAAAACATACATTCTTTTTCCTGCTTTTTTTTTTTGGGGGGGGGGGGAAAAATTTTTCCAAGGCATAACTGCTGAATTTAATACCCTGAGAGAAATATCTGCATAGGGACACAAACGATATTTTTTTGCCATACAGTTTATGTTTCACATCGCTGAACGTATGTTCAACATCGCGAAACATACGTTCAGCATCGGTAAACGTACGTTCAGCGATGCGAAACATAAAATTTTCCAGGGAAGAAATATCATTCTCAAGGTCAAAGCATATATCCCATTCGGGAGCAGGCTGGAAAGAATCAAGGCCGGCAACGATGCAAGCCATCAGAGGCCGGCCCCACGCCCCCCTTGTTTACCCCACTGCAGGCACAAAAAGAGTTGCTGCAGAAAAGGCAACTTTTTTTTCAGAAATTATCTCCGTACATATCGGGAAAAATCCATTACCTTTGTATACAGAATTTTCCCTGATAAAATGACTTTCAGAATAAACCCGACATATATAATAGCTATATGGTGCCTGCTATGGGGCACCACAGCACCGATGACACTGGCTGCACAGGACAAGGGCATAACCGTTGTATCAGACACCACGGACAACGATTCGGCCGGAACCGGGATGTGGTCGGGCACCGCAACGGCAGACTCGGGCAGCATGACGGCTGAGGACTTCATGACGGATGCGCCCGACTGGTGGAAATTCTTTCTCGGAGACGGCAGCGTATGGGACATGGCGCGCAGCATCTTTGCCGGCGGCTCCATGCTGCTGCTACCTCTCATCATCCTGTTTGGAATCATCCTGCTGCCGGTATTGCTGATTATCCTGCTCATCGTATTCCTGATGCGCGACAGGCAACGCAACCGGCCGCAACCCTACTACAGCCGGCCCGACAATGCCTGCGGCACCCCCGCACCCCCGCAGCAGCAAGACCTGGAGAAAGAAAAGGACCGCCTCGTCATCAACATAGCCATAGCACTGGGAGTAACCATTTTCTGCATAGCCTACAGCTGGCGTTTCGGCACCCTGCTCGCCATAGTATACCTATGTGTACAAGGCGGCAGATACTACAACCTGAAACGGGCTGAAAAACGCAACAACGACAACAATATCTTATAGTCATGAAACAATATCTCACCTTACTTGACCGCATCCTGACCGAAGGCGTCAAGAAAACCGACCGCACCGGGACAGGCACTCTGAGCGTATTCGGCAACCAGATGCGCTTCAACATGGCCGACGGTTTCCCCCTGCTGACCACCAAGAAACTGCACCTCAAATCTATCATCTACGAACTGCTATGGTTCCTGCAAGGCAACACCAACGTGGGCTACCTGCAGGAACACGGCGTCAGGATATGGAACGAATGGGCAGACGAAAACGGCGAACTGGGCCCCGTCTACGGCCACCAGTGGCGCTCATGGCCCGACTACAACGGAGGCACCATAGATCAGATTGCCAATGCCGTGGACCTGATAAAGCACCACCCCGACAGCAGACGCATCATGGTCAGCGCATGGAACCCTGCCGAAATAGACCGCATGGCACTGCCGCCATGCCACTGCCTGTTTCAGTTCTATGTGGCCGACAACAAATTGTCGCTGCAGCTCTACCAGCGCAGCGCCGACACCTTCCTGGGCGTGCCGTTCAACATTGCCTCCTACGCCCTGCTGCTGCAGATGATGGCACAGGTATGCGGACTGGAGTGCGGCGATTTTGTCCACACCACCGGCGACACCCATCTCTATCTGGACCACCTGGAACAGGCCAGACTGCAACTGACGCGCGAGCCGCGCCCACTGCCCAGAATGATTATCAACCCCGACGTCAAGAGCATCTTTGACTTCCAGTACGAAGATTTCCAACTGGAAGGCTATGACCCACATCCCCATATCAAAGCCGTGGTCTCCGTATAACGGCAAACCGCTGCCTTTTCCCCAGTCCGACACATACTCATGGAAAAAAATCCTTCACCACGAAAACTGTCAATCATCGTCTGCATAGCGAAAAACAACGCCATAGGACTGAACAACGGCCTGCTCTATCACCTGAGAGCTGACCTGAAACACTTCAGGGAACTCACCACAGGGCACACCGTCATCATGGGACGCCGCACCTATGAATCGCTGCCCAAGGGCGCCCTGCCCGACAGGCGCAATATCGTCCTCACACGAAAGGCCACGGCATTCCCCTGCACTGAAGTGTTTGCCTCCCTGGAGGAAGCACTGGCCCACTGCGGCGACAAGGAAGAAGTGTTTGTCATAGGCGGCGCCAGCGTATATAGCGAGGCCCTGCCCCTGGCACGGAAACTGCACCTGACCATCGTTGACGACACTCCCAGTGAGGCCGACACCTTCTTTCCCCCCATAGACAGCAGCCAATGGCAGGAAACGGGAAGAGAACACCATGACGCCGACGAGCAGAACGACAAACCGTTTGACTTTGTCGACATGGTCAGAGTCTGAACAACGGCACGGAAACAGCATCCGCCTTGCATGACCGATAACGAATACATCCTGCAACACCGCCACGACGACGTACACCAGCTGGCCCTCCGACCCTCACCCGCAGACATAGACATCAAATGGTGCCTGCAACAGATAGAAGGCTGGCAGCTGGCATGTCGCAAACTCCCCCGATGGGCCGCCGTGGAAGGATTGTGGTACCCGCCCCACCTTGCCATGGAGCAATGTTCGGGCGAGGAAAGCGCCGCCTACAAACGCCGGCTTGCCGAACGACTCCTGCACTCAAAAGAACACAGGCACAGCATGATTGACCTGACAGGAGGCTACGGCGTGGACTTCAGCTATCTGGGCCAGGCCTTTGACGAACCCGTCTATGTGGAGCGCCAGGAAAACCTGTGCAACATAGCCCGGCACAACTTCCCCCTGCTGAAACTGAAGCATGCCCGCATCGTCTGCGAAGAGACACAGGTGCACTCCCCGTTCCTGCAAAACGGCTATGACCTCATCTACGTCGACCCGGCACGGCGCGACAATGACGGACACAAGACCATAGCCGTCGAAGACTGCACCCCCGACCTCAGCAAACTGCAGGAACAACTGCTTGCAAAAAGCCACTGCGTCATGGTAAAGCTGTCGCCCATGCTGGACATCACACAGGCTCTGCGCACCCTGCACCACGTCGGTGAGGTCCACGTCATCAGCGTGCACGGTGAATGCAAGGAACTGCTGCTCGTCATGTCGGGAGAGACAACAGGGGAGCCCGTTTTCCATTGTGTCAATCTCGGAACTGCCGACCCGCCCTTCAGCTGCCGACGGAGCAGCATCCCGGCACCAGCCTGTGCAGGAGACCCGGCAACATACCTGTACGAGCCCAATGCCTCAATACTCAAGGCCAACGTGCAAGACATCCTTGCCGGCGGCATGGCCATAAGCAAGCTCCATCCCATGAGCAACCTCTTCACCAGCGACACGCTTCACACCGACTTTCCGGGCCGCATCTTCAGAATTGAAGCGTGGAGCCACCCCAACAAGCGGGAAAGCCGAAAACTGCTGACAGGAATACAGCAGGCCAATATCACCATCAGGAATTTCCCCGGCAGCGTAGCCCAATTGCGCAGACAACTCAACCTCAGGGAAGGCGGCAACATCTACCTTTTTGCCACAACTATTGCCGACGGCAGCCATGCCCTGATACGCTGCCGTAAAATAGCACGGGAAAACTAAGAAACGCACACCTCGTCCCGTCGCCACCAGACTTATCACACCATCGTAAGACAACAAGAGAGAATGACTGACATCATCCTCTCTCCCATGACCTGAAATTCCCACGCAGAAAGTCCTGAATTCCCCGCCTGAAAGTCCCGAAATTCCTGCCTGAAAATCCCGAAACGGATATACCTTTCTGATGCCGAGGAAAACCCATAGCGTTACACTTCCTTACCGTTTAGGGAAAGCCGTATCCCCCTTTTTATCCCACGGCTACCCCGGAACAACCGCAAGTAAAAACCGAATCGGGGAAGACTCCCGTCTTCCCCGATTCCCATTTTGTTATGTTTTCCAAAACCGAAATGTGATATCCTCTTTTTTTCCGTCAGGCAGTATTTTATATAGTTTCTGGTTAGTTGTTTTCTGTTTAAGTCCGCCTAACTTTTCAATATATGGTCCTATTTTTATATAATCAAAATTTTTCAGTTCGATATCACTGGCCAGCTCCGTATTACCGGAATACCATCCCGTCTTCAACCCGTAGGTTTCCTTCAGCCACGCTGCCATGCGGTTGACTTCTTTGGGATCATTGTCACCGCCCATAATGGAGAGGCACGTAATGGCATCTCTGTAGTCCTTCAGTATGAGCCGGGCGTTCTCTTCGTTGAAAAGTTCACCGGTATCTTCCCAAAGGAACGGGCTGTGGCAGTGAGGACAGCGATGAGGGCAATGGGTTATGTTGACGGCCAGAGTCACCTCATCGGGTATCTCCTGAAATACGATATCGTAGTTATAGAATTTAAGCATTTATCTTCAGTTCCTTTGCTGTCCTTTCTTCCTCTGCAACGACATGGTAATGACGCTTGGCTGCTTCCTTCTGGCGTGCACTTGAGAAGCTGCTGATACGTTTCAAGTATCCGATAATGCGGGTAACATAATCTACGTTCTTGCTGTGGCAGTGGGGGCACTCATGAAGGTAGCGCTTGTCGATATAGCCGCAGTCATTGCAAACTGTATTGGGTATATTGAACGTAAAGTAGTTGCATCCTTCCATGGCTGCTATATGGAGCAGCTGCCGATACTGGGTCTTGCTGAGGTGCTCTTCCAGATTGGCATGCAAGGCTGAACCTCCGGTAAGATGCTCCACATACTTTCTGCCGTGCAGGCGGAATTTATCTACCAGGTTGGTAGCATTGTCCTCTACGATATAGAAGTAACTGTTGTAGCAGTCACGCGGCACGACATAGCCATCCTCGCGATCCCATTTTGAATGCTTCACGCCCACATTCTCTGCAGGAATCATCTCGCAGTTGAACATGACATCTGCGCTTCTGTATTTCTTATTGTATTTCTCCACGATGCCCAGAACATCCTGCACAAACTTGAGGTAGTCGGGATTGTCATTGATAGGTATACCCAAGAATTCTGCTGCCTCAACCAAGCCGTTGACACCGATGGTCAGATATTGGCGCTTAATATTGATATATCCTGCATCAAAGAGGGGCAACATGCCTTTGCTCTGGAGGAACTTGAGGTTTTCGTTGTATGCCAGCTGCACCTTGTGGCAGTGCTCAACGACATCCTCCAGGAAGTCCATATATGACTCACCCTTGCGGACAGCCTCCTGGACACACCTGTTGAGATTTACCGTCAAGACGCTCTTTGAACCTGTGCTCACGCCACCGGCACCGAGAGTGTAGCTGAAGCCGTTGTCCTGAATCTCATTACGCAGGCGGCAGCAACTTGCCAGAGAGTCAGCATTGTCACTCATGTATGTAAAGAAGGAATGTCCCTCGGCATACATCTCGGCAGTCAAGTCGCCGTATTCCTTATCCTTGACATCACCATTTTCCGTAAGGAGAGCCATTGTCTCTACAGGGAATGTCAGGATGGTCTTCGTACGCTCTTTGTTGAACCACTTCATGAAGCGCTTCTGCAACCAGTTCAAGCCATTCCAATCGGGCTGGGAGCCATCAGGGAAGTAGAACTCGCCAAAGATGCTTTCAAAGTAGTAACGGTCATAATATGAGATATTCCAGAACACTGCCTGAAAGTTGCGTGCGCCCGTAGGCTGGTTGATGGAATATACAATCTGCTCAAAGCAGTCGGTTATCACCTTGTCTATCGTACGCTGCTTGGCCGACAGGTCTACGACTTCATCTGCACGGTTATAGTAGTCCTTGCCGTATTCTAATCCTATGAAGTAGTTGAGGTACATCAGGAATTCCGGCGTAGCACATGCGCCGCTCAGCATGCTGGAGACAATGAAGACCATGTTGATAAAGCCTCCGCAGAACGACTTGATATTGGTCGGACGGGTGGAATTGCCACCTATTGACAAAGTACCTCCAATCAACCACGGATACATCGTTATACTGGCACAATAGTTGGCCAGGCTGGTCTCATCGTTCTTGTATATGAAATGGTTGTTAAGCAGGCGGATATACTTATCCGACATCTCCTTGCCGTACATATCCTTCAGGCGGTCGGTAATCAGGCGGCGGTTCAAGCGGATAAAATTGCCCTTGGGCAATTCGCCGATGAGTGTAGCAATATTCTTCTTGTCTACATTGGCATTGGCATCAAACTTGCTGCCTGTCGCTGCATTCTCTGCTGCACAATAGTCTATCAGGAACTTCAGACGATCGCTCGTATCACGATCTTCCGTGTGTTTCTGCCGATACAGCATAAATGATTTGGCTACTTCAAAATAGCGCTCTGCCATCAGCGAGAGCTCTACCTGATTCTGAATCTCTTCAACGGTCATGCCCGACTTCAAGTTAAGGCGGGCGAGAATGTCCGTCATTTCCTCTTCGGTAACGAAACTACCCACGGAGAGGAACGCCTTGCGGACGGCATTCTTGATTTTCTCTATTGAGAATAACTCTTGCCGGCCATTTCTCTTGGTGATATATAACGATGTACTCATACTTATGATATAGTTTATTATAATTCAATCGTTGTCTGAAATCGTAGCAGGCTGAAAAAACAACTACTACATTTTCATTTGCAAAGATAAAAATGTTTCCCAATTCGTATAACATTTTATACAATTTTTTTTAAAAAGTTTTCCAAAAAATTTTTTATTACACTTATTATCAGTGTATTAAATTTTTCGCTTCAACAAAAAGTTTTCCATTTTGAAAATCATGACTGAATTTCAGTGCATTGCAAGAAAACCAGTTTTTCCCTGGCAAATCATCTTGAAATTTTCCCCAAAAAACATTCTTTTCCCAATCCGCTACAGACTGTATGACACGCCCTCTGGACCGGCATCTCCTATCGGTTCCCTGCCTGCCGGCAGAAAGAACACGCATCCCTGCCTCACAGATATCATTATACCCTGACATATTTCATATTCACCGATGCTGAACGTATATTCACCGATGCGAAACATATGTTCCGCGACGGGAAACATACATTCACCATCGGGAAACATAAGTTTTATCGGGATTAAGGCAACAGCGAATCGCCATACAACATCATAAAAATCAGCAGAGAGCGCAACTGCATAAATCCGGCCTGAATAAATGCACGAGTTTATACCATTATCCCCAAAGGGAGGGCAAGCTTACACTGGAGATACGCTTATCTGAAGTCACGGGCATGGGTAATCAAAAAGAGGTGGAAACCAAAAAAATTGGTTTCCACCTCTTGAACATGATTTTGGAATATCTGCGACCGTCAGTTGCGGCCGATAAGACCTAACTTGGAGTCATTAATAAATTTGATGATATTCTGGATTTCCTGACTGTCGGGAACTTGCTCACGCACCTGTATCAAGGCGTCGAAGAGACTCGTCATGCCGTTGAAAATCAAACGGTAGGCCTGCGCAATATTGCTCTGGACAGCATCCTCAATACCGGCATTAGTCAATATGGTTGCATTGACACCGCCATATTCGATAGGATTGTGCGTAGCTACGATATATGGGGGCACATCCTTGCTGAAACGGCAGCCACTCTGCACCATCGCAGACCGCCCTACCCTGACACCGGGATTAGCTATAACATTGCTTGAAAGGATAGCATTATCCTGTATGATACAGTCGCCGGCAATCTTGGTTCCATAACCTATAACACAATTATGGTAAACTATGGTGTCATGACTGATATGCACACCTTCCATGATAAAGTTGCCATTGCCTATTTTAGTGCTGTTGCCGGCAAAGGTTGCGCGGTTGATGACGACATTTTCCCTGATGATATTGTTGTCACCGATAATCAATTCAGTCTTGTCGCCTCTGAAATCAAAATCCTGAGGAAGCGCAGCCAGGACCGTTCCCTGATGCACGACATTGTTTTTACCCATACGGGTGCCGCTCATAGCACTGGTATAAGGATAGAACACGCATCCGTCACCAATCTCCACATCGCCTTCTATGTATACAAAGGGATAGATTGTTATATTGTCGCCTAATTTTGCGGCTGGGTCCACATAAGCCTGAGGACTTATTTTATTTGCCATGTCTTTAACTTTTTGCAGGTTTTGGAATTAAAAAAAATTACTTGTCACCGCCTCCCAAAGCATAGTAGAGGTTAACAACGGCCTGCATCTTGTTGAAGTCATCTCCCACTTTGGACAGTTGAGCCTGCAGGAGTGCCTGCTGGGCACTGATGACATTCAGATAATTGCCGTTTACACTCATCTTAAACATTTTCTCGGCGACCTCAACATTGCGCTCAAGGCTTTCGACTTGAACTTTCTGCAGCTCACTGCGCTTCTGGCTACTCTGATAAAGTGCCAAAGCATTGCTTACCTCACTGCCTGCATTGAGCACAGACTGCTGCCATGCCAGGAAGGCTTGTTCCTGCTGGGCCTTGGCCACCTTAAGCGACGCTATCAGCTGTCCGTTACGGAAAATTGGTTGAACGAGGCTGGCAACAGCGGTAGACAATATCTTGCCAGGATTAACGATGCCGGCACCTGAACTATTCGTCCATGCGGCAGAACCACTGACACTAATATTGGGATAGAACGCAGAGCGCGCCCTGTTGACATTGTAAAAACAATTGGCCAAAGCCATCTCCTTGGCATGCACATCAGGGCGGTTAGACAAGATCTGGACAGGGATGCCTACACTGAATTTGGAAGGAAGGTCCTGCTCCTCCAACTTGCCACGCTGGATATGCCGGGGAGCCTCACACAGAAGCAGCGACATGGAATTCTCCACTTCACGTATCTGGCGCTCTATCTCCGGAATACTTGCCAAGACAGAATAATAGTTGGCTTTTGCCGACATCACGGCAGATTCATCTGCTCCGGCATATTGCTTCTGCTGCACCATCATATCATAGGTGCGTTTGGTCAGCTGCTCAGTGTTCTTGGTTATCTCAAGCTGCTTGTCAAGCATCAACAGGGTGTAATACATATTGGCGATATTGGAGATGATGCCACATTGCACTGCACGCTGATAGTCCTGCGTCTGCAGATAGGCAGCCTGCTGGGCACGCTTGGCATTGGTCAGCGAGCCAAACAGGTCAATAGACCAACTGGCCTCAACAGGGAGGGAATAAATCTGCGAAGCCTTGCCAAAATCCCATGAACGCAACGTACCCGTCGAAGCAAAAGTAAACGACGGCACATATGCCAGCTTTGCAACAGAAAGCATGGCCTTAGCCTGAGTGACAGACAAGGCTGCCGAGCGCAAATCAGTATTGTTGACAAGCGCAGAATCGATCAGCTGGCGCAGATAAGGGTCGGTAAATACCTCGCGCCAAGGAGTACTGCCCAGAGAGGTAGTGTCAGTCACCTCCAACACACCATCCACAGAAGCCGTATCGCGAAAGATTCCGGCAGTATTAATACTCTCCGGACGCTCATATTTCCTATATATACCACAACTGCTGAGCAACAGTGTTCCGACTAATATGATATTAATTGTCCTTTTCATCATTGTCATTATTGTTTATGTATTTTAAATCAATAGGCCGTGTATACTGCCTCAACTCAGAATCTTCTTTGCCTTTAATCAAACCTATGAAATGCTTAGGAGTAAACTTCTCCTGCAAGCGCTCAAAGATGACGAACAGAGCAGGAACAACAAAAATCTGACAAGCAGTACCAATAAGCATACCACCCACAGCAGCAGCACCCAATGTCTGGTTACCATTGGCGCCCACACCCATGGCAAACATCATAGGCAACAAACCTATAACCATAGCCAGTGACGTCATCAGAATAGGACGCAGACGGGCACCGGCACCGAGAATAGCACTATATGAAATGGCCATACCCGTCTCACGGCGCTCAAGGGCAAACTGCACAATCAAAATAGCATTCTTCGCCAATAGACCTATCAGCATAATCAGAGATATCTGCATGTATATATCATTATTATGCCCGAATATCTGAGTAAACAGGAAAGCACCGGCCAGACCAAACGGAACTGAAAAGATTACTGCCAGCGGCAACAGGTAACTCTCATATTGAGCGCTCAGGATAAGATATACAAAGATGATACACAATACAAATATCAACCCAGTTGTATTACTGGATTTCTGTTCCTCACGTGTAAGACCAGAATACTCGTATCCATACCCCTGAGGCAACGATGTCTTGGCCACCTCGGCGATAGCACCCAGTACTTCTCCCGTGGAGTATCCGTTATTGGGAGTAACATTGGCATTTATACTGGTAAAGAGGTTGAAACGGTTAATATTTGACGGGCCGTAAACACGTCTCAAAGAACAGAAGCCCTTTACAGGAGCCATGCCGGAAGGTGTACGCACATAGATATTGTCCAACCCATCAGGCGTCTGCCGACTGTCAACACTACCTTGAATCATCACACGATAGAGTTTGCCATAGGCATTGAAATTAGAGGCATAGAGACCGCCATAATAACCCTGTAACGTTGACAAGATAGTACGTGGAGATATGCCTGCCTGCTTACACTTAGCTACATCCACATCAACCATATACTGGGGATAGCTTGCATTGTATGACGTCATAGCAACCTGCACTTCCGGACGTTTCTGCAACTCTGCCAAAAAGTCCTTAGTCACCTGGAAGAACTTGTTCAGATCACCACCTGTCTTATCCTGCAGTGTCATAGTGATAGCATTGGTGGCAGAGAAACCGGCAATCATTGGCGGTGCAAAAGCCAGTATCTGCGCATCCTTGATGGAGGCCGTCTGCAGATATATCATACCCAAGACAGCCCTG
This sequence comes from uncultured Bacteroidales bacterium, assembly GCA_902773055.1. Lineage (GTDB taxonomy): Bacteria > Bacteroidota > Bacteroidia > Bacteroidales > Bacteroidaceae > UBA6382. The sequence continues at coordinate 12,083 of CACYCZ010000094.1, forward strand.
GCGCTTTGCCCCATATTTCGCTCAGAGAAAGGTTTCAGCTTAATAATAAAGGTAGCCTGGTCAGAACCTGCACCGGCAATGAAGTTGTAACCAACAAGCTGTTCACGCGTCTTGATAGCAGGATTGGCAGCCAGCATAGAGTCTACCATATTTACAACCTCCTGCGTACGAGCCTGACTGGTTGCCGGCGGCAAGGAAATGGTACAGAACAACGTACCTGTATCCTCATCAGGGACAAGTCCAGTCTTTGTCGTGAACATAGTTGTTACCAAGACACCAATTCCCACGACAATAATCACTCCCACAAGCAGCGGCTTCTTGACGAATTTCTCCACTGCGTTCTTGTATTTGAGTGTATATTTCTCGAATGCAGTATTGAAGGAGGTATGGAATTTCTCTGTCCAACTGAGTTTTCGCTTTTCACCATGCTCATCCTTTGCTTTCAGGAAAATGGCGCACAGAGCCGGTGAAAGAGTCAAGGCATTCAACGCAGAAATAAAGATAGACACAGCCATTGTAATACCAAACTCCCGATAGAATGTACCTGATGTACCACCGATAAAAGAAACAGGAATGAACACCGAGGCCATAACCAATGTAATGGAGATAATAGCGCCCGATATTTCGCTCATGGCATCAATGGATGCTGTTCTGGCACTCTTGTAACCTTGATCCAGTTTGGCATGGACAGCTTCTACTACAACGATAGCGTCATCCACCACAATGGCAATGGCCAGCAGCAAGGCCGACAGTGTCAAAAGATTGATAGAGAAGCCAAATATCTTGAGGAAGAAGAATGTACCAATCAAGGAAACAGGCACAGCAATCAACGGGATTAAGGTTGAACGCACATCCTGCAGGAATACATATACCACGAGGAATACCAACAACAGCGTAATGACTAAGGTCTTGACCACTTCCTCAATACTGGCATAGAGGAATTCCGTAACGTCGTAATTGATTCTATAAATCAATCCCGGAGGGAAGTTCTTGGCCTGTTCTTCAATAACCTTTTTACATTCTTTTGCTATCTCATTGGCATTGGAACCTGCAATCTGTTGCACCATCGCCATAACAGAAGGCTTGTTATTATTGCGCATGGAGACAGAATACATCAACCCGCCCAACTCGATATCTGCAACATCCTTCAGTTTCAATGTCTGTCCCGTCTGGTCGCTGGTCAGGATGATATTACCAAATTCTTCAGCCGTTTGCAGACGACCCTTATAACGCATGGTGTATTCAAAAGCCATGTTACTCTGTTCACCAAAGGCACCCGGAGCGGCCTCAATGTTCTGTTCGGACAGGGCCGTTGTAATATCTGAAGGTATCAGTCCGTATTCCTTCATCACGTCGGGCTTCAGCCAGATACGCATGGAATAGGTTTTCATACCCGGACTCTGCACATCACCCACACCCTGCACGCGCTTCAATGCCGGAATAACATTGATATTAGAATAATTGGTCAGGAACTGGTCGTCATAGCGCCCGTCCTCTGACGTCAGGGTAAACATAATAACTTGGGAAGTCTGGCGTTTCAATACGGTCACACCCACTTGAGTTACCTCAGAAGGCAACAGCGACTGCGCCTGTGAAACTCGGTTCTGCACATTGACAGCAGCCATATCGGGATTGATGCCCTGATCAAAATATATGGTGATATTGGCAGAGCCGGAATTGGATGCGGTAGAAGTCATGTATGTCATACCTTCCACACCATTTATACTTTCCTCCAACGGTGCCAGCACAGAGTTTTCCACTGTCTTGGCATCTGCACCCGCATAGGTAGTATAGACCACAACCGTAGGGGGAGCGATATTTGGATACTGCTCTATAGGAAGTGACAGCAAGCCTATTACACCGAGAATCACTATGAGGATAGAGATTACGGTAGAAAGTACAGGCCGCTGTATAAATCTTGTAAACGTCATTGTTGTCTATTTATAATATGTCTTCAGGATTATTTTTTACTGAAAGCCTCTTTCATCTTCTTGTAGTCGCCCTGTATGGCGCCAAGCTTCTGAGCTTCCTCGATGTTCTTCTGGTACTGTGCTTCGCTGACAGGAGTGATTTCCATGCCATCGGCCAGTTTTGTCAGTCCTGTAGTCACGTAACGGTCGCCCACAGCCAGACCTTCTGTAACAACATATGTCGTACCATCGTTCTGGGGATTAACTTTGATTTCTGTATATTTTACTTTGTTATCCTTACCAACGAGGTAAACAAAGATTTTGTTCTGCACCTCTGTCGTAGCCGACTGAGGGATGACGATGACATTTTCTGCGTCATTGGAAACAATGACAGAACCTGTACCTCCTGATTTCAGCAGGTGATCAGGATTGGAGAAATCAGCCCTCACGCTGACAGAACCTGTTGCCTGGTCAATCACGCCGCTGACCATAGAGACTTTTCCAGGATGTTCATACATTGAGCCGTCGGCCAGCTGCAACATAACTGCCGGGAACGCAGCTGTGATGTTCTTACCTTTTTCGCGAGTCATGTCAAGCAGTTGTTTTTCTGTCATGGAGAAATATACATACATCTGCTCTATGTTAGAAACTGTTGTCAGCGGTGTCACGATAGATGCACTGACAAGACTGCCCACACGATAGGGCATTGTTCCAATCACACCATTAGCGGGACTGGTCACATTGCAGTAGCTGAGGTTATCGCGGGCTGACGTCACAGCTGCCTGAGCCTGAGCCAGACCTGCCTTTGCCGTTGCCAGATTATTTTCTGCCGTCTGCAAATCGTAGTCGCCAATGATATTCTGGCTATGCAATTCCTGTTTATTTTTATATGTCAGTTCGGCAGTTGCCAATGCCGACTTAGCTGAAGCCAAAGCAGCCTCTGCCTGATTCAGCACAGCCTTATACTGCACATTATCAATAGTTACCAATACTTGTCCTGCACGTACGGCAGCACCTTCCTCTACACACAGGCGGGTAATGAATCCCGACACTTTAGGTCTGATCTCCACATCCTGTTTTCCCTTGATGACTGCCGGATATGAACTGTTCATATCTGCATTTGACGTTGCCACAGTCGCTACGGGGAATTCGTTGTTTTGGGGCAGTCCTCCGCCACGGTTACCACAAGAAGAAATCATCATTGTTCCCAATGCAATTGATACCACAGGAACAAATCTTCTTACACTTTGTAAATCCATAAATATTATTGTTTTTGTTTTTTATCAGAGTTTTGAACGAGATTTTGAATTTCCGTTTTATTAAACTGCAAAGTTACAAAATTAAAATTTCCAAACAATGACAAAATCCGCTTAAATATCTCTGCGCAAATATTTTTTGTATATTTTATTACATTTTAACACCTTTCTTGTCCATAAGACAACACCACGGGGACAAAAAGAAAGCCGTTTGCGCCCAACAGTCACTTACTATACTGTCAGTCATAGTATTAACCATCTACTTACAAGAAATATCACCTGGGAATGGCTGCCAGAAAAGTCAGCTCAATTTTTCGGCCTGCCATTCAGCCGGAGTCTGGCCGGTTTCGTGTTTGAAACGGCGGTTAAAGGTCTGCGCACTGTTAAAACCGCTGTTACGCGCCACGTCATCCTGTGTAGCGCGGGGATGTTCCACCATGTATTTCTGCGCGTGCCTGATACGGAGAGAATTGATAAAATCGGGAAAACTCTGCCGGTATTCGGTATTAATCAGATGGGACAGGTATTGACGGTTGGTCTGCAACATGGCTGCCAGTTCTTCCAGCTTGAGAGAATACTGCAGATAGGGCTTTTTGGTATCCATCAATGCCTTGAAACGCACAAGCAGTTCCTCGCTTCTGCTCAACTGGTACCCTGAAGACTCGGCAGACTTGATGACACCGTCTCTGACCGGAGCGACGAAAAAGCCGAGACTCAGAGTCTCCAACTGTGAATACAATCCCACAAACAAGAAACATATGCAGAGAACAGCTGTAACGATGCTGGTAATATCGCTGATATAAGGATGATCCAAAAAGAACCAACGGGTATACAGCATCCTGCTTTCGCATAACGCTGTGACAATTACAGCAAATATACTCTGCAGCTGCAGGGGTGACAACGTTCCTTTGTTGCTCAGGAAGGCCGTGATGTCACGCCACTTGCATCCACTTTTATAAATACAGCGCATGGCAAAAAGGCACAGGACCAGGCCTTCTATCCACATTACAATATCATAAGCCGTTTGGCACACCACATCAAACGCCTTGTACATAGCGTCCTGCTGATAGTTCTCGGGGATATAGCCGGCTTGTTCAATATCTTCCAGGTACACCGTAACATTATCAATACCTGTCATCAGATAGATTGTCGTGCAGGCCGTACCCACCAGCACAGGAACAGTAATGAATGTCACATACTGCCACGGCTTGATTTTCTTTCCACTCAGGACAATGAGGTACATCATTCCCACAAAAGGCAGGAACGGCGTCGTAAAATGCTTCACCATCAAGCTCCATGCCAGCGTGTTATAATATTCAAAATCGCTCAGATACAACGCATTGGCATAAAAATGTATCGTCATCAGCGCAGCGATGATACTCACCAGCCTATGCAGCAGGGAATAGTCCTTGCGCATGATATATATCAGTAAGAACCCCAGGCAAAACGTGCAGGGCAGATACAATAACAGCAAATGGATCATCGTTGTCTAATCTTGAGTTGCAAAGGTATGAAAAAAACTCCCAATTCGCACTGCCATACGGAAAAAGAAGTAATTTTGCAATGAAAAAAAATCCAAATGGGACGCAACAAATTTTCACAGGCAGAGATAGAGCAAATAGGCAAACTGCTTAAAATAAAATGCAGCGGAACTCGCTTTCAACAAAAGGAAGTCAGGCATAAACTACGCGTACGATACGAGTTCAACATCTCCGATTTCAACATACAAGGCCAAGCCTTCGGCTACGATGATTTGCAGAACTGTATCCGTAAGGGCATCATCCAAGTATTAGACGATGCCACCATCGCCGACATGAAAGCCAAGCGCGAACGCGACCGCCTCCGCGACAGCCAGGGGGACACCGCCCCCAAGGACATTAACAGATAGCCACATCCCGTCAGCAAAATGCACCGCATCTCCGGAAAAACCCGTTGCATCCTACCGCCTGCATATTTTCATCTTCCCTCAGTTTCATTACCTTATAGCGAGGCCATTCCACACCGGCACTTGCCAAGGTTGCCTATCTGTCAGACCGCCACAGTTTCGACAGACCGATAAAAAGAACATACACAGGGCATTAAAAAGAAGCCATATCCCTATATTTTTTATATTCAGCGTCGAGAAACATACATTCACCATTGCGAAACATAAGTTCAGCATCGGTGAACATACATTCCGCATCGGTAAACATAAAATATCACGGAATGACGGTATGTTTTTGCCGCGGTATGTTTTTCCTCTCCAAAGGCAGAAAAACAAAAATCACTTTTAAATAATGGTATATATACCATGGAAATAATATAACACGGAAAATATTAATGCCATTATTGCATTCCGGATACCTTCATGGACATACCCGCCTGCTCATAGCTGGTTTCAGCAGTTTCCCAATCCCCAGCGGTTTCATCCTATATCCATGAGGAGGGTGCCCGTTTCCTTTTGCACGCAGAATGACCAGCTCCATGACTTCGGAAAGAAACAAAAGAATGGATTCCGTAGAGATTTCCCCTTATTTATTATCCAAAATGTCGGTTTTTGCACCAAAATGATTAATTTTGTAAAAATTTTGACAGTAATTTATAGACACAAATGGAAAAAAGACTTTTACTGGGTGACGAAGCGATAGCCTTAGGTGCTATTCACGCAGGACTGAGCGGAGTATATGCCTATCCCGGGACTCCCAGTACTGAAATAACGGAATTTATTCAAAAAGATGCAGAAGCCCGTAACCGGGGAATCCACAGCCGTTGGTGTACCAACGAGAAAACAGCCATGGAGGCAGCTCTGGGCATGAGCTATGCGGGCAAACGCGCCCTGGTATGCATGAAGCATGTAGGCATGAACGTGTGTGCTGATGCCTTTGTCAACAGCGCCATAACAGGTGTCAACGGCGGGTTGATAGTCCTGGCCGCCGATGACCCTTCGATGCATTCAAGCCAGAACGAACAGGACAGCCGCTTCTATGCCAAATTTGCCATGACTCCCGTCTTTGAGCCCAGCAATCAGCAGGAGGCTTACGACATGATAGCCAAAGCATTTGATTTGTCGGAGACATTGAAAACACCTGTAATGATGCGCATCGTTACCCGCCTCGCCCACTCCCGCGCTGCGGTAGAGGTTGGGAAAAGCATTCAGGAAAAGCCCCTGCGACCGGCTCAGGAGAGTTGGGTACTGCTTCCCGGCATTGCCCGACGGAAATACATTGACCTGCTTGACAAACAGCGACTCTTAACGGATGCCGCCGAAACATCTGCCTTCAACAAGACAGAGAAAACCGCCGGCAGCAAACTGGGTATCATCGCCTGCGGCATTGCCTACAACTATGTCAAAGAAGTATTGGGCGATAATGCCAACATCCTCAAGATTTCCCAATATCCATTACCCATAGCAAAAATCAAGCAACTGGCTAAGGAAAACGATGCCGTAATGATAATCGAAGACGGCCAGCCGGTAGTTGAAGAACAGGTAGCAGGCATCCTCGGAGCCGGTTATCCCATCAAGGGACGCCTGACAGGTGATTTGCCTCGCACAGGCGAACTGACCCCCGATAATGTTGCCCAAGCCCTGGGCCATCCTACTCCCCCCTCCTTCCAACCGGCCAAGAACATGGCAGCCCGTCCGCCGCAGCTGTGTCAGGGATGCGGCCACCGCGATGTCTACACAGCTCTGAACCAAGTGTTGGCAGAATACCCCGACTATCGCATATTCGGTGACATCGGATGCTACACGCTGGGAGCGCTGCCACCCTTCAAGGCTTTGGCCAGCTGTGTTGACATGGGAGCTTCGATCACCATGGCCAAAGGGGCGGCCGATGCCGGATTATTTCCATCAGTGGCCATCATTGGCGACTCCACGTTTACCCATTCGGGCATGACAGGCCTGCTGGATGCAGTCAACGACAATGCCAATATCACCGTAGTCATTTCCGACAACCTCACGACAGGCATGACAGGCGGACAGGATTCCGCCGGGACCAACAAGTATGAAGCCATCTGTATAGGACTCGGTGTGGCTCCCGAACACGTAAGGGTTGTCGTGCCATTGCCTAAGAACATGCCGGAGATTACCCGGATACTCAAGGAAGAAATCGAATACAATGGTGTCTCTGTCATCATTCCCCGCAGAGAATGCATGCAGACACTGCAACGTCATCTGCGCGAAAAGAAAGCCGCACAAAACAACAATGCTTAAAACAATCGTCATGAAGAAAGATATCATTCTATGCGGTGTGGGAGGACAAGGTATCCTGAGCATCGCCACCATTATAGGAGAAGCTGCCACCAAGGCCAATCTGCACTTGAAACAGGCTGAGGTCCACGGCATGAGCCAACGCGGCGGTGATGTGCAATCCAACCTGCGCCTGAGCACCAGTCCCATATACTCCGACTTGATTTCACAGGGTAAGGCAGACCTTATTATCAGTATGGAACCCATGGAATCACTGCGCTACCTTCCTTATCTCAGTGAAACAGGAACCATCGTAACATCCAGCAAACCTTTTGTCAATATCCCCAACTATCCTGACGAGGCTGCTCTCATGGCCGAACTGGAAGACAAGCCCTCAGTGGTGAAAATGGATATTGAGGCTATCGCCCAGGAGTTGAAAACACCCAAAGCAGCCAACATGGTGTTGCTGGGCATGGCAGCCCCCTACATAGACATACTGTCCGTAAAACAACTGCGGGATGCCATCGGAGTAGTTTTCGCCCGAAGGGGAGAGAGTGTCGTAGAAGCCGACCTCAAGGCCTTCGACAAGGGTTTAGAAGCAAGTAAACAATAATCTTTTAACACATTAAGAACGTGATACACAATCCCCAAATGGAATGTATGTCTCGGGAGGACATGCGCCGGTTGCAAAGCGAGAGACTGATTAAAACCGTCAAGACCTGTTACGAAAAAGTACCCTTCTATAGAAGGAAAATGGATGACATGGGAGTCAAACCCGATGACATTAAATCCATTGACGACATAGTAAAACTGCCTTTTACTTCCAAGACTGACCTGAGGGATGAATATCCGTTTGGCTTGCAGGCCGTACCCCACAACAAAGTCAGGCGCATCCATGCCAGCAGCGGAACTACAGGCAAACCCGTTGTAGACACTTATACAGAAAAAGACCTCGCTATGTGGGCAGAAGGCGTTGCCCGCGTCATGGCCGTAGCCGATGTCGGGCCTAAAGATACCGTGCAGGTTTCTTACGGCTACGGATTGTTTACAGGCGGATTAGGCGCCCATGACGGTGCCGCCGTGCGTGGAGCCATCCAACTGCCAACCAGTGCAGGCAATACCGAGAAACAGATCATGCTGATGGAGGATTTCGGTTCCAATATCCTTTGCTGCACGCCGAGCTATGCCATGCGCCTTGCCGAAGCCATTCTAGACAGTAAGGTCATATCAGTCAACAAGATGAAACTCCGTGCCGGATTCTTCGGTGCCGAGCCATGGACAGAAGGTATGCGAAGAGAACTGGAGCAGAAACTGCACATCAAGGCCTACGATATCTATGGACTGACCGAGATGTGCGGTCCCGGTGTAGGCGGTGAATGCGAATGCCAGAACGGCACTCACCTGTGGGAAGACATGTTCTACCCTGAAATCATCGATACCAAAACCCTGCAACCCGTTGCACCGGGTGAGTTCGGAGAACTGGTATTCACCTCCCTGTGCAAGGAAGCAATGCCAATCCTGCGCTACCGCACCCGCGACCTGACAAGACTGATATACGAGCCCTGCAAGTGCGGCCGTACTGCAGTAAGGATGGATCGCATTCTGGGACGCAGTGACGACATGCTTATCATCCGTGGAGTAAACATATTCCCGTCGCAGATAGAAACCTGTCTTACCGAATTTACTGCCTTCCAGCCCTATTATTTTATCACGGTGGACCGCATCAACAACGAGGACACCTTTGACCTTGACGTGGAATTGAAGGCCGACTATTTCAGTGCCGACCCACAGGACCAGATGAAATTCATCAAACCTCTCTACGACAGAATAGTCAGCATGACAGGTATCAAGCCCAACATCCACATTCGCCCACCCTATGCCATAGAGCGTTCTATTGGCAAGGCCAAACACGTTCTTGACAAACGCGACTTTAAAAACTAAGGTTTGTATCATAAAATTAACACTATGACAGATTTAAACATTAAATTTTTGCTCAGTATGGCGATATGTTTTTCCATACTGAGCGTTCATGCACGGGCCGAACAATCGGACGGCATGAGGACAGAAGGTCCTGAAACAGTTGATGAACCTATCTATCAGGAAACATCACGCGACGGAGAGCTCGGCGAAAGCATCGCCCGCCAATTTAAAATGGAAAACGACAACAGAAATCCAGAATGGCTCACCGACATTTCTTCCCGTATTCAACTCCACGGATATGCCCAAGGATGGTATTATTTCCAACATGCCAGAGGCAAGAATACAAACTCATTTCTTTGTAAACGAACACTCTTATGGGCAAATGCTCAAATCAACGAGAGATGGTCGTTTCTTTTTATGCACGATTTCAACAGTGTTGTCCAAGAATACTACACAGACTTCCGCATTACTCGCAACACAGGACTGACCATACGTTTCGGCCAGTTCAAAAACGCACTTTCCTATGAAAATCCTCTATCACCGACAGCCATGGAAGCCATTGACGTCTATTCTGAAGGGGTCACCTACCTGACAGGATGTGGCAGCGACCCGCTCAATGGTGTCCAATACGGCCGAGATCAAGGAATCTCGCTGTTTGGTGAGACAAAAAATAAAAAGTTCCGATACGAGCTTCAAATTGTCAATGGACAAGGTATCAACGTCAAGGACAAGAATAACCAAAAAGACTTAATCGCCCGCATGGAACTGCGGCCGGTCAAGGGGCTTAACCTCTGCGCTACAGGCCAGTTGGGCAAAGGCAATGCCCTTATTGCCAACCCCATTTTCAACCCTTCCATTCAAGAAGGAGAAAACTACACCCGCAACCGCTGGACAGCGGGATTCGACTACAAATCACGTCCATTCAACGTACACGGCGAGTACCTCTGGGGACAGGACGGCAACATCCACAGCCGTGGCGCCTATGTCACTGGCAGCATTGCCATCGTTCCCCAAAAATGGGATATCGTGGGCTCCTATGATTACTTCAACTTCAACACCACACTCAATCAAGATATGCACAAAGCCATTATAGGCTTTCAGTACTGGTTCTTTAAGAAATGCCGCTTCCAGGCTCAATATGTATACAAGAATGCCAACACAAACTACAGCACTTTCTTTGAACGTGGGGCAAACCATCAGTTGATTTGCCAGATGCAAGTGCGGTTTAACTGATTCACATACTCTAAACAAAATATTTTAGCGCCTTATGTTAATCAAGATTCTACTTACAATCATATTTCTTTGCATCATGGTGGGAGTCGGTATCTACTCCCGCAAGCAGGCCTCCTCCGTAGACGGTTTTGTGCTCGGAGGACGTAATATCGGAGGCTGGCTGACCGCATTTGCCTATGGCACAAGCTATTTCTCTGCCGTTGTCTTTGTTGGATATGCAGGTCAGTTCGGTTGGAAATACGGTCTTTCGGCATCCTGGATAGGTATAGGCAATGCTGTCATCGGTTCTCTGCTGGCTTGGCTCATCTTAGGACGTCGCACAAAACTGATGACCCAGCACATCCACAGTTGTACCATGCCGGATTTCTTCGGCACACGTTTTTCCGATGAAGGCCTTCGCGTGGCAGCCTCTATCATCGCCTTTGTCTTTCTGATTCCATATACCGCCGGTGTCTACATGGGTATCTCCCGACTCTTTGAGATGGGATTCGGCATCCCCTATGAGTATTGCGCCATAATCATGGCATGCCTTACGGCACTATATGTTATCCTCGGTGGATACAAAGCGACCGCCATCAATGATTTTATTCAAGGCATTATCATGCTCTTCGGCATTATAACAGTCATTGCCGTAGTGTTACATCACCAGGGAGGACTATCTGAAGCTATCGCCAAAATGGCGAATCAGGTTCCCACCGCTCACGACATGGAAGATCCGTCAGGATTGTTTTCCTCCTTCCAACCTGGAGATTTTGCCTCATGGTTCGGGCCCAATCCGCTGAGCTTACTGGGAGTCGTTATTCTGACATCCTTGGGTACATGGGGATTGCCTCAAATGGTGGGCAAGTTCTATTCTATCACCGATGAAGCCGCCATCCGTCGAGGCACAATCATCTCTACGCTTTTTGCACTCATTGTGGCTGGCGGCTGCTACTTCCTTGGCAGTTTCGGCAGACTTTTCCCGGAACCAGTTTTTAATCCGGAGAAACACCGCTACGCCTTCGACTCCATTGTACCTTCCATGCTGGAAACCCTGCCCGATGTACTCATTGCACTTGTTGTTTTGCTGGTGCTCTCAGCGTCAATGTCCACTTTGGCATCGCTGGTGCTGACCTCTTCATCCACAATGACACTCGACCTCATCTACCGCGACAAAAAATCCGTGACAGGTGAGGTTAAGAGTGGCGAAATAGATGATGCCGTTGCCGTCAGGATTGAACACCGCAAAGTTGTCATCATGCGCGTACTAATCGTATTCTTCATCGTCCTTTCACTAATGATAGCTCTCAATCCTCCGCAGTTTATTGCACAACTCATGGGTATTTCATGGGGTGCTCTGGCTGGTGCATTCCTGGCGCCCTTTATGCTGGGCTTGTACTGGCGAGGAGTGACAACAGCCAGCGTTTGGGCATGTTTCGCATGGGGAGTAGGCTTGACTGTCATCAACATGATACTTCATAATTCCCTCCTCAACCCCATTGACTGTGGAGCCGTAGCGATGATAGGTGGTTTTATCGTTGTCTTTCTTGTCAGCATATTGACAAAGAAAATAGATAAGGATTACATTGATGCCATATTTAAGTGCTATAAGAAATAAAACTCCGTTCTTTTCGTTAGAAATATAGACAGACAATAATATGAAAATATTTTCAGAAGAACTTGTAGAGGAAGCAGCACGCATCAACCACGTCACCGACCTCAGTCATGCCACTATTGGTGAAACGCTGCTTGTAGCGCAATATCTGGAGCAAAAGACAGGTATTCCCTTTATCCGCATGGATCAGGGCAGTCCGGGACTCCCGATTAATCACTTCGGTGTAGAAGCAGAAAAAAGAGCACTCGACAGCGGAATAGGGTCGCAATATCCCGCTGCAGCTGGCATTAAAGAGCTGAAGGATGCTGCCAGCGAATTTGTCAGAGCATTCATTAATATAGATATCTCGTCTCGCGCATGTATTCCCACCGTAGGCTCTGTCGCAGGCTCTTTCGGAAGTTTCATTGCCTGTTGTCAGCGCGACCAGGCCAAAGACAAAGTCCTGTTCATTGACCCGGGATTTCCTATTCAAAAAAGTCAACTGAGGATCCTTGGTATTGCATGGAAGGAGTTTGACATCTACGCATGGCGCGGTGAAGCCCTTCGCAGAAAATTAGAGGATGAACTGAAAGACGGAGACATTGCTGCCATTATCTATTCCAATCCCAATAATCCTGCATGGATATCCCTTGAGGAAGAAGAATTAGCCATTATCGGAGAATTAGCTACTAAATATGATGTCATTGTCATGGAAGATCTGGCCTATTTTGCCATGGATAACCGCCGGGATTTATCCCATCCGTATGAAGCGCCCTATATACGCACCGTAGCGCGCTATACCGACAACTACATCCTAATGCTATCTGCCAGTAAAATATTCTCTTATGCCGGACAGCGTATAGCCCTTGTCTGTGTTTCCGACAAGTTATTTGACCGCTATTTTCCCGCTTTAGCTGAACGCTACCATGACTCTGGTGTGTTCGGGCCCACTTTGATTGCCAGTATACTATACATGATTACCTCTGGTTGCACAGCAACTACGCAATATGCCTATGCCGAAATGCTGAGGCTGTCGTGTGAGGGAAAAATCAATTTTGTCGAGGATACGCGCGAATATGCAATCCGCGCTCAAAGAATGAAAAAGATATTTTGCGACAATGGTTTTCAAATAACATATCCACGGGATGTCAACGAGGCTATAGGCGACGGTTTCTTCTTTTCTCTGTCTTATCCCGGCATGACGGGTAGTGAGCTTGTCAGAGAACTTATCCATTATGGAGTAAGCAGTATTAATCTGGATACCACGGGGTCTCATCAGCAGGGTGTGCGGGCATGTACCAGCAGAATGCGCGAAGAGCTCTATCCTATACTTGATACACGTATGAAACAATTCCACTCAGACCATAAAACATCATGATAAACGACAATTCACCTTATTTCAATCCCGAATACGAGTGTCTGTCACGCGAAGAGATTGAACAGCTCCAATTAGAGCGTCTCCAGAAAACTGTGAGACATTGTATGAACTCACCATTCTATAAAAAGAGGTTTGAGGAAATGCACCTCAAACCCGAGGACATTAAAACTTTGGCAGACATCCGCAAGCTGCCCTTTACGACCAAACAGGATTTGCGCGACACCTATCCATTTGGCATTGCCAGTGTACCACTGCGTCAATGCGTGCGGCTGCATTCATCCAGCGGCACGACAGGTAATCCCACTGTGATTCTACATACCCAAAAGGATCTGGATGAGTGGGCCAACCAGGTTGCCCGAAACCTTTGGATGGTAGGCTTACGGCCCGATGATGTGTTCCAGAACTCCTCCGGATATGGCATGTTCACCGGTGGACTCGGTTTCCAGTATGGTGCAGAAAAATTAGGCATGCTCACCGTCCCGGCCGCAGCCGGCAACTCCCTGCGACAGATTAAATTCATCACAGATTTCGGCACCACTGCCCTCCATGCCGTACCATCTTACGTCACCCGTCTATACGAAGTGATGCAAGCCAATGGCGTAGATCCCCGGAAAGACACCAAATTGAAGGTCTTGGCTATCGGTGCAGAGCCCCACTCTGAGGAGCAACGCCAGCGCATTGAGCAGATGCTTGGTGTCAAGGCCTATAATTCCTTTGGTATGTCCGAGATGTGCGGCCCCGGTGTAGGTTTTGAATGCCAGGAACAGAACGGACTGCATTTCTGGGAGGATTACTATATAGTCGAGATTGTCGACCCGGAGACCCTTGAACCTGTTCCCGACGGCGAGATAGGTGAAATGGTACTTACCACACTCTGCCGCGAGGCGATGCCTTTACTGCGCTACCGCACCCGCGACTTAACGCGTGTCTTGGGACGTACATGTCCTTGCGGACGCAATCATGTACGCCTTGACCGTATGCGGGGCAGAAGCGATGACATGATAGTCCTGCGCGGTGTCAATATCTTCCCCATACAGATTGAAAAGATTCTGATGCAATTCCCAGAGTTGGCCAGCAACTATTTGATTACACTGACAACCGATGATGACAACGACAACATGACCGTTGTAGTTGAGTTGGAAGAACTCTTTACCGATGATTTCCAACGCCTGATGGATCTTGAAAAACGCATCAAGCATGCCCTCAAAGATGAAATTCTGCTCACACCCCATATCAAACTGGTTCCCAAGGGTTCACTTCCCGTTTCGGAAGGCAAAGCCGTGAGAGTCGTTGACAAACGCAAAGTATATCAATAAATTATGACTATAAAACAATTATCCATTTTTATCGAAAACAAGAGCGGCACGCTCATCAAGGTTCTTGACAAACTAAGTAAGGCCGGCATACAGATTATAGCCAGCACCGTGGCTGACACCAAGGACTTTGGCATCTATCGTGTTTTATGTGACAAACCCCTGCAGGCTTATTTGCTCCTCAAGGAAGAAGGCATCAACATCCAGCTTACCGACGTCATTGCCCTCAGCATTGACGACACTCCCGGCATGGCAGCTCAGGCGGTGAATAAGATATCCCTCTCGGGAGTCAATATCCTGTACCTCTATTCCTTCCTGTGGAAAGGAAGGGGCGTACTGGTGTTCCGCACCGATGACAACGACAAGGCCATTGAGGTCATTACCCTCAACAAGATGACAGCCCTGTCTGAAATTGACTTCAATGTATAGTCGCATATCCCCTATAGGATGACACTGCTGGAAAAACTCAACCGGGAGGACCGTTTCGCCAATAGCATCGGAGTCCGTCTGACGGAGGTTCGTGAGGGGTACGCACGGGCTGAACTTGATGTTGAAGAACGCCACATCAACGGGGCTGGTGTATGTCAAGGCGGTGTCATATATACCTTAGCCGACCTCGCTTTTGCCGCAGTTGCCAACTGTCACGGCATATTGAGCCTGGGCATATCAAACACCATCACGTTCTTGAAGTCAGCACAACTGGGCGACCATCTCATTGCCCATTGTACGGAGCAACTGAATCATCACCGCCTGCCCTACTGTGACATAAAAATAACCAATCTGAAGGGTGAATTGCTTGCGGTAATGACAGGCCTGGCCTATCGTACCAAGAAAGATTTCCCCTACAATTCACTCATGTAATGAAAGTAGCACTTTTACAACAAGATATTGTCTGGGCCAATCCTGCTGCCAATATTTCCCTCGCTGATACAGCCATACAGAAGGCCGGTCCATGCGATTTGTATGTACTGCCCGAAATGTGGAGCACAGGTTTTGCCACCCAGCCCGAAGGCATTGCCGAGAATGACAACAGCAACAGTCTTCGCTGGATGCAGGATAAGGCCAACGAGATGAATGCCGCCATTGCCGGCAGTATCGCAGTACAGGACAGCCATGACCTGACCTATCGCAACCGCTTCTACTTTGTGCGGCCTGGTGAGCAACCTGTCTTTTATGACAAGCATCATCTGTTTACCTACGGCGGTGAGCATCATCGTTATACCGCCGGGCAGGAGCGCGTTGTCGTGGAATGGCGCGGAGTGAGATTCCTTCTACAGGTGTGTTACGACCTGCGCTTTCCTATATGGGCAAGAAACTGCGAGGACTATGACGCCGCCATCTATGTGGCCAGTTGGCCCACACCCCGTGTGGAAGCATGGCGCACACTTCTGAAAGCCAGGGCCATAGAAAACCAGTGTTATATCCTGGGAGTCAATCGTGTCGGCAACGACCCTGCCTGCCAATACTGCGGCGGGACAGCCTTCATTGATCCCTACGGCCAGGCCACCGAGTGTCCCGACAACGAGGCAACCCACATAACAGCAGAAATCGATATGGACAGGCTCCATAACTTCCGTCTGAAATTTCCTGTCCTGAAAGACCGTGACCGATAACGGAGTACCTTCATTTCAGCAGGCAACGGCCCGACATGTCAGTACTACAGAATCATCAGCCGGAAACGCCTCTGCAAAAGGCTTATTGGGGTTTTTGGAAGGGGTTTAATGATTATACCCGCCTGGATGTCGCATTCTCCCGACAATTCAAGGTGCACCCATATCCTGCAATCAGGTCGTATCAGGATTACAGCATCGGCTACCCTTTTCATATCGTGGCCGGAATCAACTTCGAACGCTTTGAGATACGGGTTGGAGTATATTTTGGCAATCTTGTCGCATACGACAGTTGCCATGACTGGCAGCGACATTGGATAGAATCGCGACTGAACCGGCATTTAACCTGGACACGGCATCATACAAAGGGAAGTGCCTACGCATTTTATTCAGCAAACTTCAACAAAAACGGAAATTGGGTAAATGCATACAGGGTAATGATAACGAATATGCTGAAGATGAAAGAAGCATTCACTGCAGACGTCAAACTCTGATACAAAAAGAAACATTAAGGCAATGAGGAGGCCGTGTTTTTCCTGACACTTTACAAAATACATTTTCATAACATATCGGTATTTCCAGCCGAAAGAAAAATGCGAGGTGAAAACCCTGACTATTTTCACCCCTGGAAAATATTTTTTTAAAAGGCCGGGCAGAGCGTTTTCACCAGCAGGCCTGCCAGTGAAAACTCATAGGCCTGCCAGTGAAAACGCGCAGGCCTACAAAATTCACCCCTTTCACAACACCTTCTGAGAGGGGGTCAGAAACCATTAAAATTCTTGCCAAATTTACCCTGTTTTTCCTATGGGAAAAACGGAAATCTTCCCACTTTTCGCACTGCCCCCGCAGACATTCGGCGAAAAATGTTGACGTCCGGCAAATATCAGAGGAAAAGAGGCCTTTTACCTCGGAAAAAATTCAGAACAAAGCCTGTCTTGAAACAGTTGTGCATCAGCAATAGGAATGTGCTTGTTCATGATGGCGAAGCACAACAGATGTCCCTGCGAATCCCTGAAATATCCACTCAGAGAGCTGATACCATTCTCACGAGTCAGGGTTCCCGTCTTAGCTATAATCTTGCCTTTGGTACGTGGCTTGTTCATACGGCCAATCAGTGTTCCGTCAGTACCGCTCCGAGGCAATGTACGCTGCGCCATGTCAAAGATATCCTGATGCTGACAGGCATAGCGCAGCAGGTCTACGATGAGCGATGGCGTGAGGGCATTGTGGATGCACATGCCACACCCGTCGTGGACCACGGCACAACAGTCGGTACGGCACAGTTCCTCCCTGATGAAACGACGCAGATAATCCTTCCCCGCCTCACGCAGGGAATCGGTTCTGCCCGTATATCTTCCCAGCGGATACAGCATGCTCTCTGACTTCTCATTGGCACTGTTCTTCCACATAAGCTGCACAACATCTTCAACAGGAGTCTGCAACAAGGCTATACGGCGAGCCGTATGCGGTATACGGCCCCAAGACATCTGGCCGTCACAGAATGCAACACCTTGTGCATGGATCAGATACTTCAGTTCCCGCTCTATCCGGCTGTCGCCCTGATAAAAGAAGCCAAACTTTCCGCGTTTAAGGTCACCGGGAATCCAATGTTCCTCATGCAGGGGATATTCATTGACACCAAGGTCCAGGATAATCTTACCCGAAACCCGACGGATACCCCTGTCTCCTATCTTTCTGAACAACGGAAACAAGTCACCGGCTGTCAGCAGTGGGTCATAGCCTCCGTATACAATAAGGTTTCCGTTCAGCACCCCTGACTTGACCGTCCCGTCAACACACAGTTGTGTGTTAAACTTATAGCTCGTCCCCAACCTATGGAGAAGGGCTATGCCTGTAAGCAGTTTCATACACGATGCCGGAGGCATAAGACTGTCTTTGTGATATTCATAAACAGGTTTCTCGGCTGTGATGTCATACAGGTAAAAAGCCAACAGGGTATCAAGATTTTTTTGCTCAATAAAATGCGCAACACGCTGTCTCAGGCTGTCATCGACAGCAAGTTCTGTGGGATTGTAGGTGAGCGCCGTTCCGGAAACTTTTGCTTTTTCCCCGCACCCCCAAGTCAGCACCACGGCACACAGCACCGGCAGTAATTTGAAAACCGTTGTATTACAGGATATTTTTTGCACTCTCACTATTTGACATATTGATTGCAGAACCGAAAAGACCGTCTGTATCAAAAGCATAAGATTTCCCATTACAGGCCCTATTTTTAAATACAAAATTACTCATTTCCTACAACATAGCTCCTTGGGCACCGACTTTTTCAGCAAACAAATTCACTGCACATCCAGCGACAAAAGCACCGGTCAAAAAAACAGTTCGGCACACGAACACCGATATGCCAGAAAAAGACATTACGCAAAAAGCAACATACAGGATAATACCACTTTAATATAATTTTGTTATTTTTGCGCCAAACTAAATAGCCATGCTGCAAATACGGTGTAAAAACAACAATATTGCCAAGAGTTTTCCAGAAGGTATCACCCTGCTGGAAGTATTGAAAGAGTTTCCCGAACTTCAGTTCAAATATCCGGTAGTATGTGCCCGGGTCAACAACACGATTCAAGGATTGAAATTCCGCTTGTTTCAAAACAGAGACATTGAATTCGTTGACATGGGAGACAACAGCGGAAGAAGAGTATACATCCGTTCCCTGTGCTTCGTCCTGTACAAGGCGACCTGCGATGTATTTCCCGGCAGCCGCCTCTTTATTGAGCACCCTATTTCCAAAGGATATTACTGCAATTTCCACAAAGCCGACAACAGCCCGCTGAAAGAAGAAGACATCAGGAAAATCAGAGCCCGTATGAAGGACATCATCCAGTTGGATATGCCCTTCAGACGAAACGAGACACCTATTGAAGAAGCCATACATATTTTCCGCGAAAGAGGATTCGCCGACAAGGTTAAACTCCTGGAAACTATAGGCCAGGTTTATTGCGACTACTACACCTTAGGCGACACCGTAGACTATTATTATGGTCCCCTCCTGCCCTCGGCAGGCTATCTGAACCTCTGGAAACTGCAAAGCTACCATAAAGGATTACTGCTGCAGGTGCCCGACAGAAAATATCCCGAAAAAATTGCGGCTAAAGAAAAACAACCCAAGGCTTTTGAAGCATTTTCCGAATACCTCAGATGGAACATCATCATGAGACTGAACTATGTAGGCGATGTCAACAAAGCAACACTGAAAGGGCGAGCCTCTGAACTGATTCAAGTCAGCGAGGCCTTGCAAGAGAAAAAAATCGTCAAGATTGCAGAAGATATTGACAAACGCTATCATGCCACAGAGAATCCTGTTCGCGTGGTACTGATAACAGGGCCGTCGAGCTCCGGAAAAACAACATTCAGCAAACGACTATGCATCCAATTACTGGCCTGCGGACTACGCCCCATGTCCTTCTCGACCGATGACTATTTTGTCAACCGCACTGATACGCCCAAGCTTCCCAACGGGCAATACGACTTTGACAATATCGCTGCCGTAGACCACGAAACCATGGAAAAGGATTTGACTGCCCTGCTGGCCGGTGAAGAAGTAGAGGTGCCTGAATACAACTTTACGACTGGCAAACGAGAATACAACGGCAAGAAAATCAAGATGGGAGATGACCGGGTATTAATCATCGAAGGCATTCATGCACTGAACCCTATACTGACAGCAAAGATTCCTGACCATCTGAAATATAAAATTTATGTATCAACACTGACTACAGTATCGCTGGATTCGCACAACTGGATTCCGACCCGGGACAACCGCCTGTTGCGCCGCATTATCCGCGATTACAACAAAGGAGCATTCACTGCCAGAGAAACCATTTCACAATGGCCCTCCGTCTGTGACGCAGAAGAAAAATGGATATTTCCTTATTCTGAAAATGCTGACGTGATGTTCAACTCAGCACTCAATATTGAGTTTGCCGTTCTGCGTAACCATGCAGAACCCATCCTCGCCACTGTTCCCAAGAACTGTCCGGAATATAGCGAAGCCCACAGGCTGTTAAAATTCATTCATTATTTCGTCCCCATATCCGACAATGAGATACCTCCGACAAGCATCATGCGTGAATTTGTAGGCGGTTCCAGTTTCCATTACAAGAGATAACGGCATGCAAATGCTTCACCTGAAGCCATTATCTACACACCACAGATGTCCATCGCCTGACAACTGCCGTTGACTATATATCCTTTTAAGTTCCTGAAAAAAACACTACAGGATTGTTATATACTCAAAAGGACGACTTGGACTTTTTGGCCACGGATTTTTTGGGATTTACGGATAAACGGATTGACGGATTGACGGAATTTTTGGAATTTTGGGCCACGGACCTTTTGGATTTACGGATACACGGAATTGCGGATTAACGGAGTTTTTGGAATTTTGGGCCACGGACCTTTTGGATTTCCGAAATTTATCCCTCATACCTCATCCTTCATACTTCTTACTTCATCCCTCACACTTCACGAAATTGTCCCGTCCTGAATAGCGTTCAGTAACCCCTGACAGGCATCTTCTATAAGGTCTATTACGCTTTCAAAATGGTCTGCACCGCCATAATAGGGGTCAGGAATGACATGCTGACCGCGGTGATGCTGCATATACTCCGCCAGATAATGTACCTTCAGCCTCTCCGTTTCATTATGCGCCTGATGGGTAATATCAGAATAATTCTCCTCATCCATCACTAAAATAAGGTCGAAAGCACTGAAATCGGTCTTAGCATCAAATTGACGGCCACGATGCATCAGCGCATAGCCTCTGTCGGCAGCATGTGAACGCATACGCCTATCAGGCAACTCACCTATATGCCAGCCTGCAACCCCGGCAGAGTCAACATATATACGGTCTGTCAGGCCCTCCCGATCCACAAACTCCTGCATGATACCATGAGCAGCCGGCGAACGGCATATATTGCCCAGACAAACAAAAAGTAATTTTATCTTATCCTTCATATTAACAGGAAAAAAACTACAGGTCCTTTGGCACATCATGCCAAAGGACCTGCCTATATTATATAATCAATTATTTGGCAAAAGCCAGAACTTTGTCATAAGCCTCTTTAATCTCGCCAACCACAGGATCAGATGGTTCAAGTCCCGTAAGTCTGACAATCGTTGCATCAAGGCCTTCTGCACTGATAGCCTGAGCTATCTCAACACTCTGAGGGTCATCAGGGTTGTCAAAGCGGAGAGCGCCTCCTGCTGCAAGCAGCAGTTTATCGTAAGGCAATCCAAATCCTTTCGCTGTCAACATAGGAAGAATAATGCGGTCGTTCGGGGCCAGTTTCCTTCCAGGCTCACGCCCCACACGATTACATTCATCCTGGAGATAAGGATTTTGGAAACGCTTCAATATCTTCTCTATATATGCGAAATGGGCATCATGGTCAAAGCCGAATTTTCTGACAAGACCTTCGCCACTCTGTTGCATAGCAGCCTTTACCACAGCATATATCTCCGGATCGGCAATACTTTCGTTGATAGTTTGATAACCGCGAATCTTGCCGAGATATGCCGCTGTGGCGTGTCCTGTGTTGAGCGTGAACAATTTGCGCTCCAAATAAGCCTCCAAATTATCCACTACTGTCATACCCTTAATGGCAGGTATTTCCCCTACGAAGGAGGACTTTTCTACATCCCACTCATAATACTCTTCGACAGCTACATCCAGAGGTATTTCACAACGAACAGGCGGCACAATACGATCTACGGCAGCATCAGGGAAACCGACATGGGTCTTAGCCCATTCAGCAGTATCTGCGTCTATCTGAGAAAAAACCAATTCCTTAAGTTGTGAAGTAGCACGGATACCATTTTCACACGCAATGATATTGAGCGGAGTCTCAATCCCTTTTGCACGCCGGGCCTCAAGGCCTTTGGCTATAGTCGGAGCTACAAACTTCAGTATACGCAATCCCACTGCAGTCGTAATGATACTGGCCTCCGTCACAGCCTGGACAGCCTCATCGCTGCCAGAGTTGACCGCGGATATGCCCTTTATGTCAATATCATACTGATTGCTGTCTGTTACATGTACAGTATATGCCTTTCGCTCGTTGAGTTGCTTCAGCAAGTCCTCAACAACATCTGCAAAAATCACCTCATAGCCTGCCTCTGCGAGGACAGCACCTATAAATCCCCGGCCTATGTTACCGGCACCAAATTGAATAGCTTTCATTGATTCCAATTAATATTAACAAGCCCGACTGATATCGTCGGGCTTGTCATAATATATATGTTTTTAATAAATTACCTTAATCCAAGGAGCATTTTTCTTCATCCAGTCTTTTACGGTCAGAGGAACATCAGTACACATACGGTCACACCCCAGATATGCACCCAGCATAAAGTCTTCTACACTTTGTCCTGGCCACAGACTGACAGTAATGCCTTCTTTGTGAGCTTTCTCTACCATTTGGCGGCTGGTCCCTTCCATTTTACACCCTAAAGTCTTGATGCCAACAGTCTTTGCCATTGCAATCGTCTCATCATTGATAGGTTTGCTGATAATCAACAGCAGCTCAGCCTCAGGATGATGAGTCTGCATATAGCGCAAACCACGATAGTCTGAAGACGTAAATACAAACTGAGAGTTCTTGGTTTTCACGCTCTTGGCAGCCTTGTACACTTTCTCGCAATAGTCTTCCAGACGCTCCTGCGGATACAGTTCCTCAGGTTTAGTCTTAAATTCCCATTCAACATAGAGGTTATCCTTGCCATCAAGGAAACGTGCAAATTCCTCCAGGCGCATAATCTTATTGCCTTTCTTGGTGCGGAGTGCATCTATTTCGGCTGCAGTTTTTGTTTCAAAGACGCCTGTTCCATTCGTTGTACGTTCCAACGTATGGTCATGGGTCATATAGCATACACCGTCCTTCGTCATGCGGATATCAGTTTCAAAACCCGTATAACCTGCATCCCAGCTTTCCTGGAAAGCCTTCAATGTGTTTTCGTCACGCTCCATACGGCCACCTCTGTGAGAAAAGGCGCGTATGGTCTGTGTCTGTGCTAAGATACTGCCGGCCGGAATCAGTGTGGCGGCAAAAAGAATTGCTTTGAATAATGAATGTTTCATATTGTCTTATGTGTTTTACTTGGTTTCTACTTCATCCTCCTTTGCCACAGACTTTGGCTTGAGGTTCCATATTGTGGCTATAACCAATGTACCTATTACTGAGACACCAGCCATCAGAATAAATATGGGATGCCAACCGAAAGTATCGGCAAACTTACCGAGGGGATAACCCGTTATCAACGTACTGAAATAACTCATGAATCCAATGACGCCTACAGCGCTTGATGCGGCTTTCTTGGATACATCGTTTGAGGCTATGACTCCGAGCAAAGCCTGCGGGCCATACAGGAAAAAACCTGCCAAGGCCAACAACAGGAGGAACAATACCGGAGCGTTCCAATCCTGAACGTAGTGCAGAGCAACCAGACACAGCGCCACAAGAACCATCTCAATGACACAGACACGCTGTGAACGGCTCTTGAAATATTTGTCGCTGATATACCCGGCAGCAATCATACCCACGCAACCTGCCACTTCAAAGATGGCAACTGTCCATCCTGACAGGGCTGGGCTCAGTCCCATTTCCTGCAACATGGACGGCCCCCAATCCAATATGGCAAAGCGTACCACATAAACAAACAGATCAGTAATTGCCAAAACCCACACTACGGGATTCATAAATACTTTCTTTATCAAGAACTGGGTAAATTCCTTATTATTCTTTTTTCCTTCACTTTCAACAAATTCACCTTCCACCTTGGGTAATTCGGGCAGCCCCACTGAACTTGGTGTATTTCTCAAGGTTACAATAATAAAGAATATACCGAACAGGGATATACATGCCGGTACCCAGAAGCACAACTGCCAGTTTGTCAGATAACCACAGATGACGGCCGCAACAAAAGCGCCGACGCTATGGGATGTATTCCACAGGCTCATCTTGGTGGCCAGTTCATGAGGTGGAACCCAACTTACCATCAGATGGTTGCACGGTGCAAAGCCACAACCCTGGAATATCTGGTTAATGATATACAGCACTGACATGATAGTGACAAAGCCTCCCACAAAGTCAGGACCTTCGCTTGTTCCGGTGAGCATTGAGGATAAATTGGCACTCAAGCCAAACAAGAAATTCACTGCGACACATACGCTGAGTCCCAATACCAGATGCCAGCGTGCATTGGTGCGGTCACCGATGACGCCATTTATCAACTTGGATATACCATAAATAATACCGCCGGCAGACATAATAGCTCCGAACTGGGCTTTTGTAATTTCAGGATACTGAGCCTGAAGCAGGGGAATGGCAAAAGAGAAATTCTTACGCACAAAGTAGAACATGGCATAGCCTATCATTGAACAAATGATAACCCTCCATTGCCAGTACTTAAAGGAATGTTTTGTTTGCATATTCGTAATATTTATTTTGTTCTGTCCACATGGCATTTCTGAGTCTGCCATGCGCAAAGTTACGAAATTTTATTCTGTATCGGGTCCTATTTGTAGAGTTTATATTTCTTTGACAAGGATTTGAAGGTCTCCACATCCTTGTACCAATAATCCTTCACATCTGCCCAACGATGGTTTTGGGCAAAGCGCAGACGTATCTGTTTTGAGCCACACACTTTGTCAAACATATCAAAGCGCTTGGGATCCTGCACTTTGAAGACTGCCTTGTCAGGATACATGGCTGCGGTTTCCTGCATAATCAGGAACTGAATGTCTGTCAGAACCGCCTTGCCATAATCGGTGAAATGAACCTGGACACCTTCTATCTGCTCATCCTTCATGGTGGCATAGAATGGTTTGAGGTAGATAGGGCGGAAGATAACGCCGGGCAAACGGAATGCATTCATGCGCGCTGCCAGAGCCTCGGCATCCAGCCATGGTGCACCAAACATCTGGAACGGAATGGTATATCCAACGCCAATATTCATATAGGAGAACTCGCCCAGTATGCCACTGACAGGATAGCAGATTGCTGATATCGGCTGAGGAATATGGGGAGAAGAAGGTATCCACTGAAGTCCTGTATCTGAATATGTCATACGGCGCTTCCAACCCTTCATTTTCACCACGGTAAGCTTGCATTGCTTACCATCGGTCAACATACGCTCTCCATTTATCAATGATGCCAGTTCACCACAGGTCAGGCCGTAGATATAAGGTATCTTAAACTGGCTTACAAACGAGATGCAGTTATCCTCTGTCAGACATCCTTCCACCTTTTCGCCCCCGAGCGGATTGGGACGGTCCAGGATTACGAACTCTTTGCCACACTCCGCAGCAGTCTCCATGGCCAAGCCCATACTGCTTATGTATGTAAACGAGCGGCTGCCTATATCCTGTATGTCATAGACCAAGACATCTATGTCTTTCAGCATCTCAGGAGTAGCCTTTCGGGTCTTACCATACAATGAATAGATTGGCAAGCCTGTCTTCTTGTCTACTTTGTCGTCTACCGATGCACCGGCATGCTGATTGCCGCGCACACCATGTTCCGGACCGAAGAGAGCCGTCAGTTTCACACCTGGTGCATTGAACAGCAAATCTACCGTAGAGCGCAACTCGTTGTCCACCCCTGTCGGATTGGTAATCAGCCCCACACGCTTACCCTGCAGTAACTTGAAATTCTGTTCTTTCAGAACCTCTATACCTGTTTTTATTCTTATTTTATCGGCATGTGCCATAACGCTGCCTCCGAAAGCAAATAATATTGCAAGCAATACTGTATTTTTCATATTTTTTATATTTGTTACACAAAATTACTCAAATCTCACGGCCTGCAGGTACCGACAGGATAAAAAATCACAGCAGAACAGCTCGTCCGGCCGTCAGAGGCAGTCAGCACATACATGGATCCATCCAAGTCTGGCCGGGCAAACATATCTTTTGCCATTTTTCTTCTCATCAAGGAGAAAAGACCTGCTGCACAGGAGCAGAAATATGTTTTCATACGGATAAAGTTTATATTTCACGTTGCTGAACATACGTTCACCATCGTGAAATATACGTTCAACATCGGGAAACGTACGTTCAGCGACGATAAACATAAAACATATCGGCATAAAGCATGAATTTTGTCACAGGCTGCCCATCTTTTCCACGGGAGCAAAACAAAAGTTTCCTGACTACAGCCCCTCATGTATCCCCTTGAGGAATCATTATTGGCGCAGTCTTCTGAAGGGAGAAGCATCCCCAAGAAAGCAGCAAGAGCAAAAAAAAGAGACCAGTCCTTCGCAGGCGGGGTCTCTTACCATACATTTTTGTTTACTTAGGCTATACCATTTCTGTATTGGAACAGAATAGCCTCAGTCCGGCAATAGAAAAAGGTTAGAACAACAAGATTAAACAACTATAGATAGTTTTAAAAACAAAAGAATAAATTACTACAATACTTATTTTCAATTTCTGCATGCAAATTTATTTACACACGTCTCTGACTGGTGTTTCACATCATAAATTAAAACGTCAAAAACATTGTCGAATCGTAAATTTTACGTTCCGACAATGCATCCTTGGGAGATTCACGCCATCCTTTCTTAAACAGGGAAGGCAATATCGGACAATTTTAGCATATACAAGGCGTATGGCCTAAGATTAAAATCGGTAACTTTGCATACCATAAGCTATCAGGTCATGAATATGATGAAATCAATCCTTCTCGTTGCAACAGGAAGCGCATTGGGCGGTGTTCTCAGGTTTCTGACAAGCCGTTTGTCGGCAAGCCTGTTTCACGGCAGTTTCCCGCTGGGCACCTTTATCTGCAACATGACGGGATGCTTTATTATCGGCATCATCTATGCCCTGGCATGCAGATGCAATTGGCTGAATGCTGACATGAAACTTCTGCTGGCAGTCGGTTTCTGTGGTGGTCTCACCACCTTTTCATCGTTCATCAATGAAAATTCCCAACTGGCAAGAACCGACCTTCCCATGACGTTTCTCTATGCCGGAGGCAGCCTGCTGGCAGGATTCATCATGCTGTACCTTGGTCAACAACTGACAAAATTACTGTAAACATATGAGAGCAACTCTATTTTCCATAGCCCTGCTACTGGCTTTTTCAGTTCATGCTGAATCATGGATCCGAATCAACCAGATTGGATATATCCCCCAGTCGTCCAAAGTAGCCGTGATGATTTCGCAGGAAGACCTGCAGGTGGAAAGCTTTGACCTTGTAGACGCTTTTACGCAACAGGTTGTACGGCATTTCAGCAAGAAACAAGTCAGCGCCACAGGTCCCATGGGACAGATGAAATCCACCTTCAGGCTCAACTTCAGCACCTACTGCAAACCGGGAACCTATTACCTGCGGGCAGCCAATTGCCACTCACCGCTTTTTGCCATCAACGGAACGGTATACCAAGGCACGGCCGACTTTGTGCTGAACTACATGCGCCAGCAACGCTGCGGATACAATCCCTACTATAAGGAAAACTGCCACCAGAAAGACGGTTACATCACTAACCACCCCACCAAAACGGGACAGTTTCTTGATGTCAGGGGCGGATGGCACGATGCCGGCGACTGTCTGCAATATACAGCCACGTCGGCCAATGCCATATATCAGATGATGTTTGCCTACCAGCAGAATCCCCATGCCTTTACAGACAAATACCAAACCGACGGCCGGCCAGGAAACAACGGAATTCCCGATATCGTAGATGAAATAAGATGGGGACTGGACTGGCTGAACCGCATGAATCCCGAAAAAGGCGAACTGTACAACCAGATAGCCGACGACCGCGACCATGTCGGCATGCGCGAACCACAGAATGACAAGGCCGACTACGGATGGGGCGAAAACAACGGACGGCCCGTATATTATTGTGACGGCAAGCCCCAGCAACGCGGACAGTTCTTGAACGCCACGACCGGCGTAGCCAGCACGGCAGGAAAATTTGCCTCTGACTTCGCCCTCGGCTCCAAAATACTTCTCCCCTTCTATCCCGAGCTTGCAAAAACCATTGGGGAAAAAGCCGCCGATGCCTATGCCGTAGGTATTGAGAAGCCAGGGTACTGTCAGACCGTTTCCGTCAGGTCACCTTATATCTATGAGGAATCAAACTGGGTTGATGACATGGAACTGGGTGCAGCTGAACTGTACTTCAAGACAGGAGACAAAAGGTATCTGGAAGATGCTGTCCGCTATGGCCGTCAGGAAAAAACAACGCCCTGGATGGGCAGCGACACCGCCCGACACTACCAGTGGTATCCGTTCATGAACATGGGCCACTATCAGGTAGCTGTTGCCAGCAAGGACCGGCAGATACGCCAGGAATTCATTGCTAACCTGAAAGCAGGCATTGACGGTGTATGGCAGCGCGCCAGAAAATCCCCCTTCTTCTACGGCATACCTTCCATATGGTGCTCCAACAACCTCACCACCGCCATGCTGACGCAGTGTATCCTATATCGCCAGCTCAGCGGTGACCGCAGCTATGAGGAAATGGAAGGAGCACTGCGTGATTGGCTTCTGGGATGCAATCCGTGGGGAGTCAGCATGATCGTAGAGATGCCCATAGGCGGCAACTACCCCCGTCAGCCCCACTCCAGCAATGTCAAGCTGGGTATCGGCAACACCACGGGAGCCCTTGTTGACGGGCCTGTCTACGCTTCGATATTCAACAGTCTCCGCGGTGTATATCTGGAGCCCGATGCCAAAGGGCTTTACAACAACTACGACCTCTTCCAGCCCGGCATCATGGTATACCATGACAATATCCACGACTACTCGTCCAACGAGCCTACCATGGACGGCACGGCCTCGCTGACCTTCCCCCTTTCAACCTATGCAGAGGAGGGACGCCAACAGATGAAACTGCAGTCCGACAACAACGTATACTACGAAGGCGGCATCATCAGAGGCAACCCCCAGAAGAAAAATATCTGCCTTATCTTTACCGCTGCTGACAAGGCCGATGGCGCGGAACCCATCATTTCCACACTGAAGAAATATCACATTCACGGCGGTTTCTTCTTCACTGGACAATTCTACGAAATGTTTCCCGATATCATCCAACGCCTGCGCAAGGAGGGACACTATGTCGGGAGCCACAGCTATGGCCACTTGCTCTATTTCCCCTGGGACAGGCGCGACACCATGCTGGTCAGCCATGAGGAATTCAACAACGACATGATAAAAAGCTATGCCCTGATGGAACAGGCAGGCATACACAAGGAAGATGCGCCTTTCTTCATCCCGCCATACGAGCACTACAACGAGACCGTTTCTGCATGGGCGAAACAACTGGGCCTGCAAGTCATCAACTACACTCCTGGCACAGCCAGCAATGGTGACTACACAACACCCAGCATGAAAAACTACTATAGCAGCCAGACCATTATCGACCGCATTCTCAAGTATGAATCCACCCAGTCAAACGGGCTCAACGGCTTCTTCCTGATGCTCCATTTCGGCACCTCGGCCGAACGTACAGACAAGCTATATAACCGACTCGGAGAAATCATCGACACCCTCCAGTCGCGAGGGTACAGCTTTATCTCCGTTGAAGAAATGGTCAGAGGGAAGAAATAAGAAAACATGACCAGCCCAACCATCGCACTTTGTGCACTTGTCGGATATTTCCTCACCCTGCTCATCATAGCCAGACTCACCGGCAAGGATGCAGATAACGAGACTTTCTTCCGTGGCAACAAGAAATCGCCCTGGCCCGTCGTGGCATTCGGCATGATCGGTGCATCGCTTTCGGGGGTATCGTTCGTATCTGTTCCCGGATATGTAGGCCACACTCATATGACCTACTTGCAGATGTGTATCGGATTTTTCTTTGGCTATCTCGCTGTGGCGTTCATTCTTCTGCCGATATACTACAGAATGAACCTTACGAGCATCTATTCCTATCTGCAAGACCGATTCGGCACCACCTCGCGGCAAACCGGGGCAGCCTTCTTCATTCTCAGTAAGCTGGCAGGTGCTGCAGTAAGATTCTATCTCGTCTGCATGGTCCTTCAGCAAATTGTATTTGAACCCTTTGGCATCCCCTATCCCCTCACCGTCATCATTATCCTTCTGCTGGTATGGCTATACACTCGCAGGGCTGGCATCCGCACTCTCGTTTACACAGATGCCCTGCAAACATTCTGCCTCATCGGAGCCATCATAGCTGTCGTCACCATCATAAGCCGGCAAATGTATCCCTCCTGGCAGTCCATGGCCCAAGCTGTTTCCCAAAGCCCCCTCAGCCGCATCTTCGTATGGGACGATTGGACAAGCCGGCAATACTTCTGGAAACAGTTTCTCAGCGGCATCTTCATCGTCATCGTCATGACAGGACTTGATCAGGACATGATGCAGAAGAACCTCACCTGTCCCACCCTGCGCAAGGCACAGAAAGACATGTGTTCCTACGGCATCTGCTTTGTCCCCGTCAATCTGCTGCTGCTGCTCATCGGTGTACTGCTCTATACCTATGCCGGACAAAACAACATAGCCATCCCTGCCGATGGCGATCAACTGTTCCCCATGCTCGTTCTTGACGGGCACTTCGGTCATGCCGTGACCGTTCTCTTCACACTCGGCATTTCAGCCGCCGCCTTTTCCAGCATAGACTCAGCACTGACGGCACTCACAACTACTTTTTGTGTTGATATCCTCAACATTGACAAAACCCCATCTTCCCCCAAAGCCGTCAACAGGCGCAAGGCTGTCCACCTCGGCATAACCATCAGCTTTATCCTGCTCACCGTCTTATTCCGCCTTGTCGGCAACGGCAGTGTTATCGATATGATCTATGTTTTGGCCTCATATACCTACGGACCGCTTTTAGGCCTTTTCGCATTCGGCATTTTCACTCACCACAAACTCAAGGAACGATACGCTCCGTTCATTGCCATAGCCTCACCCCTGGTATGCTATGCCCTTTCGGTCATTGTACCCCACTATACCGGCTACCACTTCGGCTATGAACTCCTCATGCTCAACGGCACACTTACCTTTCTTCTGCTGTATGCAGTCCGCACACACCCAAGAATGCCCTTGAAGACAAGCAGCAACAACCAACCGACGTAAAGTCTACAAATGACGAACTCCAGAGAAGAATCTCCAAGGCAACTTCTAACAATAGGATCACTTAAGCATTTCTATAATTTCAGCAAAGAAGAAATCTGCCACCCGCAATTAAAATACAAGTTGTTCAACATTTAGAGCTTGCTTCACTTTCAAATTAGTTATCTTTGCAGAAATATTTTACCATGCAGAATCGGTATATATTATTATGGTTGTATATAATTTTAACTTGCCTGCCATCAGCAGGTAGGAAAGACTATCTTGAACTTAAAAACAGGGATATTTGCCTGCGGCAGGATTTAACCCGCGGCGGTGCCATCTGTTACATATCCAAGCGAGGCACTGACAGGAATATTGTCAATATAAATGACGAAGGACGGTATATCCAGCAGTCTTACTATGCCGGCAATTCGGTAAACAGACGACATGAAGGACAGGCCAAGACATGGTCGCCCTGGGCATGGAATCCAATCCAAGTTGGCGACTACAAAGGGAACAGAGCCCCGATATTGGAAGCCAGGAAGAAAGGTAGGACACTGTATGTAAAATGTATACCGATGCAATGGGACATGAACAACAAACCCGCTGAGGCTATCATGGAACAATGGACGGAATTGAAGGGTACAGTCATCAAGGTGAAAAACCGTCTGACATGCCAGCGCACAGATACCATCTATGGCGAAGGCTCCATCAATTCACAGGAAATACCTGCTGTATATCCAATATCAGCCCTCAATCACCTGTATGGTTATTTCGGTGACGCACCATTTTCCTACGCCAAATTAGATACGACTGAAGTTCACGAAATTATCATCGGTGACCCAAACCACTTTTGGGGAGTATATAATCATGTACCTGAGAAATGGATGGCCTTTACAGATGATAACGGATGGGGTATGGGAGTATACAGCCCCAGTGCAACGAGCTTTCTGGCAGGGCGCTACATGGCCAGCCGCAAAGGTGAAGCCCATGAACCGGCAACATCATATATCGCACCGACGAGGATGCAGAAAATGATGAAGAATTCAGTTGTTGAGTATGAATACTACATTGTTGTAGACGATATTGAAAATATCCGAAAAATAATATACGAACTTCATTCAGCAGAAAAGAAATAATGGAAGATTTACCTCAAGATCCTATGATGCTGTACAGTTTTGTAAACCTTAAACTGCGTGACCGATATACCTCCTTGGAAGATATGTGCGACGACCTGAGCATTGACATCCAAGAATTATGTGAACGATTAGCTACAGCAGGATTTGAATACAGCAGAGAACACAATAAGTTTTGGTAATATAAATAAGATAAAAATAAATAACTAAAATATAACATGATGAACAAACTTTGTTTTACGCTTATGACAGCATTGACCTTAATGTCTTGCAATCAGCGCGAGAATCCGTTGCTGACAGAGTCAACCGCACCTTTCGGGGCGCCCGAGTTTTCACAAATCAAATCAACCGACTACCTGCCGGCTTTTGAAGAAGGATTCAAACAACAGAAAGCTGAGTTCGATAATATTGCCGACAATACGGAGAAACCCACCTTTGCTAATACCATTGACGCTTTAGAGGCTTCAGGGAAATTGCTGAACAAGGTATCAGGCATTTTCTATAATGTCAATGAGACCGATGCCGATGAGATAATGAAAGAAACCGAGAAAAAGGTTTCAACAATGGCTACGGAACACAATGCCTACATGACAATGAACAACAAATTATTCCTGCGCATCAAAAAACTCTATGACAACAAGACAAATCTTGGACTGACCCGTGAGCAGGAGATGGTATTAGACAAGTACTACCGACGCTTTGTCAGGGGCGGTGCCCTGCTGAACGAAGAGCAGAAGAAACAATTGGTGGAGATTGACAAAGAACTGTCGTTGGCTACAATCCAGTTTGGCGACAATTCACTTGCCGAAACCAATGCCTTTACCTTGTTGGTGGACAACAAGGAAGACTTGAGCGGACTGCCTGATGATGTACTGACGGCTGCCCGGGAGCGCGCTGAAGCCGCCGGGAAAAAAGGTTGGCTGTTTACGCTGCAAAAACCCTCATGGGAACCATTCCTGAAATATGCTGACAATCGCGAATTGCGCAAACAAATGTATCTGGCATACACTCATCGCGGTGACAACAACAACACTAATGACAATAAAGCTGTCATCAAGAAAATTTTAGACCTACGCCTACAGAAAGCAAAACTTTTTGGTTACAACAATTTTGCAGAGTACCAATTGGAAGACAAGATGGCCAAAACGCCCCAAGCAGCATACGACATGCTGATAGAAATATGGAAACCCGCCTTGGCAAAAGCCAAAGAGGAACGGGCTGACCTGCAGAAATTGATGAACGAGAGTGGCGTAGAAGGAAAACTGGAAGCATGGGACTGGTGGTACTATGCCGAAAAGTTGCGCCAACTGCGCTATGCACTGGACGAAGCACATCTCAAGCCCTATTTCTCTCTGGAAAACGTAAGAAAAG
Organism: uncultured Bacteroidales bacterium; assembly: GCA_902773055.1. Classification (GTDB taxonomy): domain Bacteria; phylum Bacteroidota; class Bacteroidia; order Bacteroidales; family Bacteroidaceae; genus UBA6382. The sequence goes on from CACYCZ010000094.1 coordinate 46,007, forward strand.
GTGTATTCATGGTTGCCAACAAGCTTTATGGCATTTCGTTCAAGCCCTTACGTGTGGCTGGCAACGTGACCAAAGATACAGAGATCAAGGAGTCTGTCCCCGATGTATACCATCCGGAGGTAAGTTGCTTTGAAGTACTGGATAGCAATGGCAAGCATTTGGCACTATATTACACTGATTATTTTCCACGCTCCACTAAACGGGCCGGTGCATGGATGAACAACATCTATGATGCTGCTCATGTCGGGGATATTGACCAGGATCCCATGATTGTCAATGTATGCAACTTTACGCCACCGACAAGCGACACGCCATCTCTGCTTAACATTGATGAAGCAAGAACTCTTTTCCATGAGTTTGGACATGCAACCCATGGCTTCCTGACCAAATGCAAATATCCCTCTGTCAGTGGCACAAGCGTAGCACGCGACTTTGTGGAATTACCATCCCAGATCATGGAGCATTGGGCTGTTGAACCCGAAGTAATGAAGCAATACGCCGTCCACTACAAAACAGGAGAAACCATCCCCGATTCCCTAATTGCCAAAATGCAGGCAGCTTCAAGTTTCAATACAGGTTTTGAAACAACAGAACTTGTTGCAGCATCACTGTTGGATCTGGAATTTCATATGCAAGGAGACTACAGCCAATTTGAGGCAAACGCCTTTGAAAAATCGGTTGCTGACAAATTGGGACTGATTCCCGAAATAGCATTCCGCTACAGAGGCACCTACTTCAACCATATTTTCTCAGGCGGATATGCCGCTGGATATTACAGTTATCTGTGGGCTGAGGTTCTTGATGCTGACGGTTTCGAAGCCTTCAAGGAAAGTGGTAATGTGCTGAACGAAGAAATTGGGCGCAGGTTCCGGACAAATATTCTGGAGATGGGTGGCAGTGAGGAACCTATGGAACTCTACCGTCGATTCCGTGGCACCGAGCCAAACCCTGAGGCCCTGCTGAAAGGCCGAGGCCTGAAATAGCAAAATCTGACACTTACATAAGAAACAGGAGGGACTTTGCGGAAATTTCCCTCCTGTTTTTTTATATTTCTTCTAACTATCAACAGTCCCTTGAAATAATTTTCCCTCTACAGGGGACAAAGGTATTGTAATTTTGCTATCTTTGTAATTGTATTTTAACAATGGGTATGGACAGTTTTATTGTATCTGCACGCAAGTACAGACCTCGTCACTTCGATGACGTAATAGGACAACAGGCTATTGCCAATACGCTCAAACGGGCTATCGTCAACCATAAACTGGCAGGAGCCTATCTCTTCTGCGGTCCACGGGGAGTAGGCAAGACAACATGTGCACGCATTTTTGCCAAAGCCATCAACTGCCTGACACCACGACAGGACGGCGAAGCCTGTGATAACTGTGAAAGTTGCAGGTCGTTTGATGAGGGACGCAGCGTCAATGTACAGGAACTGAATGCCGCTGCAAACAACTCGGTGGAAGACATACGGGCCATTATTGACCAAGTACGCATACCGCCCCAACTGGGTCGATACAAGGTAATCATCTTGGACGAGGTACATATGCTTTCGGCTAGTGCATCAAATGCACTGCTCAAAACTTTGGAAGAGCCGCCATCATATGTAATTTTTGTCCTCGCCACAACAGAAAAGCAAAAAATCTTGCCAACTATATTGAGCCGCTGTCAGATATTTGACTTCAACCGCATGGAAACGGGGAATATCATCATGGAACTCAAAATGGTTGCAGAAAAAGAGAATATTGAATACGAAGATGCAGCCTTGAACATCATTGCCCAAAAGGCCGACGGCGGTATGCGCGACGCGTTGTCTATATTTGACCAGATAACCAGTTTCTCGGGTGGGAAAATCACCTGTGAGAGTGTTTTGCGCTGTTTGAATGTTTTGGACTATGACTATTATTTCAGGATGACTGACCTTGTTCTGCAACATGACGTAAGCAATACCATGTTACTGTTTAACGAGATTGTTACCAAAGGATTCGACGGGGGCGTGTTCATCTCTGGTTTGGCTTCCCATTTCCGCGACCTGCTGGTCAGCAGACACAAGGAAACGACATCGCTGTTGGACGTGTCAGATGATGTGCGTTCCCGATATACAGAGCAAGCACAAAGATGCTCAGCACCATTTTTGTATAAAGCCATACGCTTGTGCGACCGTTGCAGTAACGGGTATAAGACTTCATACAACAAACGGTTGTCGGTGGAAATAGCCCTGATAGAAGTATCACAATTAGGCACAGAAAACGAATCGGACGATGTTGATTGTGGGCATGGCCCTACACGCAAACTAAAACCCATATTCAAAGAAACCAACAAACGCACAGGACAAACTCCCCATTCTACTACGCAAGAAGCGACACCTTCCCCTACTGCACCAACGGAAAGTAAGCCTATTGAACATCCTGATGCAGAGACAAAACCAGCCAGTGCTCCGGCATCCTCTGAAACTATATTACGGAATGTCAAGATAGATCCCGCCTTGATATTAAAACAGGTCGGTTCCATACAGATAAAACCATCCCCTGAAGAGGAACTGCCAAATGAGCAAATCGTCGCGGAACCAACTGATGAAAACAAGGCAGAGGCATACATGGAGGATAAATCGCCAGACCAACCGGCAGAGGAAATTAAGGAACCCGCAGATAACGCTCCGTATACAGATACGGAACTGAACATGCACTGGCAGACATTCTCTGAAAATTTGCCTCGTGAATATCGGGATATTCAGGGAAGAATGCAGGGAATGACCCTGAAATCGGACGGGAAAGGCCATGTAACCATTGACGTAAACAGTGAAGAAAGTGCCCGACACATACAACCTCTTGTACCCCAGGTAGAGTCCTATCTGCAACGGGAACTGAATAACAGGCTAATTAAAATCAGTTTTACAGCGAAAACTGAAGAGACACAAGAAGAAGTATACAATCCCCAACAACTATACAAGCAAATGCTCAAAGAAAACCCCGCATTAGAGGCGCTCAACAAGCATTTGGGACTGAGGATAGATTGAGAACAACTCAGATTCCACTACAATGACCAGTTGTCATATACATATATAAGGAAAAATCAACCTCTCACATAGACCAACAACAAGGAGTCTAACTGATAACGAATTTTTGGATTCTGTAAATAATAATGGTACTCAAGCTAAAAGGAAGGGCTTAGATGTACGAAGTATCGCCAAACAGTCAGTTATACCCCAGATATCAACTGTAGACAGAAATTTTACTTATCAGACTTTGATGTATTATTTTTCAGATAGTAATTGTAAACCCATTGAGCTTCATCGGGATAGTTTGTCAATATCTCATCGTAGTCGCTGTTATTGGTATCAATTATTTCATCTACGGCATCTACCGTCCACACTTTCACGATCAGTCCGAGTTCATGAGCCTGGGAAATAAAGTCTGGATGTGATGCCATGACGGCACGTGTATAGGCAAGACCGGAGATGCCGTCCCTGTAAAGTTCTTGGGGAGTTTTAATTGAGTTAGTTGAACCACATAAAAACCCTACCGTAGCCTTTGGATCCAGTTCAACAATCTTTTTGCATATATCGTAGTTGAAGGCGATATATTCAACTTGGTCCTTCACATTCATTTCCTCCACCATTTTTACCGTAGCTGCGGCTGCAGCCATGTTGCGTGCCGTTGAACCATGGGTTTTAATCTCGATGACCAATTTGGTCTGAGTTGTTGCAGTCCTCAGCATCTTCAGGAATTCCCTCAGGCGCGGAAGGCGCTCGCCATTGCTCAAGGCAAGACCCTTAACCTGTTCGTAGGTAGAAGTATCTAAACGAATGCCACCAAGTGTTGCATCATGGTTGACGACAAGAGAATCATCAGCCGTAATCCAAATATCTGTTTCTGCACCAAAAAAATTATTGTCAAACGCTTGTCGGAGTGATGCTCTGGAATTCTGGGAAGCATTGCCGGTTGTCCAAAAACCGCGATGGGCTATTACTTTTGCGCCTCGAGGCAGACTCTGTACGACATTGAACTGATTAAGTCCTATATCCTGCTTCATTTCTCCGCGCTGTATAACCATGCGGTAGAGGCCTGTTACAAAATCCGCTGGCAGGATAAAACCGGCCATTGACGAATTCTCTTTTTGGAGACCTGCTGTATAGCACTTATTGCCATGGAGTATATCGGTAAGGGTCACAATGTCACCATCTTCAAAGCCAGTGCCATACAGGATATAGGAACTACCCGCCGTTACATTCAGTCCCGAATAAAATTTTACATTTTGAATAAAATCCTTAGCATGAGGATTACTCAAAATTTCTGTACGCTCGTACAAGGATTTAACCTGGCTGGCATCCAACGGAGCATCGTATATACGCACAAAACCGACATCACCGTTCCATGCCATGTGGGCCGATGAGTTGCCAGCAGGGTCAGCACCTATGCCGAACCAGTTACACCCGACTGCGGGAAAATGGAGATTTCCGACCGCAGGCACAGTGTTTTTAAGTTGTCCGTCAACATAAATCTTTGAAGTCCCTTCTTCTTGATTCCACACACCAACAACATGATAATATTGCCCGGAAACAGGTTCAATGCCACTGGGAGTATATTTCCAGGAATTTGCACCATTGGTAGAGACACTTGGTAAGAATGCAAACTCCGTCCGTTTGTTTTTGCCGTTAGCCTTGGTGCACACCATTAGACCAGTACCACCACTTTGATGCGATGTAAAGAATTTGGCTTCCTTATCAGCAATAACACCGTCATATTCTGCCCGTACCAAGGCCTCCAGCGTATGGCCGTCAGCCAATGCATTCTTTACGACTGCTCTACTTTCGTAATTAATACGGAAATAATTTGAGCCAGTTCCTGCCCATGGGTTGTTAAAATGGGCGGCATATCTGTTGTGCTGATAACTGAACCGACAGCTGGGTATACCGTTTTTATGCGTAACGTTGGCCAACGGTGACAAATCTACAGCAGATCCATCCTCCGTAAACATTACGTCCAATATATCAGCCCTTGGAACAGATGGCAGAAAACGTATACTATCCACATTTCCATGAGGTGTAGCATACAACATTGCTCCTGCCTTATTGAACAATGTTATGTTTCCTTCTGCCACAGCAATGCTGTCTACCTCTTCGGCTGCCACTTCATAAACGACAGCCCCTTTCCTGAATACGCAGACATCATCTTCTCCTGCAGCAAAAGACAATATTACGCCACCTAACAGAAGGACAGCAAACAGCTTGTTCCTTATCATATACTTTTATATATAGTTACTTCTTGGTCTTGAACCGCATGACACTTTCCACCCTCATGGATTCATCTTTTGCAGTAAGCATGTTGATAGAAAATTGCTTCCCTCCCGGTTCAACATTGAGGATAATGTGCGCACCTTCATATGTAGCTTTGGGAACATTGTCCATCCACTCTTTGCCCTGATCAACCTTTCGTCTTTCGGCCGGCATAATTCCGGGACAAATGATACGCTCATCCGGATAGATACTCTTGTCCGACAGACGTGCCATAACAGGATCAACATTATGAAGTTGGTCCCAGACACAGCTGACATAGACTTGTGACCTCAATGCAGCGATAAGCTTGGCCGGCATGGAATAGTGACCATGGTGATTTAACTTAGCTACGTTTGCCCTGCCACATACTTCAGCCATGATATCTTCCGTTTCATCCTTTGTCCCGTCAGGTCTCTTGAGTCTGTCGGAGAAGTCGCCTGCAGTATAGAACCGGAAGTCTCCATATTGGAAAATCATACCCAGGCTCATTCCGTTTTCATTAAGTTTTTTCGGATTCTTCTCCTTGATATAATCCTTATAGATATCTATAATCTTTCCGTCAGGCGTACAAAGCCGTCCGTTGGCACTAATGTTGCGTACTGAGAAATTCTTGTATTTATCCGGATGATGAACCAATGCTATCTGATTGGTTTCTCCGAGACGGAATTTTTCAATCTTTGTACCATGCTTCTGAGCTTCGGCATAGAATTTCTTCATATGTGCAACAACTCCTGAGCCGTCATCAACGAGAGGAATAGGGTCATTGTAATCGGGCCAACAACGATCAATAGCCTTACCAAATGTCAGCCATTCGGCAGCCTGCGAAAATCCGCTGAGGTAGTAAGGCTCACCATTGCGTGTTGTTTCAGAGGCATAAAACTTCTCACATCCGCCATGGTCACTATGATAGTGCGACAGCATCATGTAGTCAACTTCATTCCTTGACGGATTCACTCTTTCAACATAACGTGCAATCCATTCTCCTGCATGGCGGTCGGGCGAAGGGAGGACTGGAACAGCCTTGATTCCACGACCTATCGCATTATGGTCGCCACAATCCAAGAGCATTGTCGTTCCGTCAGGAAAAATCAGAAACATTGATTCAGCTACTCCTGTATAGATAAAATGGACTTGAAATTCTCCTTTCTTCCATCCCGGCCAGATTTTTCCGGCTAACTTGTCAGCTTTACCCGCTGCAAAAGCTTTTTCCCAATCACCCAACCAGGCCATTCCTGCTATCAGTGCCGATGTCTTGATGAAATCTCTGCGATCCATAAATTATTTGTTTTGTTGTGAATACTTCTCAATATAATAATCAATTGTTTCTTTGAGCCTCTCCCTAAAGTCTGCTGTGTTGAGGGAGCATATGTTATTTCTTAATGCCGTCGTGTCCCCTTCCATATACATACTTTGTCCGTAGCGGTAAGGAAGGGTGCCGAAGTTCAACCTGAAGGATGGTGCTATTCTGTCTCTGATAGCCGTAACCAGTGTCTTGAGAGGTATTGGATTATCAGAACAAATATTGTATATACCGCTACGTCCTTCAACATGGATAGCAGCTGCTATAGCTCTGGCACATTCTCCAACATACAGGTAGGGCAGTTTTTGCTCTCCGGGAGTCAGGTCCATGGAATCCTGGGTGAAGATGTTCTTTATCAGGCTCGGTATAAGCCATCGGTCTGCCTCATAAGGGCCAAACAGCGGGAATAGCCGGAACCAGTACCAGTCAATCTTGTGTATTTCACAAAAAGCCCTCATGATATCCAATGCTGCTACCTTCGCTGCCGAATATGCCGTCTTGGGATTAAGGGGATGACTTTCGTCTATCTTGTCTTCAAAATCACCATATTCAGCCTGAGAACCGATACCGACATATTTCTTGCATCCTGCCGACAAGACTACATCCAGCAATTCCTGCTGGAATGACAGGTTGCTGACCTGCATGTCCCATATGACTCTCTCTGCTGCCGCAACCCCTTTCCATGCAAGGTGATATGTGATGTCAGGTTTAAATGCCACTGCGATGCTTTTCCAGTCATCTGTCGTGTTTACCCATTTTACCCTACCTGCATAATTGCCCAGTCGGAACAGGTCAGACGACGGCCGTTTCAGGCATAGCACCTCATGCCCTGCATTGACCAGTTCCTTAACTAAATAGGAACCGACGAATCCATTTCCTCCTGTTACAAAAGCCCTCACACGCTAAGTCTAAACGGTTACCATTTCTTCCAGGGAGCATTGCCTTCTGCCAGCAGTTTCTCCAGCATATTCTTTTCCCTGATATTGTCCATGCACTGCCAGTAGCCTGTATGGATATATGACATCAGTTCGCCCTGTTCGGCCAGTGCAACCAGCGGTTGCCGTTCAAAGACTGTATCATCGCCTTGAAGATAATCAAATATGGCCGGCTCCAGTACCATGTATCCTGCATTGATAGGGGCACCGTCGTTAATATTCTTTTCCCTGAATGATTTCACGGCATTGTCACCACCGATATCCAGCACCCCTTTCTCCTGTGCCATCTTGACAGCAGTCAGCGTGGCGGTCTTGCCATGCGAGCGGTGGAAGGCAATCAGCTTGTTGATATCTACGTCGCATACGCCATCGCCATAAGTCATGAGAAACGGTTCATCGCCTACATATTCCTGAACACGCTTGATGCGCCCGCCGGTCATCGTATTATAGCCTGTATCAACAACGGTGACTCTCCAGGGCTCCAGCTTACTGTGATGCACCGTCATTTCGTTTTTTCCCTGACGATAGTCGAAACTGACATCACTGTTGAAGAGGAAATAATTGGAAAACCATTCCTTTATGTATTCCTGCTTATAGCCGGCACATATGATGAAATCATTGTGGCCGTAGTAGGAATATTCTTTCATGATGTGCCACAAGATGGGCATGCCTCCTATTTTAATCATAGGCTTAGGCATGAACGCTGATTCTTCTGAGATGCGTGTGCCGAATCCACCGGCAAGTAGTACAACTTTCATAGTTTTATAAAGACTCTGTATGTAAATTTCTATTTGAGGGTATTACCAATCTCGTTCAGTGGCAAGCAGTGTGTTCAGCATGAGCATACTGATTGTCATGGGTCCTACGCCCCCGGGTACCGGAGTGATATAGCTGCACAGGGGAGCCACAGTGTCAAAGTCAACATCTCCTTGCAGGCGGAACCCACTTTTGCGAGAGGCATCAGCTACACGGGTAGTGCCTACATCAATTACTGTGGCACCAGGTTTGACCATGTCGGCAGTGACGAATGCCGGCCGGCCGATAGCAGCAATAAGGATATCGGCGGTACGGCATATCTCTTTCAGATTGTCGGTATGGCTATGACATACGGTTACGGTACTGTCACCATAAATTTTCTGGAGCATCAGTTGAGCCATCGGCTTGCCCACGATATTACTGCGTCCTATAATGACACAATGCTTGCCACGGGTTGGAATATTGTAGCGCCGGAGCAATTCCAGAATACCCTTCGGGGTAGCTGAAATAAAGCACGGCAATCCTATTGCCATCCTGCCGACATTAACCGGCGTAAAGCCGTCTACATCCTTGCGATAGTCTATGGCTTCGGTTATTTTCTGTTCGTTGATGTGGCCGGGCAGAGGCAGCTGAACGATGAATCCGTCTACAGAATTGTCTTCGTTGAGCTCTCTGACTTTATCCAGCAGTTCCTGCTCGGTAACATCAGACTCATATCTGATAAGTGTTGATTCAAATCCGCACTCCTCGCATGCCTTGACTTTATTAGCCACGTAGGTTTCGCTGCCGCCGTCATGCCCTACCAGTATGGCAGCCAGATGAGGGCGCCTGCCTCCATTGGCCACAATGCCCGCTACTTTTTCAGCTATTTCTTTTTTAATCGCTGCGGCGGTGGCTTTTCCGTCTATCAGTGTCATGGATTCGTAATTTTAATACTTTTCGGGGGAAATAAACTTACGCATGCGGCATGCGGCCTTTCATGTTTTTCATAGCTGTGGCAAAACGCTTGTCAGTCATCATCTTCATCATCTTGCGCGTTTGGTCAAACTGCTTAATCAGCCTGTTGACATCCTGCAGTGTCGTACCCGAGCCCTTGGCAATACGCATCTTGCGGCTGCTGTTGATCAGTGCCGGATTAGCCCGTTCAAAGGGTGTCATAGAGTATATGATGGCCTCGATGCCTTTGAAGGCATTGTCATCAATATCCATATCTTTTACGGCATTGCCTACACCTGGTATCATGGCAGCCAAATCCTTGAGGTTACCCATTTTCTTAATCTGATGTATCTGTGCCAGAAAATCATTGAAGTCAAACTTGTCCTTGGCAATGCGCTTCTGCAAGCGTCGGGCTTCCTCCTCGTCATATACAGCCTGCGCCTTTTCCACGAGGCTCACCACGTCACCCATTCCCAGGATACGGTTGGCCATGCGGTCGGGATGGAACACATCCAAAGCCTCCATCTTCTCGCCGGTACCTATAAACTTGATAGGCTTGTTTACCACGGTGCGTATAGACAGTGCAGCACCGCCACGGGTATCACCATCCAGTTTTGTCAGCACAATACCGCTGAAATCCAGACGGTCGTTGAATTCCTTGGCCGTATTGACAGCATCCTGACCAGTCATAGAGTCTACCACAAACAAGGTCTCGTCAGGTTGCAGGGCATCTTTCAGGGCTGCTATTTCATTCATCATCTCTTCATCGACGGCAAGCCGGCCGGCGGTATCTATGATGACGAGGTTATAGTCTTTCTGCTTAGCTTCCTTGATGGCATTGCGGGCTATCTCCACAGGGTTCATGTTTCCCGGCTCGGTGTAGACCGGCACGTCAATACTTTCACCTACAACCTGCAACTGATTGACAGCTGCCGGACGGTATACGTCGCATGCCACAAGCAGAGGCTTGCGGTGTTTCTGCGTTTTCTGCCAAAGTGCCAGCTTGCCGCTGAAGGTTGTTTTACCGGAGCCTTGCAGACCGCTCATCAGGATAACGGCAGGACGATTCTCCAGTTTCAGGTCCGCAGCACTGCTGCCCATGAGTTCAACCAGTTCGTCGTGAACGATTTTCACCAGCAACTGTCCCGGTTTGACGGCCGTAAGCACATTCTGGCCCATGGCTTTTTCCTTAACATGGTCAGTAAAACTCTTGGCTACCTTATAGTTGACATCGGCATCCAGCAGGGCCCTGCGGATATCTTTCAAGGTTTCGGCAACATTGATGTCTGTAATTTTACCTTCACCCTTAAGTATCTTAAATGAGCGTTCTAATCTCGAGGATAAGTTTTCAAACATGATATTTTCGCTTTTTCTTTATTTACATTAGTAACATGCAAAGATAATAAAAATTATACTGATGCCTGCATACTGTTGCCGATAAGTTTTCAGGAATACGGATGAGATTAGTTTACACAGATGAACAAACACTTCCGGTCAGCGTATTGCCTACTCTGGCAAGTATAGCGGTATTTTTACTAATATTAACATTGTTTTCGATAATTTTGCATCCGCTCGCATATATGAAAAAATTATCAGGCCTTGCAGTTTTTGCTGGCAGGCCTGCGCGTTATAACTGGTAGGCCTGCCAGTAAAAAAGCGCAGGCCTGCAAAAATCAGCCCCTACACAGACCATTCTGATAGGGGTATCAAGAGCCGGAACAAACACCAGTGCTCGATGTTAACAACTGTTAATTTTACAGAAGGTAAAAACAGTCTGAACGGATTTTGCAGAAAACTTTTCGGAGACCCGTCTGGCAGGGGGCACACGGCACATTTCATTGAAAAGCTGCCGTCAGGATACGCCCATACTCATTCTATTCAGATTTAAGTATTTAAGGCCGAAAAATATTCATGGTAATTTCATGCATTATTCTTATTTATCCTCAACAAACACGGCTCAGGCATTGCGTACAGCCTGCGAACGGCAAGAGGCTGGTTTCAGACACCCCAAATTCAACCATATCCCAATGCGTAATCTTGGTCACAGGAGGGTTACGTTTGTCTAAAAATCACTATCTTTGCAGGTATAAATAAGAGCAGATACATGAACCGTGACAGAGCACTTGTAATATTCAGTGGCGGTCAGGACTCTACAACATGTCTGTATTGGGCTAAAAAACATTTCAGACAGGTGTGGGCACTGACTTTCATATACGGGCAGAAGCATATCACAGAAGTGGCCCACGCACAGAAAATTGCAGAGAATGCCGGAGTCGTCTGGGACAAGATGGACGCATCGTTCATCAGCACCCTGAGCCAAAATGCCCTGACAGACCCTTCTGTCAAGATGGACAAGGAAAAGCCTGCCGATACACCGCCCAATACGTTCGTACCCGGGCGCAATATGTTTTTTATCAGCATGGCAGCAGTCTACGCACGGGAAAGAGGCATTTATGACTTGGTTACAGGTGTATCGCAGACCGACTTCAGCGGCTACCCCGACTGCCGTGACTCCTTTATCAAAAGCATGAACCTTACACTCAACATGGCAATGGATGAACAGTTTGTCATCCATACCCCATTGATGTGGATGGACAAGTGCGAGACATGGGGCCTGGCAGACGAACTCGGAGTAATGGACGTGATTGCCAATGACACGGTAACGTGCTACAACGGCATCCCGGGCGACGGATGCGGCGAATGCCCTGCCTGCAAATTGCGCCGGAGAGGATTAGAAAAATATTTGGATTTGAAAATCAGAAAGAATACATATGGATAGAAAGGACGAAGGACTTCAAGCATTAGGCACAAAGACACAGTACCGTCAGGACTATGCTCCGGAAGTACTGGAAAGCTTTGAGAACAAGCATCCTGAAAACGATTATTGGGTAAGGTTCAACTGCCCTGAGTTTACCTCATTGTGCCCCATCACAGGACAACCCGATTTTGCCGAAATACGCATCAGCTATATCCCAGACAGACGAATGGTGGAAAGCAAGAGCCTGAAACTCTACCTTTTCAGTTTCCGCAATCACGGTGATTTCCATGAAGACTGTGTCAATAAGATTATGAAGGACCTTATCCGGTTGATGGACCCTAAATACATAGAGGTGACAGGCATCTTCACACCACGAGGCGGAATATCCATTTATCCTTATGCCAACTATGGCCGTCCCGGGACAAAATATGAAGAAATAGCATCTTTCCGCTTTATGCGCCACGACTTATAGTTTCTTTCATGGCAGACAGACCACTCTATCATACAGGCAGCATTGTAAGCATAACCGGCCACCATATGCAGGTAAAAATCCTGCAGGTAACAGCCTGCTCATCATGCAGTGCCCGCCGACTGTGCCCTTCGTCGGAGAGCAAGGAAAAGTTGATAGATGTAGTTGAGGACCATGCAGAAGACTATACCATCGGACAGGAAGTCACCATCTACGGAACAACAGGCATGAAGCGCAAGGCCGTGATGCTGGCATTCGGAGCGCCCCTGCTGATAACACTGATATGGATTCCACTGGCAGTTGCATGGCTGCATCTGAAGGACATTACTGCTGTCGGACTTATGCTGTTGATCTATGCTGCATATTTCCTGCTGCTGTATCAAAGGCGGGACAGCATGGGAAAGAATTTCACATTTAAAATAGCAAAACATTAATCTTATGGATACTATAATTCTTGCAATATGCGTGCTGGGAGGAGCAGGACTTGTGCTGGCCTCAGTACTGTATGTCGTATCACGCAGGTTTGCCGTACAGGAAGACCCGCGCTTGGATACGGTCAACGACCTGCTTCCCGGAGCCAATTGCGGCGGATGTGGTTTCCCAGGTTGCAGCGCCATGGCCGCAGCATGTGTAAAGGCTGCCGACAAAGGCTCCCTGGAGGGATTATCCTGTCCCGTAGGCGGCAAGGCCGTCATGGATCAAGTTGCCGCGGCATTAGGTCTGGAAGCTGCCGCTGAAGACACCACCCGTATCGCCGTCGTACGCTGCAACGGATCATGCGAGAACAGACCGCATGTAAGAATCTACGACGGAGCACCGACCTGCCGCATCGCCCACGCCACCAGCATGGGAGCCACGGCCTGTGCCTATGGATGTCTGGGATGTGGTGACTGCGTCGCCAAATGCCAGTTTGGGGCTCTCACCTTGAATACTGAAACCGGATTGCCGGAAGTAGACCCAGGCTCATGCACAGCCTGCGGGGCCTGCGCCAAGGCATGTCCGAGAAACCTGATAGAGATACGCAGCGTCACAAACGAACTGACAGGCATGGTAGTCAAATGTCGCAATAAGGACAAAGGCATACTGGCCAAGAACGAATGTGACGTATCATGTATCGGCTGCAGGCTCTGCATGAAACAGTGCGAAAGCAATGCCATCACCGTTGAAGACAACCTGGCATATATCGATGCCGCCGCATGCACGCTCTGCGGAAAGTGTGAGCAGGCATGTCCGAGAAAATCCATTCATAAAATAGGGGAATGGAGCACACCACAGGAAGCCCCTGTTGAAGAAAATACCACTCAGGAAACATTAACGACAAAAAACAACACACAGTGAAAACATTCAAAATAGGTGGCGTACATCCTCAGGAAAACAAATTATCGGCTTCCGAGCCTATACGCCAGGCCCCGTTGCCACAAGTTGCCGTGTTCCCTTTGGGACAACACATAGGAGCACCTGCCAAGCCAATTGTCAGTAAAGGTGACGTCGTCAAGGTCGGACAGCCTATAGCGGAAGCCGGCGGCTATGTTTCGGCCCCCATCCACTCATCTGTCAGCGGTACAGTACTCAAGATTGACACCGTCATTGATGCCAGCGGATATGCCAAGCCTGCAGTTTTCATACAAGTGGAAGGCGATGAATGGGAAGAATCCATTGATCGCAGCAAGCAGCTGGTCAGACTTGAGGAGCACCCGGAACTGACAGACAAAGACATCATTGCCAAAATTCAAAATGCCGGCATCGTTGGTTTGGGAGGGGCCTGTTTCCCCACCCACGTCAAATTATCGCCTCCGCCGGGAAACAAAATAGAATGGGTGATTATCAACGCCGTTGAATGCGAGCCTTACCTGACCGCAGACCATCGGCTCATGCTGGAGCATACCGACGAAATTCTAGTCGGAACAACCCTTATCATGAAAGCCGTCGGGGTAACCCAAGGGTTTATTGCCATTGAGAACAACAAGCCTGATGCCATCAGATTGATGACAGAACATGCCCGGGCGTATACAGGCATAGAAGTAGTTCCCCTAAAGGTAAAATATCCACAGGGAGGCGAAAAACAACTTATCGATGCTGTCGTCGGACGTCAGGTACCGGCACCTCCAGCCCTGCCTGCCAGCGTAGGTGCTATCATCCAGAATGTGGGAACAGCATACGCAGTATATCAGGCTGTAATGAAAAACAAACCGCTCTTTGAACGGGTTGTTACCGTGACAGGCAAAAGTCTGGCTCACCCTTCCAATCTGATGACACGTATAGGAACACCGATGAACCTACTCATTGACGAGTGCGGCGGACTGCCCGAAGATACCGGCAAGATTATCGGTGGCGGCCCCATGATGGGTAAGGCACTGGTCAATACGGAAGTGCCTGTATGCAAGGGCTCGTCGGGGATATTGATTATGACAGGCACAGATGCACGACGCGCCAAGCCGGGACCCTGCATCCGATGTGGAAAATGTGTTACAGCATGCCCAATGGGGCTGGAGCCCTATCTGCTTGCCGACGGAGCAGCCCGCGAAATGTGGGACTTGCTTGAGCACAATGATATTACATCTTGCATAGAATGTGGTTCCTGCCAGTTTACTTGCCCTGCTCATCGCCCATTGCTGGATTATGTGCGCATCGGCAAGTCCACCGTTACAGGAATTATCAAGTCGCGTTCTTAAAAACTCTATTTCAAAACAAAATCAGAAAGATATGGCAAATCAATTAATCGTTTCCCTGTCGCCTCATGTTCACAGCGGTGACAGTGTGCAAAGGAATATGTACGGAGTATGCATAGCGCTCTTGCCCGCATTACTGTGTTCATTTTGGTTCTGGGGCTTGGGAGCTATTCTGGTGACAACAGTGTCAGTTGCATCCTGCCTGTTCGTTGAGTGGTCTGTCAACAAGTTCATGCTGAAGAATCCAAGACTGACTATCACCGACGGCTCTGCTGTCATAACAGGTCTACTCCTGGCCTTCAACCTGCCTTCCAACATTCCCTTATGGATGGTAGGCATCGGCGCATTGTTTGCCATCGGCGTTGTCAAAATGACTTTCGGCGGATTAGGGTGCAACCTGTTTAATCCCGCATTGGCCGCCCGCGCTTTTATGCTGATTTCCTTTCCCGTAGAGATGACTACATGGCCCACGACAGGCCAACCATTTACAACATATGCTGATGCCCAGACAGGAGCAACACCTCTGGCACTCATCAAGGACGCCGTCAAGACAGGCGATGCCTCCCTGCTTGACGACCTGCCCTCTGCATTCGACATGCTGGTAGGAGCAACAGGGGGATGCATGGGTGAGGTCTGCGCTTTGGCCTTGTTGCTGGGACTCGGCTATATGCTGATACGCCATATCATCACATGGCATATTCCTGTCAGCATCATAGCAACAGTGTTTGTCATAACAGGGATTATGCACTGGATGAATCCTGTTTTTGTCTCTCCCGTTATAGAAATACTTAGTGGTGGCCTGATGCTTGGCGCCATTTTCATGGCAACAGACTATGTCACATCTCCAATGACCCCAAAAGGACAACTGGTCTATGGCATAGCCATCGGAGTGCTGACTGTGATTATCCGTACCTTCGGAGCCTATCCTGAGGGTATGTCGTTTGCCATTCTAATCATGAATGCGTTTACTCCTATGATAAATATGTATTGCAAGCCTCAGCGCTATGGAGCAGTGGAGGGCTCTGACAAATGAAAAAACTGCAATCCTCGCTGACAAATATGATTTTAGTCCTCACCATCGTTACCCTTGTAGCAGGAGGAATATTAGCATGGGTCAATTCCGTAACTGCCCCACAAATAGAACAAATCAATGCAGACAACCTGAAAAAAGGTATCCGCAAAGTAATGGGAGCCGACAATATTCAGGTGTCTCAGCCTGAGGTGAAAGATGAATATGAATTCTATACTGTAACCGATGCAACAGGATATCAGTTAGGTACTGCCGTAACAACGGCGACACTGGGCTTTGGCGGTAAACTCAAGGTATTGGTGGGATTTAACCCTGAAGGTACCATTTTAGGGTACACCATCTTAGACAGTTCGGAGACCCCCGGTCTCGGAACAAAAGCCAGCACATGGTTCCAAAAGGGACAAAAAGGCAATGTTATCGGGAAAAATCCTGGACAATGTAACCTTACAGTCAGCAAAGACGGCGGAGACATCGATGCCATCACTGCGTCCACAATCACCTCACGCGCTTTCTTGAAAGCCATCCAGCAGGCTTATGACGAACTTCGTGCCCGCCATGCGAGCCAAACTGAAACAACCTGCATTCAATCAGCAGAAGATAACAAGAAAGGAGGATCTGCATTATGAACAACAACCTGAAAATTCTTACGAATGGCATATTAAAGGATAACCCCACCTTTGTGCTGCTGCTGGGCATGTGTCCCACACTTGGTACGACATCATCGGCTGTAAACGGCCTCTCAATGGGCATAGCCACCATGTTCGTCCTCATAATGTCTAATTTTATTATTTCCTGCATTAAAAATCTTATCCCCGACAAAGTACGCATTCCAGCCTACATTGTCATCATAGCTTCTTTGGTCACATTACTACAGATGCTTATGCAGGCCTACCTCCCGGCTATATACAATACGCTGGGACTCTTTATCCCTCTGATTGTTGTCAACTGCATCATTCTTGGACGAGCAGAAGCCTTCGCCGCCAAAAATGGCCCATGGGCAAGCATTCTTGACGGTGTCGGTATCGGACTGGGATTCTCCGGAGCATTAACCTTACTAGGAATCGTACGCGAAATACTGGGTACTGGAGCTGTATTCCACAGCGACGATTTTGGCCTCAGCGGCATCCCTCTTCAAGGTGAAAGCTATGGAATGCTCGTTTTTGTACTGGCCCCCGGAGCTTTCCTTGTTTTAGGCTATCTCATAGCATTGTTCAATAAACTTATTCTCAAAAACAATAAATAAAGGAGGAAACAGAATATGGATTACACTCTGAATTTATTCCTGATTATTATTACAGCCATCTTTGTCAACAATATCGTCTTGGCTCAATTCCTGGGCATCTGTCCGTTTTTGGGAGTATCCAAGAAAACCGATACAGCCTCAGGCATGGGTATGGCTGTGACTGCCGTACTGGTTGTCGCCACACTGGTAACATATATCATTCAGAAATACGTACTTGACGCCTTCGATTTAGGTTATCTGCAAACCATCGTCTTTATTTTGGTCATAGCCTCCTTGGTTCAAATGATAGAAATCATTCTGAAGCATTCCATGCCGGCACTTTATCAGGCTTTAGGCGTATTTCTTCCATTAATAACGACCAATTGCTGTATACTTGGTGTGACCATTCTTGTCATCCAGAAAGATTACGATCTTCTTCAAGGTCTTGTCTATTCTACAGCCACGGCACTAGGCTTCTGGCTTGCTATGGTCATCTTTGCCGGCATGCGCGAACAACTGGCAATGACTGATACGCCCCGAGCCATGCGGGGAACACCTTTGGCCCTGATTACTGCGGGATTATTGGCTATGGCTTTCATGGGGTTCTCCGGGGTAGACACAGGACTCCGCATCATGCTGGGATTATAGAATCTATCCCCTGAAAATAACACTGCTCAAGTGACGAGCCCCTTGTCACCCACATGAATTTATTCATTATCCAGCCACCGATTGTGTATTATATGAGAAGCATAGCCGTCATCACTCTTGTATCACTGCTGATGATTGCATGCAACAGCAAAGAAGAACATCTGCGCAGGCGTGCTGCCGAACTGTGCCAATACATTCCCGACCATGAATTATTGGAAAGGTCAAAAGATTTCATGACAACAGACTTCTACACCGTATTAGACACAATGTTCAATCATCTGCCAGAACACGAAGCCATGGACCATGAATGGTTATATTATTTCGTCACAGGCAACGGTGGCACAATAGCTGACTACGAAGTAACAGAAGTGACACAGACTGATGAAACGCATGCTGTAGCCACTATCAAGGTTCAACAGAAATGGGAGGATGGTTCTTTCGATGAAAGCAGCGACATTGAGGAACACAAACTATACATGGAAAAAGTGGATGGCCTGTGGCTGATGTCGGACTTTGACAAACACAAACAAGACTGCATCCGACATATCAAAATCAGTCACAGGGAGCAAGCCAGGCGCGAGGCCATGATTGAGTATTTGATAAAAGAGATTGGCACACATTATCAGAAAGGTGAAGTGTGCATCCCTACATTGACAATTATAGCTGAAGAGGAAGTCAATTCAACACAGGAACGCATATGGTGTGACTGTTGGGTAAATTGGTACAATGTGGCTGATGATACGCTGAAAATGGTATCAGGCGGCAATCATTCTGGATGCATGATGCTTGAGCAAAAGAATGGCAGACTTATAGTAACGGCCTTTGAGCAGACTGTTGACGGAGCAGGCTACATGATTAGTGCCCAACAAATCTTCGGTCAGCACTATGATATCTATCAGAACACACATTCCAATCACGAAGTCTATGAAGCCGTACGAAAAGAACAACTACAAGAATATGTACGCAAACACAAGTCTGGTATCCGCTATTACCAAGACTATGGCCATGAGGCCGTAGAATTATGATGTATTACTGCATCCAACCTTTATCTTGAATAATATTTTACATAAAAAAATTAAAAAGAGTAACCGATGTTTCGGTTACTCTTTTTAATGAGGGGTGCCCGGTGGGACTCGAACCCACGACATTCAGAACCACAATCTGACGCTCTAACCAACTGAACTACGGGCACCATAAAAGGCGCTTCACATTAGTAAAGCGGTGCAAAAGTAATACATTTGACTGACTCTACCAAAATTATTCGGCTTTTTTTATTCTAAAAAATTGCACGGCAAGGTCAGTAACTGATAATACAATGTTCTGGCTATACGCTGATGCCCTGGTGTATTTGGATGAAGCCTGTCCGTATCAGGCTTATTGAAGTATCCATAGTGCTCTGAAAGCATCGGATACAAGCCACTCAGGGAAAACAAGTCCACAACAGGAACCGCCCAGACATCTGCCACTTCACGGATTGTTTTAACATAATCGTCTACATAAAGACCCAGTTTATTGGCATAACTTTCTTCTGGCTGAATATTTTTTTCACCGAAGGTCGCATAGGCACGATGCACAGGCGTGAGCACCACAATCTGCTTTTCAGGATATGCCCTCTTCAGTTTGTCCATTGCAATATTGATACGGCCACACAAAGTCTTTGTATCCATATTTAAGAAGCGATGCATACGCGCTACTTTACTTGCAGGCGATTTCCCCAAGGCAAAAACCACCGAGTCCTCTTTCATAGTATACCATTCTCCTATTGGTATATCAGCGATATAATCATTCGTACCAATGAAAATAATAATGGCATCGACATCTTTGCCGTGTTCTTTGCTGAGCTGCTCTGTCTGCCTGGGGATATCATTCCACTGCCGACCACTGACAGCATATACATAGGGCGCAATGCCCAACCATTCCCGGAGATAATCCCAATAATGCATATTCGTTTTACCTTGACCGTCCTGACCCGTAGTCTTCACGTTAGGGTCAGTTATCGAATCTCCAAAATAAGCCACTTTTTTACCCTTCCAAGGATGAACCATATCCTCTGGCCGGGCACAGGCTATAGCCTGCAACATACAAAGTACTAAAACCACTCTTTTCATTTCACAAATCATATATGCCTTCTTGGAAGAGACAACACATTCTCTCCTTGGCTGAACAACATGGTGCAAAGATAGATTTATTTCGTGGAGTATACAAACTATTTTTCCCAAATTCCTTCCAATATCCTCTCGCATGCCGCACGGAGAAATCTCCCCTTGTCAGCAATCCTGGAAAGCACCTCTGAGGCCCATCCCTTACACTTGCCGAAATATTATCCTATCCGTTTTCGCACTATCCGCTGCTCCCCAAAAGATATATTGACGATTATCCAAGCTACCCATACAAAAAAAATCAAAAGTCTCTCAACAATATTAAGTTCATAACAAAAAAATATATTACGATTCCATTCTGTATTAAATTAAAAGAGTACCTTTGTAAATGATTAATCTTGGATTACGCTTCAAGAAGGCGTTTTCCTGCAAAACACAACAGCCATCGGACGTTTTAAGAAATTCAACAAAATCAGATTGCATCATGAAGGCACTCACACCCTCATTCTTTGTGGCATTATATTCGTTTTAGTCAATGTCATATGCTATCTGCTTTTCAAATTCAGCCTACCCTTTTATATTCTGTTGGCGATTACCTCTGTAGTCTACATTATTCTTGTCAATTTTTTCCGTTGTCCCATACGTTTCTTCAATGGTGACACCGAGGGACTGGTCATAGCCCCTGCCGACGGCACTATTGTCGTACTTGAAGAAATACAGGAAAACGAATATTTCCATGAAAAGCGCATCATGGTATCCATTTTCATGTCGCTTCTCAACGTACACGCCAACTGGTTCCCTGTGGACGGCATTATCCGGATGGTCAAGCATGAAGACGGCAATTTCCACAAAGCATGGCTCCCTAAGGCCAGTTTGGAGAACGAGCGTTCCACCGTCATCATAGAAACTCCCCAGGGAGACAATGTACTTGTACGCCAAGTCGCCGGCGCCATGGCAAGACGCATTGTCAGCTATGCCCATGAAAATGACGAGTGCTATATTGACGAACATCTCGGATTCATCAAGTTCGGCTCACGCGTTGATCTTTACCTGCCATTAAATTCTGAAATATGTGTCAAACAAGGCCAGAAGACCATCGGTGATACCACCATTATTGCAAAACTACCCGTCCGCAATGGCAAATCTACTGATTAAAAACATCCCCAACTCCATTACATGCTGCAATCTCATCTCAGGCGCATTAGCTACAATGTTCGCCTTTGAGAATCAGTTTATACCAGCACTGACATTTATCATTCTCGGAGCAGTCTTTGACTTCTTTGACGGTTTCTCCGCCCGACTCCTCCACGTATCCTCCCCCATCGGCAAGGAACTCGATTCCCTTGCCGATGACATTACCTTTGGGCTTGCGCCATCTGCTATAGTATTCTCATACATGAGGAGCATTTGCTCAGCCGACATCTCCATCCTTGCCTATTCAGCTTTTCTCATTGCTGCATTCTCTGCATTGAGATTGGCTAAATTCAATTTGGACGAACGCCAGACAAGTTCCTTCATCGGCCTCCCGACACCAGCCAACGCTCTCTTCTGGGCCTCATTTGTCATCAGTATGAAGGAAGTACTGGCAGACCTCCCCATTAATGTCAACATCTTATTGTTGCTCATCTTTCTCTCATGTTGGATACTGATAGCCGAAGTACCCATGTTTGCACTGAAGTTTAAGGATTTCTCTTTCGCAAATAACAAAATCAGATATATCTTTATCTTCACCGCCATTCTCGTCATTGCCCTTTTCCTTATTATCGGAAACAGCATTGCCGGAATATGGATTTCAATCATCTGGTACATTATATTGTCCCTGCTTTCAAACAAAAGAAATCATTAACAGATAACATAATGGGATTTTTCGGATTACTTCTCCTCTTATACATCATCTACCTCTTATATAGCAGCCGCAAGGAACTGCTTCGGATATTTTCCGGCAACACCAAGAGCCACCCCCGGCAGTCCTCTCCGTTCAAGCCCTCAGGCAAGCAGTCAGGACAAGTCAAAGACGATATTTTGGATGGCAACGCCGAGTTTATTGACTTTGAAGAAATCAAAGACGACAACAATCATTAAACCCCAACTATAACATGACTAAATTCAAACGCATTCTCCTTAAACTCAGCGGCGAAAGCCTTATGGGAGACCAAGGATACGGCATAGACCCACACCGCCTCAACGACTATGCTGCTCAAATCAAAGAGGCCTGCGAAACAGGAGTCCAGATTGCCATTGTCATCGGCGGAGGCAACATTTTCCGTGGACTCAGCGGTACAGGGAAAGGCTTTGACCGCGTCAAAGGTGACCAAATGGGTATGTGCGCCACCGTCATCAACAGTCTGGCCCTCAGCAGCGCGCTTGGTGCAATCGGGGTCAAGGCCCATGTGCTGACAGGTATCCGCATGGAACCCATCGGCGAATTCTATAACAAATGGAAAGCCATAGAATATCTTGAAAAAGGTGATGTTGTTATTCTCGGTTGCGGAACGGGCAACCCCTACTTTACCACTGACACCGGTTCCTCACTGCGCGGCATAGAAATCGAAGCCGACGTCATGTTGAAGGGCACCCGCGTTGACGGCATATATACTGCTGATCCTGAGAAAGACAGTACAGCTACAAAATTTGATGAAATCACCTACGATGAAATCTACACACGCGGATTGAAAGTCATGGATCTCACAGCCACCACCATGTGCAAGGAAAACAACCTTCCTATTTACGTCTTCAACATGGATGTCTATGGCAACCTGCAGAAGGTGCTCAACGGCGAGCCTGTCGGCACCTACGTGCACAACTGATTCCTTCTTTTATACCCAATAAACATCAATACGCCCCCGAGGACCTTAGTAAGGTTATATATGAGTTGGTCGTGCCGATGAGCACACCATCTTAGGTCAACACGCTGACCATCGGGATGCCGTAACCGTCGGAATCCACCACTTCAGCCATCTGTGCTCAAGCGCAGATGGCTGAAGTGGTGACAGCGGCCAAGAGTAGAGTTCGTTTCATTACTGTTTATGATTTCTTGTTGATCCGCTTGGTCATACCGATGGCACCGGAAGGACAGACCAGACGGCAGAGGTGGCAGCCGACGCATTTGGTGCCAATGATGCGGGGTTGGCGGTTGTCGAAGGCGATGGCCTGATGACCGCCGTCCTGGCACGACATGTAGCAGCGGCCACAGCCGATGCAGCGGTCGCGGTTTATCTTCGGATAGACGATGGTATCACGGTCGAGGTCGGTAGGGGTGATAACACTGGGCAATGCCTCGCCGACGAGGGCTTCGACGGATGCCAAGCCGCGCTCGGCGAGATAGTTCTGTAGTCCGAGAATTAGGTCGTCGATGATACGGTAGCCGTACTGCATGACAGCGGTACACACCTGCACGTTGCGGCAGCCCAACTGAATGAAGTCCAGTGCGTCGCGCCAGGTCTCGATGCCACCGATGCCGCTCAGTTCAATGTGCTTGCCATGGGAGCCAGAGAGCACATGGTTCGAGGCCATCTCGTGGATATAACGCAGAGCGATAGGCTTCACGGCCCGACCGCTGTAGCCCGAGATGGTCAGCCTTCCGCTCACGGCAGCCTCGGGCGACATGGTGATGCTCTTGATAGTGTTGATGGCCGAGATGGCATCAGCTCCGGCGAAGTAGGCACCCATGGCCGGTAGTCGCATGCGAGTGATGTTGGGCGCCATCTTGGGTATGACGGGTATCTTCACGTTGTTCTTCACATAGGTGGTGTAGGTAGCCACCAGTTCCGGGTTCTGCCCCACGTCGCTGCCCATACCCGCCAATCGCATCTGCGGACAGGAGAAGTTCAGTTCCACGGCGTCGCAACCCGCCTCCTCGGCCATCTGTGCCAGTTCAATCCATTCCCTCTCAAACTGTCCCATGATTGAGGCCACGACGACCTTTGTGGGGTAGTCGTGCTTCAGGCGGCGCAGGATGTCGAAGTCCACCGCATAGGGGTTCTCGCTCAGTTGCTCCATGTTACGGAAGGCGTAGAAGTCCGGCGTGCCCTCCTTCACGGCATCGAAGCGTGGCGACACCTCGCGGATGTCCTGCTTGCATATGGTCTTGTAGAACACACCGGCCCATCCTGCGTCGAAGGCCCGCGCCACCATCTCGTAGTTAGTACATACGGCTGACGAGGCCAGGAAGAATGGGTTCTCGCAGCGTATGCCACAGAAGGTAATGGCAAGGGATGCGGATTTAAAATCCGCATCAACGGCATCAACGGACTTCAGCATCTCCCTAATCCGTATCGGCCTGTCATAGTGGATGCAGGCGCGTTCTGCCGCCTCCAGGTCCTCATCGGAACACTCGGCGACCCATCGCCCGGCCAGTTTCCCGTTGCCGAAGCGGATAGCACGTACAGCCCGTGCTGGGTCGCCCGTCTTACATATCCTGCTGCATGGCGCATCGGCGCAGAGCAAGCACCGTGCAGCCTCTTCTTCTATGTGTAGCATAAAGTTCTTTTTTTACTTGATTACTATTACTTTCCCATTCTTACTCTGCCAGTTGCCTTTGGACGTGCAGCGGATATAGATGCCCGGTGTTGTGGGCTTTGCGGTGCCAAGGTAGATGCCTTGCAGGGTGTACCTGTCGGAATCGGTAGGTAAACCGTCAACGACGGTGATACCTTGTGCGATGCTCAGGTCAATGATCAAGGGTTCCCATGGCGCGCCGATGTTTCCATCGCTGTATAAGTGAGGTCTGTTGACAAGGTCACGATGCTGCCGCCGATATAGGCTCGCAGTTCATGGGTTATCCGCTGTCCTCGCCGGCAATGAGCAGGTAGTAGAAGCGGCATTTCACCATTAGTAGTGGCTACAGCAGCACCACGACACTCTCCATTGACGAAAGCTACAACCTCAGCATCGGCGACAGGCGTGCCGTTGCTGGTGAGGAGGACTACCATCGTCATGTTGTCAGGATAAACGTTTGGATCAACAGGCTATAACACTGAAGGTGTAGAATTTGTAGCCACGGTTAAACGACGAACTGGTGAGACCACAACAATCGGGTAGACGAACGACTTTGTCTGCGTGTCAGTGCTCTGATAGAGATAGTCCTTTCCGCTCTCCAAAGATAAAATGTTACTTTGATGATGGTGGAGAATATCGGAATCGAACCGATGACCTCTTGCATGCCATGCAAGCGCTCTAGCCAGCTGAGCTAATCCCCCTGCAAATATTACGTATGCAAAATTACAAGAAACAATCCACGCTGCAAAAAAAATCATTGTTTTTTTTCAAACAGCGAAAAAAATTTTTAGAGAAAGCGTTGTATCTCATCTTAAATCATCTTATCACAATAATGACTATATGCCGAAGGTGATAACCTTTAGCCTCTCTTCCGGAGAGGCTTTTTTGTTCCTGTTACAAAGATAGAACTTTTTTTGAGTTTTTTACAGTTCCATAAAAAACATGTGCACACTGGTGGTGCTTCCTCTATGTCAGGCCCTGCTTTTTACGTCTTTTTACGCGGTCTGCATGGGAATAAAAAAAGAGGTCAATGACCTCTTCTGTGATCCGCTTGGGGCTCGAACCCAAGACCCCAACATTAAAAGTGTTGTGCTCTACCAGCTGAGCTAGCGGATC